>CAXDNE010000172.1:0-15777 GCA_963990595.1 uncultured Methylobacterium sp.
AGATTACCCGATTGGCAAACGGTCAAGGCGCGATGCCGAAGCCCATGCGGCCCGTCCCCCAGACAAGCCCGGCACCCTCCCCCGCCAGCCTCAATTGAAGCGAGCGCAGGTGCTTCTCGATCAAGGCCGCCAGGGAACCTGCCCTCCCCGCATTTCGACGGCATCGTCCCTGGACGGCGGGAATTTGGTCGGTCCGGCAGGGCTCGAACCTGTCAGCAGACTGTTAGACGCGGCCGGCTCTAGCCGTGAGCTACGGTCCTCGGCGGCTCGCAAGCGTGCTCGGCGCCTCTTCCACGAGGCGGAGGATGCGCCGGGCGTCACGCTCGCGGCGACGGTTCGGCCGCAGCCGCCCCTGCCTCTGGCGCCGGTCCGGTACTCAGCGTGCCGTTCGAGGCGAGCGCATCCGCCCAGGCCCGCGCGATCACCCGCACCTGCTCAATGGCCTCCGCCTTGGTGAACCGACCCGTGCTGGAGCGGCGCTGACCGTCGTCGGACCAGTAGACGTAGCCGGTGCGGCGCCCGTTGGCGTCCTCGACACACACGGTTTCTTCAAGGACACGGATGCGGAGCGGGAGCCTGAGGCCGAGGGTAGGCATGCCGACCATATAGGGCGCGTGACGCCGGCTTCGACCGAACCGCGTTCAGCGCCTCATCGACACGGCCGGGAGGGGGTCAGATCCGTTTGCCCTGGACGCCGAGGCCGACGCGATCGGCCGCTGCCGACGCGCACCCATGCTCAAAGATCGCGCGTTGCAGGGCCTCGACAGCCTCATAGGCCTCGCGCCGCGTCTGATCCTGAAGCCTCTGGCTGGCTCCGTCTGGCGATCCAAGAAGCTCCTGGAGGGCATCAATCCGCTCGGCCATGTGAGCCTGCGCGTCCTGTATGTCCGGGTTGGGATCCACGAAGCGCATCGGAGCGCCGATCGACCGGTGAACGCCTTCGCGCAGATCCCCGTCGCCGGCTGAGAAGCCTTGGACGCGTGCCGCTGCCGCTTTGAAAGCACGAGTGAGGTCGGATCTAAGCTGGCTCACAATCAATCCGCTTTGGGTTCCAAGCCCTCTAGCGGAGAGTCGGCTATGGACCAATCGTGCTTTCGGCTGAAAATGTTGAGCTGAAATCAAATCTTCATCAGGTCGAGCCATCATCGCTTCGCGGGCCTGAGTTGACGCCGGTCACTTCAAGTAGCCTTTCGCCTCAGGTACTCGGCGAGGACGTGGCTCATGGAGGCAACCTGACCGTCAGCGGAGCCGGTAACGAACGCAGCCGCGCCGAGCATCACCGCGCTGAACCTCCACAGCACCCGGTCAAACCGGCGTGGGCTCGGATCGGAAACCAGCGACGGCGGAACCGGATTGCCGCAGCTCCGGGTCGATACGCAGCCGTGTCGGGCCTGCGGCGCGTAGGGTCAGCGCTGTCACTTCGGGGTACGGCTGGCGAAGGATGCGAGAATGCCTGCCTCCACCCTCTCCGCGAAGATCCGGCTTCCCCATCCGTCGCGCAGGGCTCCTGGCAGCGAGCGCCGCCGCCCGACCGGAGGATGACCTCCAGCCGCCACGGATCCCGCATGCCTGAGTGCCGGTAGATCTTGCTCGACCGCCGCGCCATCACGCATGACGATTCCAGAGATCGACGCGTGTTCGAAGGCGCAATCCGCGTCATCCATCCACGAAACGCTCAGGTGCGCTTGGCCGCGTTGAGACCTTGCATCAGATGCACCACGACATCATCGCCCTTGGATGCGGGCCCGGCTTCCTCCGCCCGCTTGGCGACATCCATCACAAGGTACTCCACTGATGGCGGCCAAGGCACACCGTTGTCGAAGAGCATCCGGGCGGCGCTGATGAGCATCCTGAACTGTTCCGGCGGGATCGACGTACCTGCCTCGTGCTGTTCAAGGATGCGGTCAGCGATCGCTGCCGCCAATCCAGCGACCTCAGCCAGCTTGTTGGGCTGATCGTTGGCAGCTGTCATTCCCAATAGCCCTTCGCCTTCAGGTGGCCGCTGAAAGGCGGCACGATCCATCGCCCAGCGCTGGCCCAAATACAGGTCCATCAGCACAGTGCCCGCACCGGCCTTGCGGATCAACATTGGCAGACGAGCGCCGTCACCATGGGCCTTCCGGTCAGGGATGAGCGGGTCTGATCTCCTCACCACTGACGCGGCGGCCAGACGGCTGCGGTTCGGCCGCCAGATCTGAACCCAAGCAGATCACACCGTGCTAACGGGCGTTGAGGAGCGAAGCGCTCTGCCAGGAGAGGAGATATGGCCGACGCTGCCGACAGGCCGAACTTCCGGTCTGCCGCCGCGCAGATGGCTCAGGCCGAGAGCCTCTATCGTGGCCTGTTCGAACACGCGCCGCTGCCGCTCCTCGTGCTCACGCCCGAGTGCCGGATCGCCAATGCCAACGACGCTTGGCTCACCGCTGTCGGCCGCAGACGCGAAGACGTGGCCGGGCTCGATCTGTTCGTGGCCATGCCTGACAGCCCCCATGATCCAGGCGCGACCGGCGTGCGCAATCTCAGCGCGTCGCTCGAGCGGGTTCGGCAACGTGGCGCGCCCGATCTCATGGGCCTGCAGCGCTATGACATCCGCCCAGAGGGCCAGCCGTGGGAGGTGCGCTACTGGCGCCCGGCGAACTGGGCCGTTCCGGAGGAGACAGGTTCCGTACAGGCTCTCATCCACCACGTCACCGATGCCACGCGCAGCATTCTACCGCCGAAGACCCCGGTCAGGCCGATGTCGAGCACCGCAGACGTTCTGGCGCGGGCCGATGCGATCATACGAGCAGGTCGCGAAATCAGGGAGTCTGCGCGGCGGGATCTGCTCCAAGCTCGGGAGCAAACCCGATGGCAGATCTCACGGAGCCGTCGCGCCCCGTGAGGCGTGCCGCGGGCTCCGAAGCCGGGCATAAGTTCACCACTGGGAGCCCCCGCACCCAAGCGGCCGCAGACGTCGATGGCCGACGCTCGGATCGTGGCCCAATTGGCCGGCAAGAGAGACCGGCCCGGAGAGGCCTGCGGGATCGGTCCTCCGGCGCACGACGCGACACAGCGGCGGCGTCGGGGAGCATGACGGGGCGCAATCGGAGGCCATACGGACGCGCCACGCTAGGCGCGGTGTGGCGCCCCTGCGGCCAGAGGCGGGATTGTCCCGACAGGGATCGGGATAGCCCCGCCGCCCGATCTGATCACGGGCTGACGGGGCTCAGTGCCGTTCCTCACGGCCGGGGGCGAGTACGCGACGCGGCCCGGACGACAGGATGGTGGCGGGCGGTTACCGAGTTGCACGGGCACCAGCGGCGCGACCGTCCCATGCCGGGATCACGGCCGATCATCGCATCCGAAAAATCTACAGCAACGCTGAAACGCGTGCTGCGCGGGCGCATTTCTTGATCCATGTCTGGATCTCGCCCCCTCGCCGTCCTCGCTGAAGATGAAGCCATCGTCCGCATGGCTGCAGCCGACATGCTATCCACGCTGGGCTTCGAGGTGCTGGAGGCCGAGCATGCCCACGGTGCCTTGCAGCACCTCGAGGCCTGTGACGGCGTCGCGTTACTCTACACCGACATCAACATGCCCGGCGCGATGGACGGCTGCGACCTCGCGCACGCGGTCCGAGAGCGCTGGCCCGAGACGCGGATCATCGTGTGCTCGGCATGCGATCCGCTCGAAGCGGCGCTCCTACCGGAGACCGTCCACTTCATCCCCAAGCCGTGCGCCGAACGGCTCGTTCGGAAGGCGCTTCAGGCGCTTCGGCTGCACTGAGCCGCGACGTTGCGCGCACAGAGCGCCCCTAGGGACGCTTGATCGCGTCTGCGCGAGCGCAGCCGCATCTCCGTGGCGGGGTCGGATCTCAACCGATTGTGATCAGTGGCTCGGCCGTGCCGGTTCGGTACGGCGGTCGGTCAAAGCCGCGATCGGCCAAACTGCCACTGTGAAACGTATAGGTATTGAGTCTCATTACCTGAGGTTTGAACGCCATCAGCTTGGGTGTGGCAATGCTGGAGAAGGGCGGCGTACAGAATCGGGTTTCCGCTCGGAAGCCGGCCTTCGGCCGTGGTCCCATTACCGCTTTCCAAACGGATCAGTATCCTGAGAGCAATCGATCGCGACCAGGACAGCACAAGGTCTCGAACGCGCCAATGAATTTGGCACTACCTTTTAGAATTCGGTCAACGCTGAGTTTAATTTTGCGGCTCTACGGGCTACGAGGGACACAGATCCTATCCCGCGCGCTAGACGCGGGTTCATGAACGCGAATTTAAATCGCGTGACGGGCAGGCCCTTTGCGAAGTCTTGCAGGCTCACCGCTGGCGTGCAGTATGCCAAGCCCGCACGTGCTTATCGCTGCGGTCAGAACCAAAAATCCTCGTAGGGAGGGTACTCAGCCATGGCTACGTCAACCGACGGCTATTCACTCCAAACAACCATCAATTTACCTGGAACCGTAGGCGGACACGGCGATATTGTCACGTATGACGACCAGACCAATACCGTCTGGCTTGCTCAGTCGCCCGACAACAACGTCGTTGTTATTGATGCGAAAACTAATGCCGTTGAAGCCACCATCCCCAACATAGGGAATGCTAACGGCATAGCCTTATCTGAAAACTATGCTTTTGTCGCCGACCCCACCAACGACACGCTCGACGTCATCAACAAACATAACTTCAAGCTGGTCGACCAGATCCACTTGGCTGGCTCAACCCCTGACGGCGTCATCTACGATCCCAGCACCCATCAGGTCGCCGTGGCGATGGACGACCAGAACACCCTCGAATTCTACGACGCGAACACGTTCAAGCCGGTCGGGACCACGCAGCTCACCACGGCCGCCCTCCCGGGGTCTGCAGGTCCGGATGTGCCGACCTACGTGGCGTCCAAGGACCTGATCTACCAACCCGACAATGCCGGGATCGAAGTCATCGATCCTCATACGCATCAGATCGTGAAGACCTTCAGCTTCGATCTGCCGGCGGACGCCAGCACCAAGCCGGTGGTCTACGACCCTTACTCCAATGAACTCCTCGTCGGCACCACCAACAAGGAAATCTTGGTGGTCAATGCCGACAGCGGACATGTCGACCATACGATTGGCATTACCGGAAGCGTGGACCAGTCGACGATCGACGTCGGTGCGGGCCTTGCCTTCTTCGGAGACAAGGCGGGAACGGCAGATGTCGTCCAGCTTGGCTCCGATACGCTGGTGGGTGGACTGCCTACCGAGGCTGGGGCGCACACCCTGACGGTCGATACCGACAACCACAGCGTCTACGCCTATTTGGGCAACAGCAACAAAGTTGCCGTCTACACGCCCACGGCGCCGCAGGCCGAAGACTTGGCCAATACCTTCCACGGCCAGAGCGATGACTACCACGGCAATCTAGGGGCGAATGCCTCGAGCCAGGTTACCGGCGCCGTACACCAGCCGCACGACGGTCTTCTGCACGCCTGAACCAGAGTTTCCGAGCAGGCCGAACGGCTGCCTGCTCGGGAACCGAGATCTCTGCTCCTGCGGCATCCTGAACCGCCGATAGAGGACGTTCAGCCCTCATGCTGACCCATCCCACGCTTGCGACCGGCGATCTGAGCCGAGACACGGGTGCAGGTGAGCTGAAGGCAGCCTTACGGTCCTGCCGGAGTGCCTTCTGCGGCGTCGCGCTGATGAGTGGGCTGATGAACCTGCTCTATCTCACCGGCTCGTTCTTCATGCTGGAGGTCTACGATCGGGTCATCCCGAGCCGCTCGATGCCTACCCTTGTCGGGCTCGGCCTGCTCGCCCTCGTCCTGTACACCTTTCAAGGTTGCCTCGATGCTCTTCGCGGCCGCATCCTGACCCGAGTCGGTGGCGCCCTCGACGAGACGCTCGCCGACCGCGTGTTCGACCTCACAGTGCGTTCGCAACTGCGAGGCCCGGCGCCGAGCGATGGCCTGCTGCCACTGCGCGACCTGGACCAACTTCGCGCCTTTCTGTCCGGCGCCGGGCCCGGCGCCTTGTTCGACCTGCCGTGGATGCCGTTCTACGTCGCCATCTGCTTCCTGTTCCATCCCCTGCTCGGCGTGGCCGCGCTCGCAGGTGCGGGTCTGCTGGTGCTGATCACCATCATCACTGACCGACTGACACGTTCCCTGGCTCAGGCCACCACCAGCTTCGGCCTGAGCCGTAATGCTTTGGCGCAAACGGGCCTCCGCAACGCCGAGGTGCTGACGGCTCTGGGCATGCAGGCCCGGCTGGCACGCCGCTGGGCTCTGGCCAACGCCGGCTACCGTCAGGCCCAGCGGCGCACCGCCGATGTCTCGGGCGGTTTCGGTGCGTTCTCGAAGGTCATGCGCATGGCTCTGCAGTCGGGCGTCCTTGCGCTCGGTGCCTGGCTTGTCATCAACGACTTGGCGACCGGCGGTATCATCATCGCGAGCTCGATCCTGGTCTCGCGCGCCCTCGCGCCGGCCGAACTCGCGATCGCGAACTGGAAGGGCTTCGTACAGGCGCGACAGTCGTGGGCGCGGCTCGGGGATCTGCTCGACCGCTTGCCGCCGGCACATCAGCCGCTCGCGCTGCCCCCGCCGCAGAGATGGCTCAACGTGGAGGATGTATCCGTCGCGCCACCCGGCTCTTCGCGGATCGTGGTCTCGAATGCCTCTTTCTCGCTTCAGGCCGGACAAGGCCTCGGCATTATCGGTTCGTCGGCCTCGGGCAAGTCGTCGCTGGTGCGGGCGCTCGTGGGCGTCTGGCCGACGCTGCGCGGAAAGGTACGCCTCGACGGCGCTGCGCTCGACCAATGGTCGAGCGAGGCACTCGGGGTGCATCTCGGTTACCTACCGCAGGAAGCTGAACTCTTCGCAGGAACCGTGGCCGAGAACATCTGCCGCTTCGAGCCAGCCGCCGACTCGGCCCTCGTGATTGCCGCCGCCAAATCGGCTGGCGTGCACGAGATGATCTTACGACTGCCGGAGGGCTATGAGACGCCGCTGGGCGACGGCGGTGCCGGTCTATCGGCTGGCCAGCGTCAACGTGTCGGTCTGGCCCGCGCGCTCTATCGCGATCCGTTCCTCGTTATTCTCGACGAGCCGAACGCGAATCTTGACAGTGAGGGTGAGAACGCTCTGACCCAGGCAATTCTGGGGGTGCGCAGGCGCGGCGGCATCTGCTTGGTGGTGGCCCACCGCCCGAGCGCGTTGGCAGCCGTCGACATGGTTCTCATGATGGGCGACGGCCGAGTCCACGCCTTCGGCCCTAAGGACGAGGTGATCAAGCGCGTGGTGCGCCCGACACCGGTCCCGCCCGCAGAGGTCCGTCCCGCGATCCTCACCGAAATTCGGGAGCGTGCCTGATGGCTGCCGGGCTCAACCCAGGTGCGATCAGCAGCCAGCGCCGCCCCGGTCCATGCATCGGAGACGAAGTGCAGCCGAGCGCGCACGCGTCGATCCGCCGGCATCTGTTGGTTACCGTCAGCCTGGCGATCGTCCTGGTGCTCGGGGTCGGCGGTTGGGCAAGCGTGACGCAGATTTCGAGCGCGGTGATCACCCCGGGTCAGCTGGTCGTCGAGTCGGACGTGAAGAAGGTCCAGCACCCGACCGGAGGGGTCGTTGGGGAACTCTTGGTCAAGGACGGCGATCGCGTCAGAGCCGGGGACGTGCTGATCCGGCTCGACGACACACAGACCCGGGCCAATCTCGACACGACTCGCAAGGCGCTGGATGAACTCTCGGCGCGACGCGCCCGCGAGGAGGCGGAGCGGGACGGCGCGCCGCGCGTGATGTTCCCGCCCGAACTGCTCGCGCGTCGGACGGCAAGCCCGGAGATCGCGACGGTAGTCGAGGGCGAGAGCCGGTTGTTTGCGGCACGGCAGGCGAGCCGGGACGGACAGCGGGCGCAGCTATCGGAGCGCGTATCGCAACTTCAGGAGGAGATCGCCGGGCTTGGCGAGCAGGTTGCGGCCAAGTCACGTGAGATCCGGCTGATCGGCGACGAGCTGAAAGGGGTGCACGACCTCTATGCCAAGAACCTGGTACCGCTCTCGCGCGTGACAGCGCTGGAGCGCGATGCGGCACGGCTTGAGGGCGAGCGCGGGCAGCTGGTGGCGTCCACCGCCTCGGCGAGGGGCAAGATCGCCGAGACGCGGCTGCAGATCCTGCAGGTGGACGCGGAGATGCGGACGGAGGTCGGCAAGGACTTGGCCGATATCCAGGCGAAATGGTCGGAGCTCGTCGAGAAACTGGTCGCCGCTGAGGATCAGCTGAAGCGGATAGAGATGCGTGCACCACAGGACGGCGTGGTGCACCAGCTGAATGTGCATACGGTAGGCGGTCTGGTGACGCCGTCGGAGCCCGCGATGCTGATCGTGCCGACCGCCGATCGGCTGGCCGTCGAGGTCAAGATTCAACCTCAGGACATTGACAACGTGCGGGTGGGCCAGCGGGCCGTTCTGCGGTTCTCAGCCTTCAACCAGCGTACGACGCCCGAGATCGACGGCGTGGTGAGCCGAGTTTCTGCGGACGTGACCCAAGATGAGAAGACGGGCCGCAGCCATTACGTGGCACGCATCACGGTGGCGGACGGGCAGCGGGCGCGGCTTGGCGCGGTGAAGCTTGTGCCGGGCATGCCCGTCGAGGCATTCCTGCAGATCGGCGAGCGCACAGTCTTAAGTTATCTCACAAAGCCCCTCGTTGATCAGATCGCCAAAGCTTGGCGCGAGAAATAGCGCGCTTCTAAAATACGAATTTGATAATGCATTTAATTTTTCAATACCTCTCGATCTCAGCTAGACATCGAGCGTACGTCGAATCGTGTCCAGACAGATCATGCTGCCTCGCGCGGTTGCCACAGACCCTTTGAGCCCCAACGAAAAGCCGTGTTGGGCCAAGCTCGGTCGTTCCGGCCTATTCAGACTGGCAATCAGCAGACCTCCTGAAGGCCCGAAAACGGTCGAGAAGGGTCGATAGCAGCCACCCGATTCTCAAGGTCATCGGATTCAGACCTGGAGACAGACGCGACGCGCGTGCTGCTGGACACGGACAGTCGAATGTGACGGTCCGCACGTGAGGCCCATGGATCGATCGATGCGTCCTTCTCTATGTTAATAGATTTTAATTCGATGCTCATCGACGCATTTGTTAGGACCTGTGGCGGATCCATCATATTACGCGCCGACGTTTATGGTTAATGATTGTCTTCCGAAGCGAGGACAGCGGCCATGCCAAAGACAGAATGTCGGTCGGCCACGAGCGTCTCTGAGGGCACGCAGGCGGGTCTCCGTGTCGGCCTGCACAAAGCCTTCGCGGACGTTACCGGCGAGCTGCTACCGGTGGCACACGTCGATCTACTTCTGGTGATGCGCCAGCGGGAGCGCGAGAAGGCGAGCCGCCAACCTGCTTGAACGCGATCGGGCGGCCCGCGGCAGCGATCACCGCAGGGATTCTGCTGAAGGCGGCTTACGCGGTAGCAATCGTATTCTGGACCTACCCGGCGTCGAGATGCTGCGTACGCGGTCCTTGATCGTGGTGCATCCATTTAGCTCCAGCATACGGTGAAGCGCGCGCCGTCGCCGACGATCGGCTGGATCGCCAGGAGCAGCGCTTCCCCGCGCGGGAGCCGCTTACACACGATGTGGGTCCACTGCCCCCGGGTTCGATGAAAATTCGCTGGCAGACCCAACGCCGACAACGAAGCGGGTAAGATCATCGTGCGAGTGATGTGGCCGTCCGCGCCCAGTGTCTCTCGAAAGTCGGGATCCCGGTAGGTGATCAGGCTCGATGAGAGCAGGCGCAGAGGAGGCCTGCGATGTCCGCTGAACCGGCCTTCCAGGCAGATAATGGTGTCGCCCGGCATGCCCGTCTGACTCCAATGCTCGGAAGGCGCCCGGGTCAAATCGGCCGCGCTCGGTAATCAACGCGGGGCAAACCGTTCTGCCGGCAGGCAAGTTCGGAGCGATCGAACATCTTGGTTGGAGCGTGCGGCTGCAGACCGTGATGCCGGTGCGCGCCGCGCGGTGCGACTAGAGGCCCCGGAACGAGCAACGACAACGCCGCTTAACCCTGCGCTGAAGCTTGAGGGTCACGCGATGAAGGTGTTCCAGATCCGTCAGGCCGCGACGGGGGCGATCCTATGGACTGGTTCGGCAACCGACCCGATCGCGGCACTCGACGCCATGGCTCACGAGGCTGGGTACTACGACCACAGCGACATCCCGGATCACCTGCGAGCCGGCGGCCTGTCCGCGGAAGAAATCCGGGTATGACGGCGTAGAGCGTGGCGGTGGATGAGGTGCCGACCTGCGCGGTGAAGGTCGATGGATCTTCGCGGCGTCAGCTTGAACGAAGCTGCCGTCTATCACGCTGCCGCGTTGACGCACTGCCCCGCCCGTCGCGGCAGGGGTGAAAATCCTCGGGCCGACAGCAGGCCCGATGTTCGCCGGCCGATATCGCATCGGAGATTGCACAGCGGCAGTCGACTGGAGCCCGACACTTTCATCGGCGCCCCATCATCGCATCCGCAAGCGCTCGCGTGAGACGGATCGGCCAAGATCGACTCCGAGATTGGGCACGGCACGACGGTGCGCATGCTGGTCTCCGCCTCGGATCACGAGATGGAGGACGCGCAGAAAACCTCGCAGCGCGCCGCGGATCGATCAGGTGCAGAAACGATCCTGATCGTTGATGATCGACCCAGCGGCGGATCTTCAGACCAGCAGAAAGCTGATCTGTACGAAGGCCACGTCCGGGAGGGCCTGGTAACGCAGCCGGCAATCGCAGGCTTCAACCCTGGCCCGCCGGCGAGTGAGAGCGACACGCTCCCGCTCCGAACGGCGGAGAGCCGCGTGAATGCCAAAGCTTCTTCCCGGATGGTGGGTGATCCTCGGGGTGCTCTTGTTCCTTCAACTCGCGATAGCTCTCGCGATGGCGCTCGGCGATTAAGGTCGACGCGCACGATGGGTACGAGCGGGCAGGAACTCCGGAGCGATCCGAGGACCCCCGATCGCCCGCGCTTGCCCATCGCGGAGGACGATACGATACCGTCTGCGCCGAGGCGCAACACCGTCTGTGAAGGAGCCCGACCGGTTCGACGGGTCGATCGCGACGGCGTCAACGTGCGCAAGTCGGTTCGGTCCCCTGGCCCGGAGGACGCGTCGGAGGCACAGGGCGGTGTAATCTTCCGAGAGATCACGGCCCGCTGGTCGAGTGAACGATAGGATCGACCGCGGGGCCAACTCGCCTACTTGCGCGAGCTTTGGGTGCCGTCTCCTGCGGCTTCAGGAGACGGCAGCCTGTTTTTCACGAGGTACTTCACCCCGTGCTCAAACGAGAGATCGTTGTCGCCCCGGATGTCTACGCTGTAGGCCCGCTCAGGCGTGTTTGCCTTTAGATCCTTCACGTACACGTTGATGTTGAGGATCAGATTCGAGACCTTCTGGATCTCGCCCGTGATCGCCACGTCCGCTCCGAGCTTGCGGGCGAAATCATTCGCACATCCGCCACAGGCGCGGAGATCTGCCTTGGCGACTTCGGCCTTCACGGGAGCCGTCGAGACAATCTCGTAGCGGCCGCTATCCTTGAGCTGTTCGCGCAGCAGGTCGCTGATTGGGCCGAGGCGTGCCACGTCAGCCGCCGTCGGCCCTTGGGCCCCCAAGTTGGCGAGTTGGAAGTTGAAGACGGCGGCCTTCGGCGGCTCGGCGTGAGCGACCTGCGTTGAGAATGACATCGCGACAGCGATGGGCATCCAGCGTGCGTAGAGCTTCATGAGTGTTCCCTCTGTGATTGATCGGGCAACTCACGAGGGTTCGTTCTGTCACGGGGCGGCCTGCTCCGATCGCGGGAAGCGCGAGTGCCAGTCCGGAAGAGCGAGGACGAAGCCGCGCCTCGCCGTCCCGACTCCTCTCCACCGCTTGCCGGCGCGAGGACGCGACGCGGCTGGGCCCGCGGCACCTTCGCGATGGGCGCTTGCGCCACATCCAGGCCAGGAACGAGCATCGCAAGCCGGGGTCGGTCGACGTGCCGGTCTTCCCCGACCTTGCCGAGGCTCTTGCCGCCCTGCCGACTTCGCACCGGACCTTCCTCGTCGCGGCATGCGGCAAGCGGTTCTCGGTCGCGGGCTTCGGCCACCGCTTCCGGGGAGGGTGCGATCAGGCCGGCCTGCCGCGTTGCTCGGCTCACGGGCCGCGGAAGGCGACCGCAGGGCGGCTCGCTGAGCGCGGCTGCACGCGCACGAGATCATGGCGGTGACGGGCCACGAGATGCTTGAGGAGGTCGAACGACATCCCCGCGATGCTCGGCACGGGGCTCGCCGACAGCGCCCGGGAAGGCTTCGCCAAGGGGCGGCGTGGTCCCACCGCGGCGCGGGTTCGGGTGCCACCGCCGCCGAGCCACTGTGTCAAAGCTTGCAGAAAGTGCGCCGGTGGCGCTCCCAAGGGGAATCGAACCCCTGTTTTCGCCGTGAGAGGGCGACGTCCTAGACCGCTAGACGATGGGAGCTTTCCGGCGGCGCGGGGCTGCTATAGCCACGACCCGCCGGGGGAGCAAGGGCTTTCGCGGGGAAATCCGCATCGGCGGATCGGATCGTGTGCGAACAGGGGTCGTGGTGGACAGGATGATCGAGGAACGGGCCGGGATCGTCGCGGAAGGCGGCGTGCGTCTCGACCGGGCGCTGGTGACCCTGTTTCCGGACCTGTCCCGGGCCCGGCTCCAGGATCTCATCCGTGCCGGCCACGTCCAGCGCGACGGCGTCCCGGTGCAGGATCCCGCCCTGAAGGTCGGGTCCGGCGCCCGCCTGGTCGTCACCGTGCCCCCGCCGGCCCCGGCGGTGCCGGTCGCCCAGGCCACGGACCTGCCGATCGTCTACGAGGATGACGACCTGATCGTCATCGACAAGCCGGCCGGTCTCGTGGTCCATCCGGCGCCCGGCCACGAGAGCGGGACCCTGGTCAACGCGTTGATCGCCCATTGCGGGGCGAGCCTGTCGGGGATCGGGGGCGTGCGCCGGCCCGGCATCGTCCACCGGCTCGACAAGGATACGAGCGGCCTGATCGTGGTCGCCAAGAACGATGCTGCCCACCAGGGGCTCACCGCCCAGTTCGCCGATCACGGCCGCACCGGGCCGCTGGAGCGCGCCTACGCGGCCCTGGTCTGGGGCCTGCCCCAGCCGCGCGCCGGCACGATCCGGGCGAACCTCGCCCGCTCCCGCTTCCACCGCGAGAAGATCGCGGTGGTCTCCGATGAGACCGGCCGCCACGCGGTCACGCATTACGCGGTCGCCGAGAGGTACCGGGAGGCCGCCCTGGTGCGCTGCCGGCTGGAGACGGGACGGACGCATCAGATCCGCGTGCATCTCGCCCATCGCGGCCACCCCCTGCTCGGGGACGCGATCTACGGGGGGGCGTTCCGGACCAAGGCCGCGCGGCTGTCCGCGGACGCGCGCGCCGCCCTCGCAGATCTGGGGCGGCAGGCGCTCCACGCGGAGCTGCTGGGCTTCAGCCACCCGCGCACCGGACAGACGCTCCGATTCGAGAGCCCGCTCCCGCGCGACGTGGCCGCCCTCGTGGACGCCCTCCGGGCGGAATCGGCAGGCGGAGGAGCCCTGTAACCGCGCCGCCGCAACGTGCGAAAGGTCACCCCGTACCGCGTCACATCGTGACATGGTACGACCAAATCGGCCGGTAGCGCGTTGATGACGACGTGGGTGTCCTCAACCGCAATCGGCTCCGCCGACAGTCCATACGAGATGGGTTGTCGGCAGGGTCGGCTCAAGAGCGGCCCGAGTGGACGGCACTGTTGCCCGTCGCGTCCGCCCGACAGGGGGACATAGGTCCAGGAGAATGCCATGGCCGGTACGCTGCCCGTGCTCGCCAACGAAGGTGGCCTCTCGCGCTACCTCGATGAGATCCGCAAGTTTCCGATGCTGGAGCCGTCGGAGGAGTTCACGCTGGCCAAGTCCTGGCGTGATGCCGGCGACCGTGAGGCCGCGCATCGGCTGGTGACCTCGCATCTGCGCCTCGTGGCGAAGATCGCGATGGGCTACCGCGGCTACGGCCTGCCGATCGGCGAGGTCGTGTCCGAGGGCAATGTCGGCCTGATGCAGGCGGTCAAGCGCTTCGATCCCGACAAGGGCTTCCGGCTCGCCACCTACGCCATGTGGTGGATCAAGGCGGCGATCCAGGAATACATCCTGCGCTCGTGGTCGCTGGTGAAGATGGGCACCACGGCGAACCAGAAGAAGCTGTTCTTCAACCTGCGCAAGGCGAAGGGCCGGATCTCGGCCCTCGACGAGGGCGACCTCAAGCCCGATCAGGTGAAGCAGATTGCGACCCGCCTCGGCGTGCCCGAGCAGGATGTGATCGACATGAACCGCCGCCTGTCCGGCGATACCTCGCTCAACGCGCCTCTGCGTGAGGAGGGCGAGGGCGAGTGGCAGGATTGGCTCGTCGACAATTCGCCGAGCCAGGAGACCGTGCTGGCTCGCGAGCAGGAGGGGCAGAACCGCCTCTCGGCTCTGAAGGACGCGCTGAGCGTGCTCAACCCGCGCGAGCGCCGCATCTTCGAGGCCCGGCGGCTCGCCGAGGATCCGATCACCCTGGAGGACCTCTCGGGCGAGTTCGGGGTCTCGCGCGAGCGCGTCCGTCAGATCGAGGTGCGCGCCTTCGAGAAGGTTCAGGAAGCGGTCAAGCGCAACATCGCCAGCCGCGAATTGCCCCGGGCCGGGATCGAGGCCCACTGACAGGCCGGCCCGGGTGCGATCGTCGCGCGCCGGGCATCGTCACGCCGACGTCGCGGCCGGGCTCACTGCCAGGCGTCGAAGGCGTTCTGCATCACCTGCGCGCCCGCCGAGCCCTTCTCGAACGTCAGGACGGCGCGCCGGCCGGACGTGTAGCGCAGGGCCAGATCGAACCAGTTGCGGTGCAGCAGCAGGTCGGTGTTGCGCTCCACATCGTTCGGGAGCGACGACAGGCCGATCAGGAACAGGTTGTCGCGCACGCGGACCGGCAGGCCCGAGACCGGCGACCCGCGGGCGTTCTGCTCGTCCTTGGCCTGGAGAAGGCCGACATCCTGCACCGTCCGGGCAGCGCCGTTGCCGCTCTGGCTGAAGGCCAAGTTGACGGTATGCGAGGCCGGCAAGGTCGAGTCGAGGTTGCGCTGGATCGTCATCACCAGCGTCAGCCCCGCATCCGGGATCGTCACCGTGGCGACCACGGCGTTCTGAAGCGGCTGCCCCTGATCACCGTTCACCGTGTCGAGCCGCCACGTCACCCGGCCGGCGGTCGTCGCCGGCTGCGCGTTCTCGGCCCCCGATGCCTCTTCGATCAACTCGGCCCGCTGCGCGACGGCGACGCTCGGCTCGGCCGTAGCCGCCGGCTTCCGCGCGGGGGGGCTACTCTCGGAGCGCGCAGCGGCCTTGGGGACTGGCGCCGCGTCGCCGCCGACGCGGTCGCCGAACTTGGTCTCACCCTCGGGTTGCTGCGCCTCCGCGGTCTCGGTGCCGTTCGACGGCAGAGTCTGCGGCCGGTCGCGGAGTAGAAAGGCCGCCATGGCGATCAGCCCGATCACCACGGCGAGCACGCTGCCGACGAAGACGTTGCGCAGCACCCGCGACCGGCCGGTACGGGGGGGCACCACGTCGATCCGCGGGCGCTGGCGCCCGCCACCGGCCTCTGCGGCGGCCTCGGCGGCGGAGTCGAGCGAGGCCGCGGCGACCTCCGGCTCCTCCGCGGCTGGGCTGGAGACGGCCTGCTCCGGCGCCTCGGGCGCTGTCTCTTATACACATCTGACGCTGCCGACGAAGAGGATAGT
>CAXDNE010000173.1:0-15733 GCA_963990595.1 uncultured Methylobacterium sp.
CGCGAGAAGAAGCTTCTTGATCATCTGGTCCTCAGTCTCCCGTTGTGCGGGATGTGTGCGGCGCGACAGGACGTCAGGATGCAGCGGCGCGATAGTGCAACGATGCAACAGCCGCCGGGGCCGTCTGGAGCAGCTCGGCAGTAAGGTGCGCTGGAGCACATCGCGACACCACGTTGGCCGGCTCTTCGGGAACTATTAGCGCATGTCTGTCGTGCGATACGGATTTTCCCGTAAATACCGGGTGCAGCAGGACTCTTCTCTAGCGGTCCGGGACTGATGCTCGGTTCGGTCGGGGCAGGATCGGGTGAAATCCTATCGCAGGTTGTGATCCGGCACCATGCGGGGCGGACCACCGGCCAACGGGTGAAGGCGTTTCGGCGGCGCGGCCGCCCGAGGCCGCCGGCGCCGCTGCGTGGACGGGGCGGCGCGGCTTTGCTATTTTCAGAGCATGGCTGAGACGCATTTCCGGCCCGAGCCGGGCTTGGCGCTGGCCACCGGTCGGTTAGAGGCTGCCGGCTCTCTGGAGGATGTCGTGTCCATCCTGCGAGAGACCGCGCGGGCGATCGCGGGCGCGGACGGGATTGCCGTGGTCCTGCGCGAGGGCGAGGCCTCGTTCTACGCCGCGGAGGACGCCATCGAGCCGCTCTGGCGTGGGCGCCGGTTCCCGCTGACGGAATGCGTCTCGGGCTGGGCGATACTCAATGACGAGACCGCCATCGTGCCGGATCTCGAACGCGATCCCCGAGTGCCGATCGCCGCCTACCGGACCACGTCGATGCGCAGCCTCGTGATGGTCCCGATCGGCTCCCCCGAGCCGGTCGCGGCCCTCGGCGCCTACTGGTGTGCGTCGGTGATCCCGGACGACGCGACCGTCTGCCGCCTTGAGGCTCTGGCCCAGCAGGCAGCGGCCGCCCTGGATCGGATCCGCGTCATGTCCCAGGCCCTGTGTTCCGGGGCGCCGGCGGGTCCATCCGGACCGTAGCGGTTCGGGCGATCGTCAGGGCCGCGGGAGGGGAATCCGGGCCGCACCAGGGATCAATCGGGCGTCCCGACGGTTCCCCGGCGGCGGCGACCCCATTCGGACATCCCAGCTCTCATGAAGCGCCTCCTCCTCGTCGGAATCTTCGTGGCCCTGCTGGCGGCCATCGTGACGATCGCGGCCACGTGGTCGACGGTCACGCCCGTCAACCCGGCAGTCGCGCCGGATACGTCCGCGACCCCGAACCCCACGAGCCAACGGAAGTGACACGTCGGGCGCGGCGGGCCTGATCAAGGCGAGGGCCGGCACGTCCGGCTCAAAACGATCGCAGCAGCGTCGCGCCGGATCCCCCGCGCCGGGCTCCGGGCGACGTCACGACCATCGCCGCGAGGGGCGGCCGAGGCCGACGAAGGCGTGGCGGGCGGCTCGGCGCCCCAAGCCGCCCGTCCCGATACCTCCTGCCGGACCCGGCGCGCATCGGGCCGCCTCGCACCCGCGCCCGGGCCGTGGAACCGGTCGGCTCGGCGGGACCAGAGAGCGGCAGGTTCTGACGAATACAAGCACGATTATACAAGTTCATATCCGCACTAATTCCGCATTCATTCGAATAGATACGTCCGAGTTCCGAGCAAACTTCGCTCTTTCCAACCATAAGATACAACGGCCGCCCCGTTCCATCCCCGGCAATGCACGCCTGATCGAGGCGTTTGTCTTGAGACCGCGAATTCTTTGCTGTTAGCAGGACGCACCGAGGACGAATCGTCCGAACCGGCGGCTCGGACCCGATCACGCGAGACATCGGACGTTCGAACCGGCGGCGGATGGCGTCTTGATCGGAGAGAAAACAACACCGGGTCGCTGAAAATGGGATCGACAACAGGCACACACGCGGCGAGAACATCGCATTACGATTATAAGACAGCCATAATGGCAGGTCTCATCGGCGGAAATCTGTCGAGTTTCGTCAAATGGGGCTCCGAGATCCCGTTTCCGCCGCGCGAGGCCGGCCGTATCGCGCCGCCCTTCGCCATCCTCGAACGGCTCGGCCTGAATGCCGAGGCGATGACCTACGTCTTCACAGGCCATGTCCTCAATTACGGCGTCGCCCTGATGCATCAGGGCTTCTCGATCGTCTTCGGTCTGCTCTACTGCCTGCTGGCCGTCGCGCTTCCCATCGTGACCCTGTGGCGGGGGCTGGCCTTCGGGCTGGTCATCACCATCCTGTTCCACGCCATCCTGCTGCCCCTCGGCGGCTGGGCACCGCACGTCCAGGACCTTTCCGCCCACGAGACGGTCTCGGAAGTGTTCGGGCATCTGCTCTGGGCTTGGACGATCGAGATCGTGCGACGCGAGATGCTGTACGCACACGCGGTCCGGTAGGGCCCGACGAGCCCCGTCGGGCGGTCCGCGGCGGCCTACCGGATCGACGGCCCGGACCGCGCCGGGACCCCGCGCGACGGCGCGCTCCCGGCCGGGAGGGCCCCCCACCCCGACGGGCGCCCCAGCGGCGCGAATTTTCTACCCCGGGGCAGGATGACATTGCACAGGCCCGCGCCAGATCATCCCGAAACAGAAGGGTAGGATCGCCATATGGGAAAGCGTTCGCAGGCGCCGGTCAAAGCGATTGACGGCTGCGGCGAGGCGTCCGACCGGTTGCGCGCGGCCCTCGACGCGTCCTGTGTGGTCGGGACCTGGGCCTGGGACATCGTCCGGGGGACCATGATGTACGATGCCGGTGCGGCGCAGCTGCTGACCGGCGACCCGTCCCTTGCCGATACGGCGATCAGCGGCCCCGAAACCATGGCGGCCGTGCATCCCGACGATCATCCCTGGCTGCTCGATCACGTCCAGAGGGCCGTGAGAGCCGGAGGTTTGGTGCTGGCGGAGTACCGCGTCGTCGCGCGGAACGGGACGGTGCGCTGGCTGCTCAGCCGCGGGCGGACGTTCCAGGACCCGGTCGGGCGCCCGCTCCGGGCCGGCGGCATCCTCATCGACATCACCGAGATGCGCGCGGGCGGTGACCGCCCCTTCCTCTGCAGCGAGGCGTCCCCGATCGATCCCTTGGACCGGGCCGCCGACCTGGCCATCGCCCTCAAGCGGACGCTGGGCGACAGCGCCTCGGCCGAGATCCGGGCCGCGACCGACATGCTGCTGATGACGCTCGGGCGCGCCATCGCCCGGGCGAGCGGCCGGCGCTGACCGGGACCGCAGGACGGCCATCCCCGATCGAGCGGGCGGTGGGGCCACCCGGTCGGGCGGGAACATGCGCCGGCCTGCGGCCTTGGCCTGTCACGAGCTGCCGAATTGTCAGGAGGGTCGCATGGGACAGGATGTCGACGCGGCACGCGAAGCGTTCAGAACGGTACCACCGGGGCGACCGGTCGATCCGGCGAAGAAGACCGATCCCGCGGCTGGCGGCAGCGGACCGCACGCGCCCGGGCCTCCGGATCCCGCCGCCGACGACGCGCCGGAGAGCGGTGGCTACGACACCCGGCCGCCAGCCCGCCAGCCGGACAACCGGAAGGGCGGTCACGGCGCAGGCTGAGGCACCCGGGGCCCGCCCCCGGCACGCCCGATGCGGCCGCGTCGCGGGGCCGGCCAGCAACGCGGCAGATCTAAGCCGGCCAACCAAAATACAATTCCGGTATTCGCGAATCGAATAAGCTGGACGGCCAAAAATCGCCGTTTTTTGGAACGTCTTGCGCCTCCGTAGGATTGATGGATCCGAAACGGTTGACGGAGCCCATCATGCGTACATCCCTTGCCCTTGTCCTCGCGACCTTGCTCGGATCGAGCGCCGTCGCCCAGACCACGGTCACGGGGAATCCGGCCGCCCCCGACGCCAAGACGAGCCAGCAATCCGGCGGCCAGCAGAGCGTGACGCGGCCGAACACCGACAAGATGACGCCCGACGGCGGCGGCGCCGGCGCCCACGGCACCGTTCAGCTCGAGAAGGGCGCGAACAGCTTCACCGAGGGCGAGGCCCGCTCGCGCCTCGCGAAGGCTGGCTACACGGATGCCAAGGATCTCAAGAAGGATGCCGACGGCATCTGGCGCGGCACCGCCACGCATGGCGGCCAGCAGGTGCAGGTCGGCCTCGATTTCAAAGGCAACGTGTCGGCGCAGTGAACCCTCGGACCCGCGCAGGAGATTTTCCATGGCCCAGCAGACCATCACGGCCCTCTACGACCGCTACGAGGATGCCAGCGCCGCCGTCAGTGACCTCGAAGGCGGCGGCATTCCGCACAGCGACGTGAGCCTCGTCAGCAACAACGAGGGCGAGCGCCATGCCGGCCGCCTCGCCGGCACCGGGCCCGGGACGGCCGACGAGGCCGACAAGGCCAGGGACGGCACCGGGGCCGGAGCGACCCTCGGTACGGTCGTGGGCGGTGCCGCCGGTCTTCTCGCAGGCCTCGGCCTGATCGCGATTCCGGGGGTCGGGCCGGTCGTGGCCGCGGGCTGGCTTGTCGCCACCTTGACGGGCGCCGGGATCGGCGCCGCCGCGGGCGGCTTGGCCGGAGCGCTGACGGGCGCCGGCGTGAGCGAGCGGGACGCCCATGCCTACGGTGAGGGCGTCCGGCGCGGCGGAACGCTCGTCACGGTCCGCATCGACGAGGCGCGGGCCTCCCTGGCCTCGACGGTGACGGCGATCCTGGAACGGCATGGCCCGGTCGATCTCGACGAGAAGGCCAGCGCCTGGCGCGCGGAGGGTTGGACGGCGCCGAATCCGGGAACCGGCGCGGCCGGAACGGCCGGCCCGCAGGGTCGGGTCCGGACCTATCCGACAACCACCGACCTCTGACCGGCCGGGCTCGCGCGGGCGTGCCTGATCCCGCCCCGGCGGCCTTGCCGATGCGGGATCCGCGCCCCGGCACGGCCGCTCCGGGACCGCGCGGCAGGGCCGGAGCCGAAGCTCCGGCCCTTCTCCGATCCGCCGCGATCGTCGGGACAGGGCGAGGGCGGCACCGGACGGATCCAGGCAGGGACCCACGGTCGCACACCGGAATCGAAAGGTGTTCGGCAAGTGTTCTGAACAAATTTACCGCTTTTAAACCTTTACCAGCCCCAAACGATAAGAAGACGCACCGCAAATAGAAAGACATCACATGAACGAGACGTCCGAGGAGCGAACCGATACCTTAGCCGTTATCACCGCCGAGCTTGTGGCGGCCTATGTCTCGAACAATCCGGTACCGGCCGCCGAGCTGCCGGCTGTGATCGCGCGGGTGCACGGCGCGATCGCCGGCCTGGTCACCGGCACCCTGACGACCGAGACCGGCGCGGCCGTGCAGGCCGATGTGGAGAAGCCGAGCGCGGCCCAGATCCGCAAGTCGGTCCGCCCCGATGGGATCGTCAGCTTCATCGACGGCAAGACCTACAAGACGCTGAAGCGCCACCTGACCAGCCACGGGCTCGACCCGCGCAGCTACCGCGACCGCTACGGCCTGCCGGCCGATTACCCGATGGTCGCGCCGAGCTACGCCGAGCAGCGCTCCGCCCTCGCCAAGGCCATCGGCCTCGGGCAGCCGGGCGCCATGGCTGAGCGCGAGCGCAAGAGCCGCAGAACCGCCTGAGCGGCCTCCCCCGCCCCGCCGCGCGCGTCAGGCGGATCGTCGGCGGCCCGCGCACATCCGGTCGCCGGCGCGAGCCCGGTAGGCAGCAACCATCCGCGACGCCGGGCCGGTGAACCGCCTCCCCGGCTCGGCCGGGTGGGTCCATTCCGCCCTGCCCGGCCGCTAGGGCGGATCCGGGCGCGCCGGCGCATCCATGCCGGACGTTCCGGTCCAGCACCGGGCATAGCCCCGGGAGATCAGCCCACCCTGTCGCGCAATGCACCGTTCCGCCGCATCGAGATCGGCGAGCGCGTCCGCGATGGCCGCCACGAGCGCCTCCCAGGCGTCGCCGCGGGCGGCGCGGTGATAGGCGAAGGCGATCACCTCGGCCTCCCTGAGACGAATCTCCACAGGCACCTCGTCAGGATCTACGTGCATCACGGCTCGAATCCGAATAGAACATTTCATGAACAAAGCGCATCGGCCGAGCGGGTTCAACCGCCGGAGCGCCGCGTTCTCGGATCGCAGTGGAGCGCTGTGGATTGGTCGAGGAAACGTCAATGCCGATGCGGCTTTACCGCTTCCACTGCACGGACGGCCACGAACTGGTGACCGACCTGCGGGGCAGCCGCCTGCCGAACGCGGCGCAGATGCGGATCCATGCCGAGCGCGTGGCGCTCGCCCTGATGGAGCGGGTGGTCGAGCGGTTCGATTGGTCGGACTGGCAGGTCGAGGTCTACGACGCGCGGGGACGACGGGTCTGGATCAGGACCTTCCCCGACGTGAACGTCGACAGGCGGGCCGCGTGAGGGACGGGCCGCCGATCCACCGATCGGCCGCCGGAGATTGGGAGAAGCAGGATGCCGTTCAAGCCGAAATCCGCCGCGGAGACGAAGGCGAAGGATCTGGGTCTCGCGCTCGCCCGCATCGCCGAGGGCGCCGGACTCCCGGCGAGCATCGGGGTCGACGCGGTGCGGCGGGCGAGCCCGCGGCTGACGCCGCTCGCGGTCGGCCAGATGGTCCGCAAGGAGCGGGACACCGTCGCGGCGACACTGGCCGAGCGCGGCTTGGCGCTCGTGGATTATTCCGATCAGGGGCCGGGCCGCGGGATGGCGTTCACCATCGACGCGGCGGAATGACGGGCCTGATCAGGCCGCGGCCGGGCGGCTGCGCAGCAGGCGGCCGATGAGGCGGAACGGCAGAAGCGGCAGCTTGAACAGCGCCGTGACCACCAGCACCGCGATGACCGTGAGGAGCGCCAGGACAGAGTTCATCATGCGATCATTCTCCCGAGACCGGGCTGCCCCGCGGGGCTGAGGTCTCCACGAGGCGCCCGGAACACGGCGAGACTATGAACATGGCGGGCGCGTCGAGCCGTATTCGGGACCACGCCGCCGCGAATGCACCGCGCAAGATCCCGCGCGGCAGGTTTTCGCGCAATTCCCGGAGATCGCTGCGCGCGATGAGACCGCTCGGACGGAACCGCGTCGGCCGCCGGTCCTTCTCCAGAGCGACCGATCCGCACGCAGGAGCGTTCCGATGAGCGAGTCCGACCCGCGGCCGGCCCGCGCGGTGCGCGCCGAGGATGGGCCGGGCGCCCGCCCCTACCCGCCGGCCGAGGTGTCGAAGCGGCCGCAGGGGCCCCGCTCGCCGAGCCAGTCCGAGCCCGGCGACATGGGGGCCTTCGGCGGCAAGACCGCCGAGGCGCCCCGGCCCGAGAGCCCGGCCGGCGACGGCGGCGGCTATCGCGGGGCCTGACGCGGTCCGGACCGGCGACGCGCCGGTCCGGGCGGTCGCTATCGGCCGGACGGGGCCGCCGTGCTTCCGGTGACGGCGTTGCCGCCGCTGTCGCCGCCGATGGCGCCCCGGGTGACGTTGTTGAAGCGGCTTCCCCCCCGCCTCCCTGCATGGCGCCGTGCCCGGTGGTGCTTGGCCCGGACGGTCGTCAGCAGGCCGTCGGGCGCGGTGACGGACGGGGCCGGCCCGGCGGGCGCCGCGGAGGCGGGGCCTGTCAGCGCGGCCGAGGCGAGCCCGGTCAGCAGGAGGGCGGCGAGAGTCGATACGCGCATGGTGGATCGTGTCTCCTTCGGCCGCGGCGGGACGATTGCGTCGGCCTCCGCTGGAGAAGCCCGCGAGGCGCCCGGCGGTTCACCGCCCGGTTTCCGCGGCCGGAGCACCGCCTGCTGAGGCCGCTGACGCCGAGGCCCTCGGGCGGACCGAGGATGCATCGCGGCTGAAGCAGGCGGTGGAGCGCGCCGCGGCCTGAGCCGCGCGGGAGCGGGGCGGCCGCCCCTATTAAGGATTTCGGCCCTGTAGTAGCGTCGGGGCCGGACCGGACCGGCAGCCGGACCGGCCGATGACTCCATGCCTGTCGCGGGATCGCCGCCATCTCCGTCAGTCCCACGCTCGCCCGTGCTGGAACCGCAAGGGTCGTTCACCGGATGAGCGAGTCTTGGACCCTTCCGGTCGGCTGCGGCGAACTCGGCGAGCTCGTCCGAACCTACGACTGGGCGCGGACGCCGCTGGGGCCGATCGCGGATTGGCCCCAGTGCCTGATCTTCGCGGTCAGCACCGTGCTGCTGTCGCCGGTGCCGATCGTGCTGCTCTGGGGCGCGGACGGCATCATGATCTACAACGATGCCTATTCGGGCTTCGCCGGCGGACGGCACCCGCAGCTCCTCGGCTCCAAGGTCCGGGAGGGCTGGCCGGAGGTCGCCGACTTCAACGACAACGTCATGCGCGTCGGGCTGGCCGGCGGCACCCTCTCCTACCGGGATCAGGAACTCACCCTGCACCGCTACGGCCGGCCCGAGCAGGTCTGGATGAACCTCGACTACTCGCCGGTCTTCGACGCGTGCGGGCAGCCGGCCGGCGTCATCGCGATCGTGGTCGAGAGCACCGAGCGGGTGCTCGCCGAGCGGCGTCTGCGCGCGAGCGAGGCGCTGTTCCGCACCCTGGCCGAGGGCATCCCGCAGCTCATCTGGCGGGCCGCGATCGACGGCGCCTGCATCTGGTCGAGCCCGCAATGGCAGGCCTATACCGGCCAGAGCGACGCGACGAGCGCCGGCTGGGGCTGGCTGGAGGCGGTTCACCCCGACGACTATGCGGTCGCCGAAGCCGCCTGGCGCGCGGCGCCGGTGAGCGGCCATCTCTCGTTCGAGCACCGGCTCTGCAATGCCGGCGAGAACCGCTACTGCTGGTTCCAGACCCGGGCCGCGCCGGTCCGCGACGCCCGGGGCCGGATCATCGAATGGCTCGGCACCTCCACCGACATCGATGATCTTCGCCAGCTCCAGGAGCGGCAGCAGGTCATGGTCGCCGAGCTGCAGCACCGCACCCGCAACCTACTCGGGGTCGTGCGCTCCGTCGCCAAGCAGACCATGGCGCAGACGGGACCGGGCGAGACCTTCCGGGAGCGGTTCAACGATCGCCTGTCCGCCCTGTCGCGGGTCCAGGGCCTCCTGTCCCGCTCGGACCAGGAGCCGATCACGCTCCAGGCGCTGATCGAGACCGAACTGGCGGCCCTCGATGCCCCGGCGCTGGAGGGGCGGATCCGGCTCGACGGACCGGTGGTGCGGCTGCGCAAGGCGACGGTGCAGACCTTCGCGCTGGCCCTGCACGAATTGGCGACCAACGCGCTCAAATACGGCGCGCTCACCACTCCGGATGGCCGGCTGCGCGTGACATGGCGGATCTGCGCGTCCGACGAGGGGCGCCGGCTTCTGGTCGAATGGATCGAGGCGGGCTTCGTGCGACCCGGGGAGGCCGAGGGCGCGGCCGCGCGCAGCGGCTACGGGCGCGAACTCATCGAGCGGGCCCTGCCCTACGCGTTGAAGGCCAAGACCCGCTACGAACTGGGCGACACGGCGCTGCGTTGCACGATCGACATCCCCCTTCCCGAGGGGGACGTCACAGGGAGTTCCGCATGACCCAGTCCACGCTGCCCCTCACCGGCAGGCGCGTCCTGCTGGTCGAGGATGACTATTTCATCGCCGTCGACCTCAAGACCGGATTCGAGGAAGGCGGTGCGGAGGTTCTCGGTCCGGTGCCCAGCGTGAAGGAGGCGCTGGCGCTGATCGCCAGTACGGCCCAGATCGACGCCGCGGTGCTCGACATCAACCTGCAGGACGAACTCGTCTACCCCGTCGCCGACGCGCTGCACGCCCGGGGCGTGCCGTTCCTGTTCGCCACCGGCTACGACCCGGCCGCCGTGCCGCCGCCCCACGGCGGCGTCACCCTCTGCCAGAAGCCGATCGACCCGCAGATCGTGGCGCGGACCCTGTTCGGCTGACGCGCCGCCCCGGCGGGCGGCGGGCCGGGAACTTCCGGCGGCGGTGGCGGATACCCTTGCAGTGGCCATCCACCGCGTGTGTCCCGCTTGCGCAGCTCGGCAGATCCTTGAGCGCTTCCCTCGCCTTCGCGCGGCGCCTCGCGAGCGGTGCGCCGATCACCGACCCCGTCGCCCTCGTCGTGGCCCATGCCGACGACGAGACCCTCTGGGCGGGGGGCGCCCTGCCCCGCCTCTCCGGCCTGATCCTGATTCACCTCACGGACAGCGCGCCCGCCGACATGGCGGATGCCGCGCGGCTGGGCTTCGCCAGCCGCACCGCTTACGCCCGGGCCCGCGCGGAGGAGCTCGCGGCGGCCCTGGCGGTTCTGGAGGTTCGGCCGGAACGCCGCGCCTACGGCATCCCCGACAAGGAGGCCGTCGAGCACCTGCCGGACCTCGTCGCGCGGCTGGCGGACGACCTGAAGGATGTCGCGGCGATCCTCACACACCCCTACGAGGGCGGCCACCCCGATCACGACACCGCCGCGCTCGCCGTGCGGAGGGCGGCCGAGCGGATCGGCGGCCGGACCGGCCGGATGCCGGCCCTGGCGGAGTTCGCCTGCTACCATCAGCATGCAGGCGCGCGCCGCTTCGGCCGCTTCTGGCCCGATGCCGGCTGTCCCGAGGCGGCCCGGCCCCTGGACCCGGCCGAGCGCGGGCGCGTGGCGCGGGCCATCGCGGCCCATCGCAGCCAAGCGGCCGTGATCGACGGCTGGTGCCCGCAGGCGGAGCGCTGGCGCGCCGCGCCGGCCTACGATTTCACCGCGCCGCCGCCGCCTGGATCGAGCCTCTACGACGGTTTCGGCTGGTCGATCACCGCCGCGCAGTGGCGGCGGCTGGCGGGGGCCGCCGCGGCGTGACCCTGACCGTCGTCAGCGTGGCCTACCCGTTCGCCCCGGTCACCGCCGATCCGGCGGGGGGCGCCGAGCAGGTGCTGGCCCAGCTCGACCGCGCGCTGGTGCGGGCCGGCCATCGCTCCCGCGTGATCGCCGCCGACGGCTCCCGCACGGCGGGTGCGCTGGTCACCCTTCCGGGCCCGGCGGACGCGATCACCGAGGCCCATCGCGCCGTCGTGTACGGGCGTCTGAACGCGCTGCTGGAGGAGATCGTCCGCGCGGGCGCCGCCGATCTCATCCACCTGCACGGGCTGGATTTCGACCGGTACCTGCCACCCCCGGGCGTGCCGGTTCTGGCGACCCTGCACCTTCCGGTCGACTGGTACGCGCCGGAGGCGCTCCGGCCGGGCCGCCCGCGGACAGGGCTCAACCCGGTCTCGGCGGACCAGGCCCGGCGCGCCCCGCCCGACATCGCGCTGCTGCCGCCCATTCCCAACGGGGTCGACACCGACGCCTACCGCCCGGGCCCGACCAGGGAACCCTACGCGCTGGTTCTGGGTCGCGTCGCCCCGGAGAAGGGGTTTCATCATGCCCTGCGGGCGGCCCGCATGACCGGGTCGCCCCTGGTCGCGGCGGGCCGGGTGTTCCCCTACGAGGCCCACCGCCGCTACTTCGACGCGGAGATCGCGCCGCACCTCGACGCCCTGCGCCGCTGGGCCGGGCCGGTGGAGGGCGCCGAGAAGCGCCGGCTGATCGCCCAGGCGCGCTGCGTGCTGATCCCCTCCACGGCACCGGAAACCTCCTCGCTGGTGGCCATGGAGGCGCTGGCGAGCGGGACGCCGGTGAT
The DNA here is from genome assembly GCA_963990595.1 of uncultured Methylobacterium sp. GTDB lineage: Bacteria > Pseudomonadota > Alphaproteobacteria > Rhizobiales > Beijerinckiaceae > Methylobacterium. The sequence goes on from CAXDNE010000173.1 coordinate 11,546, forward strand.
CGCCTTCCGGACCGGCGCCCTGCCGGAGATCGTGCAGCACGGCACCACCGGGCTGATCGTCGACACGGTGGAGGAGATGGCGGAGGCGATCCGGACGGTCGGGGCGATCGATCCAGCCGCCTGCCGGCGCGCGGCCTGCGCGCGCTTCTCGCTCGCACGCACCACTGACGCCTATCTCGACCTGTACGCGAGGCTCACCGCATGACGGATCCGGAGATCCTCCAATCCTGCGCGCGGGGCGAGATCTCGCCCCAGATCGCCCTGTCCCGCCTGCTGCTGTCCGGCCGGGCGGTCGATGTCGCGCAGCTCGAACGCGCGGCCACGGCGCAGCCCGGGGCACCGCCGCTCGCGGCCCTGGCGCGCTTGGCCGAGCGCCACCGCGACCGCCTCGACGCCCTCGGCCGGCTGGCGCGCTCGGGCCTGTGGCCGGACGGAGCCGATTTCCGCGCCGCGACGGCGGCCCTGTTCGACCGCCTGGCCGACGAGGCGCCGGAGGCCGGCGTCGCCTTCTACGCGTTCGGCGACCCGGAGGACCTGGCCGCCGCCACCGACGAGGTGATGGCGGTGATCCGCGCCTGGGCCCCGCCGGCGGGGCGGCGGGCCGTGGATTTCGGCTGCGGCATCGGCCGGGTGGCGATCGCGCTCGCCGGGGAGGCCGAATCCGTCCTCGGCCTGGACCTCTCCGCCGGCATGATCGCCGCGGCGCGGCGGCGGGCCGGGGCGCGCCGCACCCTGGATTTCGCGCAGAACGGCGACGGCGTCTGGCCGCTGGCGGACGGCACCGTGGACCTCGTGATCGCGGTCGACAGCCTGCCCTACGTGGTGCAGGCGAACGGCCTCGCCGCCTTCATGGCGGAGGCCGCCCGGGTGCTGCGGCCGGGCGGCGACCTGCTCGTGTTCAACTGGTCCTACCGGTCGGATCCGGAGCGGGATTGCGCCGAGGCCCACGGCCTGGCGGCCGCGCACGGGTTCGCATTGCTGCGGGCGGGCGCGCGCCCGTTCACGATCTGGGACGGCACCGGCTTCCACCTGAGGCGCTGCCCATGACCCCGCAGGAGCACTGGACCCTGTGGCGGCGCGACCCGCGCGCCACGCCCTTCCAGTCTCCGGCGTGGCTGGCGGCGTGGTGGACGCATCTCGGCGGCGGCGAACGCCTGGACGCGGTGGTGCGCGACGCCGCCGGCGCCCCCGTGGCCGCGCTGCCCCTGTTCGTCTGGCACGATACCGGCTTGCGCCGGCTGGTCCCGGTCGGGGCCGGACACAGCGATTATTGCGACACGCTGGTCGCGCCCGGCGCCCCGGTCGCCGGGGTGTGGGACGCCATCCTGGCGACGGCGGAGCGCTGGGACGAGGTCCTGCTGCCGGATCTGCGCGCGGATTCACCGCTCCTCGGGCCGGTGCCAGAAGGCTGGCACGCGACCGACACGGAGGCGGAGATCTGCCCGGTCATGCGCCTGCCCGATCAGGGCTCGCCCCTCGCGGTCCTGACCGGAACCCAGCGGCGCAAGGTCGTGCACGACCGGCATCGGGCCGCCCGCCTCGGCGGCGTCAGCGAGGCGCTGGCGGCGCCGGACGAGATCGACGCGGCGCTCGATGCGCTGTTCGCGCTGCATGCGAGCCGCTGGGCGCGGGACGGCCAGCCCGGCGTTCTGGCGGATCCCCGCGTCCAGGCCTTCCACCGCGCGGCGGCGCCCGCCCTGGCCGAGGCCGGGCTGCTCCGGATCTCGCTCGTCCGCCGGGAGGCGGCGATCGTGGCCGTGCTGTATGGCCTCGCCGACCCGCGCAACGGGTATTCCTACATCAACGCCGTCGACATGAGCGTGCCGGGCCAGAGCTTCGGCACGCTGGCCTTCGCGGGCCAGATCGAGGCTGCCGCGGCTGCTGGAGCCGCGGAGTTCCACTTCCTGCGGGGCGAGGAGCCCTACAAATACCGCTGGGGTGCCGAGCCGCGGCGGACATTCCGCCGGATCGTGCGGCGGGTCGGCTAAGGCTTCGGGTCGAGCAGGCCGCCGACCACGGCCTCGATGTGGTGGGCGATGTCGGTGGCGCCGCTCATCTCGCCGAAGCTGCCCCGGGTCATCGGGCCGAACGCGTAGAGGCCGGGCCGGGGCTCGCCCGCCGCGTCGCGCACGCGGCTGCGGCGATCGACGGCGAGGCCGAGCCCGACCGCATCGAGGCTCGCGGTACCGTCGGCGAGCAGGCGCGCCACCAGCGGATTGCGGGAGACGTCCCGCTCCGGCCCGGTGCAGAGCACCACCGCGTCGAACGGGCGGCGCTCCACCGTGCCGCCGCGTCGCAGCGCCGCCTCCAGGCGCCCGTCCCCGGCGCGGGTCAGGCCCGTCACCGCCGCCCGCTCGACGCGGAGATGTCCCTCCGCCCGGGCCCGCTCCAGAGCGTCCGCGATCTGCGGCGCGATGCGGAACCGGTGCACCTCCCAGAACGGCAGCAGGCGGCGGACGACGCGCCGCCGCTCGCGGGGCGGCAGGTCGTTCCAGAGGTCGGGCAGGACCTTTCGGAAGGAGTCGAGCACGGGCTGCCATCCCAGCGCGCCATCGGCCGCCGCGACCCGCCGCCGGAGCAGGCGGAGCAGGTCCAGCGCCGTACCGGGCCGCTCCGGACCCAGCACGTCGAGGCTGGTCAGGAAGATCCCGTGCGCCTTGGGCAGAAGGCCCCGCCGGGACACCGCGGTGATCCGCCCGCGATGGCCGCCGGCCCGGAGGCTCGTCACCACATCCGCCATGGTCAGCCCGGTGCCGACGATCAGGACGGTCGCCTCCGGCTCGATGCCCGCCAGGGCGTCGGCCGCCCAGGGGTCGGGGACGAAGCGGCGGCTCGTCGCGACGCCCTGGCCGAGGGGACAGGGCAGAGCCGGCACCGCATGTCCGAAGCAGAGCGCGACGCGGTCCGCCGCGATCCGCGCGCCTGTCCCCGTCTCCACCGTCCAGGCGCCGCCCGCCGGATGCACCGCCGTGGCGGTCGTGCGCCGGTGGTGCAGGCGCACACGCGCGCCGGCCGCCGCGCGTGTCCTGGCGAGCAGGTCGCCGATATAGGTGCCGTAGGCGGCGCGCGGGACGTAGGTGCTCGCCTCGCCCCCGGTCTCGGGCAGGATACCCTGTGCGCGAAACCAGGCGGTTGCCGCGCCCGAATCCGCGGCGGCGACGTTCATGCGGTCGCTCGGCACGTTGATGCGGTGGCTTCGGTCCGTCGTGCCGTAGGCGACGCCGCGCCCGAGTTCGGCCCGGGGCTCCAGGATGGTGATGTCGAGAGGCTGGGCCGCGGCCCGCATCGCGTGAATGGCGAGCGCCGCTCCGGTGAAGCCACCGCCGACGATCACCAAGCGCAGGACGTCCGGAGCGGAAGACGCGGTCAGCGGAATACTCCGGAATCCGTCACGGGGGCGGGCCGAGCCTCATCAGCGCCACGGTGTCGCCGGGCGCGATCCGGCATCGTCTCCGATCGGCCAGGTGGCAAGTCGCCTCACGGCGGTACGGAGCCGTTCCACGCCAGCGTGGCGCGAAGGACGCACGGTCTGCCGCCGGCGCACGACCCGGATCGGGCCCGTGCTGCGGGGGAGGCAGATTGCGGGAGGGTTAATGTTTCACGTGGAACACGGCACGGACCGACCTCAGGCGCTCTCCGGGGCCTCCGCTCACGAGCACCGACGGCCGGCCGTCGAACCCTCGGCCCACCCTGCTCCGGGACCCCATGGATCGCTCCCGGCCTTGATCGGGTTGGCGGCGGTCATCGCGCGGCGACGAACCGGTAGAGCGCCGCCAAGGCCAACCACAGGGTCTTCAGCAGCGCCCCGATCAACCGCAGGGCGTAGCCGCCCAGCTCGAACCCCTCGAGCACGTCGAGGAGCCGCGCCAGCCACCCCCTCTGTGGCCGGTCCGGTGGCTCGCGACGGGCTTCGCGCTCACCCCGCCCCCGACCCTCAGGCCAGGCGCCCTCGTGCAGGAGGGCGCGGCCGGGGGCGGGCGGCGCGCCTCACCATGTGGCCTGCAATCCGGCGGATACGACCTGGGCATCGGCACCCGGGCGGATATCGCCGGTGTAGTTCAGCGACAGCATCACGCCGTCCGCCAGCGCACCCGTGAGGCTCGCGCCGAGCAGCGCGCCGTCGCGACCCAGCGCGCTCGTGCGGGTGGCGAACGGCGCCCCGAACAGGTTCGCGCCCACCAATGCGGC
>CAXDNE010000174.1:0-15731 GCA_963990595.1 uncultured Methylobacterium sp.
TACACTATCCTCTTCGTCGGCAGCGTCAGATGTGTATAAGAGACAGTACGGGAAGGGGCCCATGCCGAGCATGCCGTTCTCCGACTGGAGCTGCACCGACATGCCCTCGGGGATGTAGTTCGACACCAGCGTCGGGATGCCGATGCCGAGGTTCACGTAGAAGCCGTCCTCCAGCTCCTTCGCGGCGCGCGCCGCCATCTGCTCGCGGGTCCAGGCCATCGTCTTAAAGCTCCCTTCCCGTCCGATCAGTGGGTGCCGCCGCCGGCCGCGGCGGCCGGAGTGCTGTCGCCGCGCTTGCGCGTCGTGCGCTGCTCGATGCGCTTGTCGCGCACGCCCACGTCGATGATGCGCTTCACGAAGATGCCGGGCGTGTGGATCGTGTCCGGGTCGATCTCGCCCGGCTTCACGAGGTGCTCCACCTGCGCGACCGTCACCTTGGCGGCGGTGGCCATCATCGGGTTGAAGTTCCGCGCGGTCATCCGGTAGCGCAGGTTGCCCTCCGTGTCGCCCGTGTGGGCGTGGACCAGGGCGAGGTCGGCGAACAGGCCGCGCTCCATGACGTAGTGCTCACCGTCGAACTCGCGCACTTCCTTGCCCTCGGCGACCTTGGTGCCGACGCCAGTCTTGGTGAAGAAGGCCGGGATGCCGGCGCCGCCCGCGCGGATGCGCTCGGCGAGTGTTCCCTGCGGGTTGAACTCGATCTCGAGCTCGCCGCCGAGATACTGACGGGCGAATTCCTTGTTCTCGCCGACGTAGGACGAGATCATCTTCCGCACTTGGCGGGTATCCAGGAGCTTGCCGAGGCCGACGCCGTCGATGCCGGCATTGTTCGAGACGACCGTGAGGCCCTTGACCCCCGAGAGGCGCACCGCCTCGATCAGCTCGTCCGGGATGCCGCACAGGCCGAAGCCGCCGCACATCACCATCATGTCGTCGTGCAGGAGCCCGGCCAAGGCCGCGGCGGCATCCGTGTAGACCTTCTTCATCGATCCGTCCTTTTCCCGCCGGCCCTGACCGGCCGAAACTCGGGGCAGCGCGTTTCCTCGCGCCTGCTGTTCCCGATTCCGCCGTCGAAATCCAGTGCTGCGCCGCCGTCGCGCGTGCGGTCCGGCAGGATCCGTAACCGGCACTCTTGTCGGCACTCTCTTGAGCACTCCCCTGGGGAGGGCGCGGCCTCCACCCCGGAGCCCGGCAGACAAAGCCGGCGGAGATCGCTAAAAGGCATGCTCGACGTGCAGACCCTGCCGGGCCGCGACGGCTTGAGGGGGCCTGGCGCGGCACCCGGCTTCCGGCCGCAGCCGCGGCCCGTCCGGAGCTTGATGTCGCTGCGCCGCCCGATCCTCTTCCTGGCCCTCGGGAGCCTGATCGTCGCCGGTCTCGGTCTGCGCGACTGGCCGGTGGATGGCGGCCGGGCGACAGCCTTCGCGGGCGGCGCCTTCGCGGGTTACGGCCTGACCGTGAGCGGGCAGGGGCCGGCGAGCCTGACGCTCCTGCCCCTGCCGCGCCTGACCCTGAGCCGCGTGCGGGTCGCCGGTTCCACGGGGCCGGTGCTGGCGGAGGGCGACCGCCTCCGCATCGATCTCGATCCCTTCGGCCTCCTCGCCGGACGCGCGACGGTGAGCGGCCTACGCCTCGACGGGGCGCGCCTGTCGGGTGACGCTGCCCAGTGGCGCGGTCCCCTCGCGCGCTTCGCCGAGCAGGTCCGGTCCGGCGTTGTGACCCGGCCGCGCCGGATCACGGTGAGCGGCGCACGCTTCGCTGCGGGTGACGCGGCTCGGGACATCGACCTGGACATCGCGTGGCCTTTCTGGAGCGCCGCGGCCGAAGGTCAGGCGAGCCTGACCTGGCGGGGCGTGCCGACGCGGATCGCGCTCACCCATCTGCGGCCGGCCGAGATCGCGTCGGGACGGCACAGCCCGTTCACCGCCGAGGTGACATGGCCCGGCGGAAGTCTCACGGCGGACGGGACGGTGGAGGCCGCGGCGCCGGCCGCTTCACTGCCCGCCCTGGCCGGCCAAGTGCGCTTCGAGACGCGCTCGCTGCCGGAGACCCTGTCGTGGATCGGCCAGGAAGCGCCGCTCTCGCCGATGGCCGGCGCCTTCTCGATCGCGGGCCGGTTCGAGACGGCGGACAGATCGGTATCCTGGCCGAACCTGCGCGTCGGGCTCGGCCAGAACCTGCTGGAGGGGGCGGGCGCGGTCGCGCTCGGGACGGGCGAGGCGCCGCGCCTGTCGGTCCAGGCGACGCTGGCGGCCGAGACCCTCGATCTCGCGCCCTTGGTCGATGACCTCGCGCGGCTGTTCCAGCGCAGCCCTCTGCCTCTGGCACTGGCACCGTTCACCCGGGGCGACCTCGATCTGCGCCTGTCGGCCGCCGAGGGTCGCGTGGGCCCGGTGCCGGTCCAGGACCTTGCGGCCAGCCTCCTGGTTCGGGACGCCGCGATGGAAGTGGCGGTGAACAGGGCCCGGATTCAGGACGGCACCTTCAAGGGGCGCATGACCCTGGCGAGCGGGGCCGATCCCACCGAGACCGAGATGCGCCTGCAGGGCGGCCTCGATCACGTTGATCTCGGCAACCTGCTGGGTGAGATCGGGGTGGCACGGTGGGTGACCGGGCCCCTGCAGGGGCAATTCTCGCTGGATGCCAGCGCCCGCGACAGCCTCGGCCTGCTGGCTCATCTCGGCGGCCGGGCGACGCTCTCCGTCGAGGGAGGCGCGATCACCGGGCTCGACCTCGCCGATGTCGTGCACCGCAACGGCGCTGTCGCGGCCGGCGCGCTCGCGCGGCGCAACGGCCGGACCGCGTTCGAGCGCGCCGCGGTCTCGCTGCGCTTCGCCGACGGGGTCGGCGAAATCGCCGAGGCAGGGTTGCTCGGGCCGAGCGTCGGGGCAACCCTGCAGGGCCAGGTCTCGCTGCCGGAGCGGCGGCTCAATGCCCGGGGCCATCTGGTCCTGCGGCCCGCGGCCGATCCGTCCCGCGGCCTCCTGTTCGCGGTCTCGGGTCCCTGGAACGCCCCGACCGCCCAGGTCGTGGCCCATGGCGAGGCGGCCGACTTGGCCGGGCGGTCCGGAGACGCGATGCTGCCTGAAAGCCTCAAACAGCCCGCCACGCTCGGTCTTCCGGGCAATGCCCGCGCCTATGCCCCGTAGCGCCGTGATGGCGCCTGCGACGGCTAAGCTCTAAGATCGGGCCTCGAACGTGTCCGTGATCCCCATGCGCCGTCTGCTCATCGAAGAACCCGTCACCCGCGCGGGGCCCCTGGCCCGGCGGCTGGCCGTGTTCTCCATCGTCGCCACCGGAATCGCCCTGGTCCTGGTCCGCGACCCGCGCGCGGATACCGATGCCGCGCTCGTCGCCCTCGTGGCCGGGCTCGGGATCGCGCTGACGGCGGCGATCGCCGCGGTTTTCGCCTTCGTGCGCGTCTGGCGCGAGGGCGCGCGCGGCCTCGGCGCCGCGCTCGCCGGGCTGGTCCTGGCGCTCATCGTGCTCGGCTACCCGGCCTATCTCGGCCTCCGCGGGTTGCGGCTGCCGGCCCTGTCCGACATCACCACGGATATCGACAATCCGCCCGCCTTCTCGCGCTCGCGCGCCGCCTTCGCGGCCCGGGGCGGCCGCTATCCGGCGGATCCGGGGCCGGCGCTTCGGGAGCGCCAGCGCGGCGCCTACCCGCAGATCGCGCCGCTCACGCTCGATATCGGCGCCGACGAGGCCTTCGAACTGGCCCGCAAGGCGGCCCTCAACCGCCACTGGCAGATCGTCGAGGCCATCCGGCCTGGCGGCCGCACCGGCAACGGCCGCATCGAGGCGGTGGCGCGGGGCCTCATCCTCAACCTGCCCGACGACGTGACCGTGCGCATCCGTCCCCGGGCCGACGGGGCACGCATCGACGTGCGCTCCGCCTCCCGGCTCGGCGGACGCGATTTCGGCAGCAACGCCGACCGGATCCGCGCCTATCTCGACGACGTGGCCAACCTCGCCCTCGCGGTGAAGTGACCGACCCGGGCGCGACGCGGTTCAGGCGGGGGCGTAGGTGCCGTCCAGCCGCGGTGCTCCGTCGGATTCCGCGAGGCCGCGCCCGACCAGATCTTCCAAGTGAGCCAGGACCGAGAGCGCCGCCGCGCCCCTGAGGCGCGGGTCGAGCCCCTGGTAGATCGCCGCGACGATCTCCGTGATGCGCCGATCCCCGGCGGCGAGACGGGCGCGGATCGCGGTCTCGCGCTGGCGCCTGTGGCCCGCGAGGCCGCGGAGGAACCGCGCCGGATCGCGCACCGGACCGCCGTGACCCGGCCAGTAGATCGTCTCGGTGCGTCCGCGCAGCTTGTCGAGGGAGGCCATGTAGGCCCGCATCTCCCCGTCCGGCGGGGCCACGATCGTGGTGGACCACGCCATGACGTGGTCGCCCGAGAACAGGGTCTGGGACTCCGGCAGCGCGAAGGCGAGGTGGTTCATCGTGTGGCCGGGTGTCTCGACGGCCACGAGGGTCCAGCCCGGACCTGAAACCGTCTCGCCGTCCCTCATGGCGCGGTCGGGCGCATGGGCCCGGTCGGCGCTCGCATCGAGCACCGGGGTCTCCGCCTCCGACAGCGCCCGGGCGGCCCGGTGCGGACCGCATCCCACGATCGGCGCGCCGGTGCGGGCGGCGAGGAGCCGTGCGCCCGGCGAATGGTCGCGATGCGTGTGGGTCACCACGATCGCCTCGATCCGCTCGTCGCCGAGATCCCGGATCAGCGCATCGACATGGGCCGGATCCTCCGGACCGGGATCCAGAACCGCGACGCGGCCTTGTCCAACCACGTAGGTGCAGGTTCCGCTCGCGGTGAATGGGCCGCTGTTCGGTGCGACCCGCCGCCGGATCAGCGGCGCCACGGTTTCCAGGCGCCCCGGCGGTGGCATCGATGGATTGAAGGTCAGGCTGCTCGCGTCCTCGTCCGACATCGCCGTCCCCGCGCACTGTGATCGGGGATTCCTAAAGCCGCTCCCGGTCGGGTGCGCAATCGCGAACGAGCCTGTGGCAGCGGTTTCCGGGCCGGTTCGGGGCGGACCGGCGATCGCTCGGCGAAAACGGGCAGGACGGCGCCGGTCCGACCGATCCGGTCTCTCGCCGCGGCTCAGCTTCCGCGGCCGGTCCCCTCATCGCCACCCGCGATCCTCGCCACCCGCGGGAAGGGGCCACACGGGGCGTCCTCGCGCGTGCCGGAGGCGGACTCCGTGCCCGCCTCCTCCGGCGCAGTGGCGGAGACGCTCAGTTCGCGCGGCCCGGGCGGCGGGCGCGCACGCGCACGCGCACCGGCACCGGAGCAGGAGACGCGAGGAGGCCGAGAAGGGCGGCACGCAGCGCATCGGCGGCTCTGTCGGCGACCTCGGCGAGACGGGTCGCCATCGCGGCGGCCTGTGATCGAACGGCACTCTTGGCAGATTGCGGCATCGCGAATCCCGGATCGAACCTGAAGACCTATCTTCGAACGCTGGCGCCCCTGTCCCGTTCCGTCATCCCGGGTGCGACCAGAATTGCTGCCCGGTCACGCGCACAGGACTCTGTCAAGAGGGCGGAACCAGAGCGAAACCTTGGCGTTTCCGTGTTCAGAACGACGCGGCCCGCCCGCGTTGGTACTTTCGAAGGATACGAACGATGCTCGGTTGGGCCGTAACTTTTCTCGTTGTCGCACTCGTCGCTGCTCTGCTTGGTTTCGGCGGCATTGCCGGTACGGCCATGGAGGCTGCCAAGCTGGTCTTCTTCGTGGCGATCGTCCTGTTCGCGATTTCGGCCGTCGTCGGTCTGATGCGGGGCCGCTCGACCTCCCTCTAGGGCGTGGTCGATAGCAGCCGGCCCTGGTTCCGGGCCGGTGGAGCAGATCCGGGGAGCCGCCGCCGCGTGCGGCGGCTCTCTGTCGTAGGCCGAACCGGAGCGCCGGTGACGCGCAGAAACAGATGTTGTCACGCCTTGTCGTGGTCGCCGCTGTCGAGCTTTGCGATGAGATCGGCGAAACGGTCCGGGACGGGCTGCTGGGTGATGCTGTCGTACATGGCGCGCAGCTGAGCGGCGAGACGGTTGCGGGTGTGGTCGCTCAGGCCGGTCCGGGGCGCGGCTTGGCCGGTCTCCGCGAGGGCGTGCTCGATGGCCTTATCGGCGCTGCTGTCCTGACCGTCAGAAAAGCGACCTGAAGCAGTTCCGGCGCGCGATTGACGCGCGCGGAGACCCGGCTCCTTTCCCTGGTCCACCATCAATACGCCCCTTGTTGCCGAAGTCGGCCCGGCCGCATTGTGCTGCGGCTCGACATACGCCATGGCTGCGGCTGCAACGCCTGCCCGCCGGGATCGGTTCCGCCGGGGGGTGGAACGGAGTGCCGGCCTCCGCGTTGGGCGGTAGGCTGCGCAGGATACAAGCCGGCCCCGGCACACCTTTGGTCGAAGACCGAGGCGATCGCGGCCGGGCAACGCGGCGAGGCACAGGGGATCGAATGTCGACATCGCAACTCGTGGTACAGCACCTGCCGTACCTGCGCCGCTACGCGCGCGCGCTCACGGGTAGCCAAGTGGCGGGCGACGCGTATGTCGCCGCCACCCTGGAGACCCTCGTCAACGAGCCCGACACGCTCGGCCGGAGCACCAACATCAAGGCCGACCTGTTCCGGGTGTTCACGCGGATCTGGAACTCGCTCTCCGTGAACGGCCGCAGCGAGCAGGTCCAGCACGACCTCCCCGCCGAGGTGCGCCTCGGCCAGATCACGCCGCTGCCCCGCCAGGCCTTCCTGCTCTCCTGCCTCGAAGGATTCTCCGAGGAGGATGCGGCCATCATCCTGGGCGTCGACGTGTCCGAAGTCCGCGACCTCGTGGACGAGGCCGGCCGCGAGCTCGCCGCCGACATGGCCACCGAGATCCTCATCATCGAGGACGAGCCGCTGATCGCCATGGATCTCGAGGCGCTGGTGGAAGGCCTCGGCCACAACGTGATCGGCGTGGCGCGCACCCGCACCGAGGCGGTCAAGATTGCCGGCGAGGGCAAGCGCCCCGGCCTGATCCTGGCCGATATCCAGCTCGCCGACGGGTCCTCGGGCCTCGACGCCGTCAACGACCTGCTCAAGACCTTTGAGGTGCCGGTGATCTTCATCACCGCCTATCCGGAGCGCTTCCTCACCGGCGAGCGGCCGGAGCCGGCCTTCCTCATCGCCAAGCCGTTCCAGCCTGCCAACGTCTCCGCGGTGATCAGCCAGGCGCTGTTCTTCCAGCAGACGGCCCGCCGGCGGGAGGCCAAGACGGCCTGACATCCGGCGTCCCTCGCGGACGGCGTCACCCGCGCGCCGCTCTCGCCTCAAGATCGATGACGACATCAGCCCCGGCGCGAGCCGGGGCTTTTTTGTTGCGGCCGTCTCGGGCGCGGCACGCAAAAAGACGGGCCGGAGAAGGCTCCAGCCCGTCGCGAAGGTTCCGGCCGATGCACAAGGGGAATGCGGGGAGGACCAGGTGGCCGGGTGCTGAGGAAACGACTGCCGCCCGGCGAGGTTCCAGAGAATGCGCTTTTTCGACGAACGTTGCGCGATGGCAACATGGGAGGGTTGTGGATGACGCGGGTGCGCCGCCGCACCAACGGCCGAGCTGCGAACGAATACTCAGGAGGCATAGACGCGACACAGTCTAGGAACCTGCGGTTTCAGGGCGCGTTATCAGAACATCCTGTCAAGCTCTCGCGATGAGGTCGGGGCAATGCTGCGGTCTGGTTTCATTCTGGGCGTGAGTGCTCCTGCCGCTCTCCTCACCGTGCTGGTCCAGCCGGTGGTGCGCGATACGGCCGATCGGTGGACGCCGCCTGCGCTCACCGCGCAGGTCGTCCAGGCGCCGCTGCCCGGCATGCGGCCGGTCTCGCTGTCGATCAGCCCGACCCGCGTGGCGGGTGTGCAGAAGAGCGAGGGCCGCGCGGCCCCGGTCGCCGGTGAGGCGCAGGAGATGGGCATCCAGCCGGTCCTCAAGCCGCCGGCACGCCGCTTGGTGCGCGAAGGCTGCGAGACGGCCCTGAGCTCCCTCGTCGGCCCGGAGGCGCGCCGCATGACCCCCGGCCGCTGCATCTCCTGATCCGGGATCCCGGGCGAACCGCACAGCAAAAGGCCCCGTCGGAACGGCGGGGCCTTTTGCCGTGCGGAGATCGTCGTGACGAAAACGGCGCCGGTCCCGAGGACGCGGCGCCGCTACGCGATACGCTGGGTGTATTGCCTCACTCGGCCCGGCCGGTCCCCGTGGACTGGCCACCCTTGCGCCCGGCGGACGAGGCGAGTTCGCGATCCTGAGAGAATGAACGCTTCTCGGCGGGCACGCTGCGTCCGCCCTTGCTGGCGATCTCGCGCTGCCGCTCCAGGTCCATCGAGGCAAAGCCCCGCTTCGAGGTCGAATTTCCGGATGCCATCAGTTCCTCCTCAGGCTTCGCTTCACCCCGCAACAACCTTCAGCAATAACCAAGGTTCCTGTGCCGAGACCTAGTCAAGCTTCGCGCAACTAAGCTTGGCAGCAACCGGGGTGTTGTGCGCCGCGTTGGTTGCCGATCGACCTGGGTAGACGTCCGCGCCTGTCCGGCGGGATACGCCGGACGTTTGGCGAATTGCATCAGGGGTCCCGGCGCGGAGCGGTCGAGCCTGCGCCTTGGAAGAGGGTTTGGGGTATGACGAACCGCAACATGGTCAAGGATGCCGCCGGCGGCGCTCCGGAGGTGCAGGCGAACACGCCGCCCCTGCCGCCGATGCCCGCTCCGGAAGATGCCGCCACGCCGACCACCCGGGAGGAGCCGGTCGATTCGCCCCACCTGAATGCCAGCCTCAAGCGTGAGGCCCCGGCGCCGGGCGCGCAGGGCCTGTCGACGAAGCGGTGAACCGCCCGGAGCCGGCTGGCCCGGCTCAGCCCGACCGTGCCCGCGCGAGGCGCGTCAGGCCGAGGATGAGGAGGCCGATCGCCAGGACCGTGATGATCCCCGCCACCGTGAGGATGCGCTGAACGAGGGGCGTGTAGAGGCCGCGGGCGGCGTCGTACCCGTAACACAGGAGCGCGAGGCGGTCGGCCAAGCCGCCGACACGGCCTTCGCCGGCCTCCGTGAGGGCAAGGCGGAGGTCTCGCCCGGTGAGGGCCAGAGGCGAGAGCACCTGGGCCACCCGCCCGTCCCCGGCGAGCAGCAGGGCTGCGGCCGGATGCGCGAAGCTGTCGGTCCCGGCATCATAGACCGCGACATAGCCCAGCGCACCGGTGAGCCGGGCGAGCGCGGCCTCCGAGGCGATGAGCGCCCGGGGATGCACCGCTGCGGCGCGGGCGCCCAGCGTGTCGGCGAGCATGCGGCGCGCGGCCGCGGCATCGTCGCGCGGGTCGATCCCGACGAGCACCAGCGCGTACTCGTCGGATGGGAGGCCCGTCGCCGCCAGGGCATCGGCCGACATCGACACCATGGGATCGCAGACATTGCCGCAGGTATAGTCCACCGGCAGCAGCAGCGCCGCCCGGCCGCCGAGCGCCTGCCCGAGCGTGGTGGCCTGTCCCGTGAGCGCGTCCGTCACCCCGAGATCCAGCGGCACCCGCGCGCCGGGCGGTGGGGCCACGGCGACGCGGGCGAGATCGGCCTGGGCCAACCGGGCGCGGGCCGGCTGGGGGCCGAGGAGAGCGATCAGGGCCAGCACCAGGCCGAGCCCGCAGCGCCGGGCGAACCGGGCTGCGTCAGGCGCAGGGCTGGACAAGTGCCTGACGAACCGCATGGATGCGCAACAGGGCCGTCCGGCCCCGCCGTCCCGGGCCCGAGACCCGTCGTGGAGCTCCCGTATGACCCTCGACACCGAGGTTTCCTCCCTGAAACAGGTGCCGCTGTTCCGCGAGGTGGAACCGGCACGCCTGAAACTCCTGGCCTTCACCAGCGAGCGGGTCCATTTCGAACCCGGGCAGCGCTTCTTCTCCCGCGGCGACGTGGCGGATGCGGCCTACGTGATCCTCAAGGGGACCGCGGAGGTCAGCATCGATGGCCCCGCGGGGCCGGTGCGGCTCGCGCTGCTCGGCCAGGATGCCCTCGTGGGCGAGATGGGAATCCTGGCCGAGCAGCCCAGATCCGCGACCGTGACCGCCGAATCGGCCGTGACCGCCCTGCGCATCGACCGCGGCGTGTTCCTGGAACTGCTCGCACAATTTCCCCAGATCAGCATCGCGCTCATGCGGGTGCTGGCGTTGCGGCTGGAGCAGACCAACCAAGCCCTCGCCGAGAGCCGCGGCTGATCACGCCGTCGGATAGGTGATGAACTCCAGGAGTGAGCCGTCCGGATCCCGGAAGTAGACGCTGAGGCCGGCCCCCGCGGCGCCGTGCCGCTCCACCGGCCCGAGTTCCACCGCCACGCCGGCGGCTTCGAGATGCGCGATCGCGTCCTCGATCGGTCCTGACCAGCGAAAGCAGAGATCGCTGTTGCCCGGTTGGACCGGCCGCGCCGCCAGCGGTTCCGCGATCACGCCCGGACCGTGGCAATTGAGCTGCACCCCGCCGAACCGATAAGCGAAGCCGGCGCCGCGTTCGATGACCTCGGCGCCCACGACGTCGCGATAGAAGGCGTTGGACCGCGCCCAGTCGGCGACGTGGATCACGCAATGATCGAGGTGGATCGCGGGGCTGAGCGCCAAGGCGGGCGGGGCCTGCGCGTCGGCCGGGAGTGTCTCGGTCTCAGGCATCGTTCACCTCCGCGGATCCTCCCATGCGGCCCCGCCGCCATTCTGAATTAGGGCGCAACCGTGGCCGTGGGAGGCGGCCACGGGCCGCCGGCTGCGGCGGAAAAGCTACATCGTCACCGGCGGGGAGGCGGTAGGCAGGGCCCGAGGACCGAGCCCCGCATGACAGAACTTATGACCGCGACGCGCCCCTGGGCCTGGAGCCAGATCCGCCGGATTGTGCTTTCGCGCATCCTGCTCGCCATCCTGGCGATCGCGCCCCTGGCAGCCTGTCAGACCCGCCCCATGCAGATGGCGCAGGACGACGACGCGGCGTGGTACATCGGCGCCAAGCCCGACAAGCCCTTCGACATTCCCCTGGTCGATACCCAGCGGCTCGATCCGAAGTACCGCCGTCAGCAGGTCAGCTACAACGGGCCCGAGCAGCCCGGCACGATCGTGGTCGATATCGACAAGCGCCAGCTCCTGCTGGTTCAGGCTGACGGGACGGCGATGCAGTACGGCGTCGGCGTCGGCAAGGCGGGCTTCTCTTGGAAGGGCGAGGCGCGGGTCGGCCGCAAGGGCGTCTGGCCGGACTGGAGCCCGACGGCCACGATGGTCTCGCTCCATCCCGACCTGCCGCGAACCCGGAAGGGCGGCCTCGACAATCCGCTCGGTGCCCGCGCCCTGTACCTCTACCAGGGCAACCGCGACATCCTCTTCCGGATTCACGGCACCAACGAGCCCTGGAGCATCGGCGAGCAGATGTCGTCGGGCTGCGTCCGGATGCTCAACGAGGATATCGCCGACCTCTACGAGCGCGTGCCCGTCGGGACGCGGGTGCTGGTCAAGCGCAACGGCAAGTACCGGGCCTGACGCCGCGGCTCCGCGGTCGCGCGGAGCCCGACAATCAGCCCGCGGGCTTCGCGGCGGCCGCCGCATCCTGGAATCCCCCGGACACCGCGCCGGCGAGCCTGCCGAGTGCCGCGCGATCGATCGGGCCGTCCCCTGTCCGGCCGTCCGGCGCCATGCCGTCGCTCGCCAGTACCGCGGCCGCCGTGAGGCCTGACGAAGCGTCCGCTGTCGGCCGTTCAGGTCCGATCGCGTGGCCGGCCCAGACCAGGAGAGCCGCGCACAAAGCGAGTGCGCCGAGCAGGGTCTTCAGAAAGGTCATGCTTGACAACGATCGCCCTGGCCCGCCGTTCCGGCGGCGCCGGGCGGAACGCTTCTGCAACGCATCGCCCGCATGCTCGACCCGAGGCGGCCGTCCCGGGCGATCCTCCCGGCGGCCTTCGCGGGTGCAACACGCCCGGCAATATCGCCACATTGGTCTGGGACATTCGCGGCCTCGACACACATCCCGCCACCAACCCCGGACAGCCTCGTGATGATCAGACCGATGCTCGCCCTGCTCCTCCTCTGCGGCCCCGCCGCTGCGGCCGGAACGATCAGCGGCCCGGCGACGGTGATCGACGGGGACACGATCGAGGTGCAGGGCACGCGCCTCCACCTCTACGGCATCGATGCGCCCGAGACGGCGCAGCGATGCGAGACCGCGAAGGGGCAGGAATATCGCTGCGGCCGCGAGGCCGCGCAGGCCCTTCGCGCGCGGATCGGCGGCGGCGTGGTCACCTGCGAGCGGCACGAGGTCGCCGCGGGCCGGGTCACCGGCATCTGCCACGTCCACGGCGAGGATCTGTCCGCCTGGATGGCCGGGCAGGGCTACGCCTTGGCCAGCCGCCACGTGACGGCCGCCTATGTGCGGCAGGAGGGCCGGGCCTGGGCGACGCGCCGCGGGATCTGGGCCGGCACCTTCGAGAAGCCGGCCGACTGGCGCCAGGATCGGAGCCGCGTCGAAGCCTCGGCCGCGACGAGCGCGGCCGATTAGGCCGCGGGAGGGGACTCACGCCGTCGCGTCGTGTCCCTCGGTGTAGTCCCGCCACAGCAGAACCAGGGCGGCCATCACGGCCGGGCCGACGAACAGGCCGAGCAGCCCGAGCGTCTCGACGCCGCCCAGGATGCCGAGCAGCACCCACAGGAACGGCAGCTTGGTGGTGCCGCCGATCAGGGCCGGCCGCACGAAGTGGTCGGCCACGAAGGTCACGACCAGGCCCGCGCCTGCCACCACGAGCGCCGCCGTCACCGAGCCCGCCGCCGCCAGAAGGAGCGCCGCGATGGCGATGGCGAGGGCCGCGCCGAAGGGGATCATCGCCGCCACGGCCGTGAAGGCGCCGAGCAGCACCGGGTGCGGCACGCCCGCGAAGTAATAGACGACCCCCAGCAGGAAGCCCTCGCCGATCCCGACCAGGACGAGGCCGTCGACGGTGCCATGGACCGAGGCCACCATCTGGCGGGCGACCCGCTCGCCCCGCAGCCCGAACAGGCGATGGCAGGCGGTGAGCGACTGGTCCCGCACGGTGCGCCAGTCGCGGAACAGGAAGAACAGGGCCACGAGGCTGAAGCCGAACAGCACGATCCGGTGCACGATCTCACGCCCGAAATTTCGCGACGCCCCGATCACCGAGTGATTCTCGAACCGGTGGAGCAGGTCCGAGCCCGCCTGCGCGTGGCCGAGATTGTCGTTCCACCACGCGGTCGCCTGGGCGGCGCCGTAGGGAAGGTGCTGGAGGAATTCGGGTGCCGGGACGCCGTTCGCCTCGGCGTTGCGAACGAACTCGGCGACATCGTGGGCCTCGCGGGCAGCCTGCACGCCCAGGATGGCCAGCGGCGCCACGAAGACCAGGGCCACGGCCGTGGTCATCAGCGAGGGCAGAAGGAGGTTGTGTTTGCCCGGCGGGAAGCGATGCTCCAGGCGGGTGTAGAGCGGCCACAGCGCGATGGCGAGCACCACCGCCCAGGCGAGGGCCGGCAGGAACCCGTGCAGGATCCAGAGTCCGAGGGCGGAGAGCGCCAGGACCAGGAGGACCCGGGCCGCGCCCTGCGCGCGCGCCCGCTCGTGGGGCGACGGGGGCGGCGCCTCCATCCGCGCCATCGGGGCAGCGGGCTTGGTGATCGGTGGCATCCGTCTGAACTCCTGAGGACGCGCGGTCGCACCCGCCAGCTAGGGCCGGGGCGGGCCGGGTGTACGCGCATCATCGCCCGCGACCCCGCGCGCTTGTGGACAAGCCCAGAAACGCCGGGGAACCGCAGCGGTTGCCGCTCCTGACACCCTCGTGTAGAGGTCGCCGCCATCCGACGGGCTGCGTATGAAGGCCCGTATACGCGTAGGGCGGCCGCGCGGGGCGTGAGCGCCGGGCTGCCCGGCGGCGAGGGGGCTCCCCGCACGACCGACCCGGAATTCGAACAGCCCGCGAGAAGACATGTCCGACGAGTCCGCCCACGGCAGCGCCACCTTCGAGCGCGTGGCCGATATCATAGCCGAGACCGCCGACATCCCGCGGGAGAAGATCACGCCCGAGAGTCACGCCATCGACGACCTCGGCATCGACAGCCTCGCCTTCCTCGACATCGCCTTCGCGGTCGACAAGGCCTTCGGGATCAAGCTGCCGCTGGAGCGCTGGACCCAGGAGGTCAACGAGGGCAAGGTCCCGGCGGAAGAGTACTTCGTCCTCAAGAACCTGTGCGCGCGCATCGACGGCCTCGTGGCCGAGAAGGCCGCCAAGGTCTGACGCGCCGAAGCCGCCCCGCCATGCGCCTCGAATATTTCGAGATGATCGATTCCGTGCGGCTCCTCGACCGGGCCGCCGGGCGGATCGAGGCGCTCGCCCGGGTTCCGCTGGAAAGCCCGGTCTTCGAGGGGCATTTTCCCGGCCATCCGCTGGTGCCGGGCGTGCTCCTGACCGAGACGATGGCACAGGCCTCGGGCTACCTCGTGCTCGCCCATCTGGACTTCACCCGGATGCCGTTCCTCACGGGCGTCGACAAGGCGCGGTTCCGCGCCTTCGTGGGGCCGGGCGCGGAGCTCGTCGTCACGGCGGGCCTGGAACATGACGGATCGGGCTACGCGGTGACCAAGGCGGCGATCAGCCATGCCGGAAAGGCGCTCTGCGACGCGGAGTTGCGGTTCCGGACCATGCCGTTCCCGGACGGGCTGGACGGGCCGATGCGCGACCGGGCGCGGGCCATTGGGCTCTTCCCCGATCCGGTGCAGCCGTGAGCCGCCCCGTCGTCGTCACCGGGCTCGGCCTCGTCTCCTGTGCGGGGGAGGGCGTCGAGGCCCATCTCGCGGCTCTCGACGCGGAGGCGGCGCCCCGCACCGACCGCGAGACCTTCGCGCCCTATCCGGTGCATCCGGCGCCGGCGATCGCCTGGGACGGGCAGATCCCCAAGCGCAGCGACCAGCGCCAGATGGAGGCGTGGCAGCGACTCGGCGTCTATGCCGCGGGGCTCGCCCTCGATTCGGCGGGGGTGAAGGACGATCTCGCCCTGAAGCAGGCGCTCCACCTCGTCGTGGCGGCGGGCGGCGGCGAGCGCGATTACGCGGTCGACGGGGCGATCCTGACCGGCCTGCGCGACGCGGCCGATCCCGGCGCGTACCTGAACGAGCGGCTCCAGAACGACCTGCGTCCGACGCTGTTCCTGGCCCAGCTCTCGAACCTCCTCGCCGGCAACATCGCCATCGTGCACGGAGTCACGGGGGCCTCACGCACCTTCATGGGCGAGGAATCCGCCGGGGTCGACGCCCTGCGGATCGCCCAGGCGCGGGTCGCCTCCGGCCAGATCGACGCCATCCTGGTCGGCGGCTCGTACTCCGCCGAGCGGCCGGACGTGCTGGTGATCCACGAGATGGGCGGCTTCCTCGCCCACGACGCCTACCGGCCGGTGTTCCAGCGCGAGGCGGCGGGCGGCTTCATCCTCGGCAGCTGCGCGGCCTTCCTGATGCTCGAATCCGAGTCGCATGCGGCCGCCCGCGGTGCCCGCGCCCTCGCCCGGCTCGACGCGGTGGCGAGCGACCGGACCCGGCGCACGCCCGGCAGCGTCGCGGGGAGCCTGGAGACCCTCTGGCGGCAGGCCCGGATCGCGGCGCCGGACCGGGTCCTGTCCGGGGCGACCGGAGTCGCGCCGATCACCTGTCTCTTATACACATCTCCGAGCCCACGAGACAAGAGGCAATAGCGTAT
>CAXDNE010000175.1:0-15641 GCA_963990595.1 uncultured Methylobacterium sp.
GCACGTTCTCGGCGACCAGAGCGTCGAGGCCCGGCTCGTAGATCGGCATGCGGCCGGCGTTCAGGCTCTCGATCTTCTCGGGATCGCGATCGACGCAGACGACGCTGTGGCCGAAATCGGCCAAGCAGGCCCCGGAGACCAGGCCGACATATCCGGCCCCAATCATCGCAATCCGCATCCGGCCCTCCCGGCAGCCCGCCCAGCGGCTTGTTGCAATGCAGCATGGTCCGGGCGCGGCGGCGATGCAACCCGGGCAAGCTTGGATCTGCTCCAATCTGTATCCGGGATGCAACATCCGGGAGGATGACGGATTTTTGACGATGCGGGCTTCAGGCCGGCAGGGGGCACACCCGAACCCAGCCTCGCGCCGCCCTCGCGCGCGATGCGGCTTCGCAGCGCGGGCGGCTTCCTGTAGAAGCGCCACCGCCCGCCGGGGCGGCCGCAGATCCGCCCCCGGGGACCCGGCCCAAGGATCGGCGAAGGACCGCGATGACCGAACTGCCCAACGTGCACGTGCGTGCCGAGGTCCTGGCCCAGGCGCTGCCCCACATGCAGCGCTACGACCAGGAGATCGTGGTCATCAAGTATGGCGGCCACGCCATGGGCGACCGGGCGGCCGCCGAGGACTTCGCCGAGGACATCGTCCTGCTGGAGCAGTCCGGGCTCAAGCCGATCGTCGTGCACGGCGGCGGCCCCCAGATCGGCAAGATGCTCGACCGGCTCGGCATCCAGTCCGAGTTCCGCGGCGGCCTGCGCGTCACCGACGAGGCCACCGTCGAGGTGGTCGAGATGGTCCTGGCCGGCCTGATCAACAAGCAGATCGTCGGCTGGATCTCCGCCGAGGGCGGCCGGGCCATCGGCCTGTGCGGCAAGGACGGGAACATGGTCCGCGCCAAGCGGGCCACGAAGACCGTGATCGATCCCGAGAGCCACGTCGCGCAGACGGTCGATCTCGGTCTGGTCGGGGAGCCCGATCACGTCGAGCGCGGCGTCCTCGACGCGGTGCTGAAGGCGGAGCTGATCCCGGTCCTCGCCCCGGTCGCCTACGGGGCGGACGGGCAGACCTACAACGTCAACGCCGACACCTTCGCGGGCGCGATCGCCGGGGCGCTCCGGGCCAAGCGGCTGCTCCTGCTCACCGATGTCCCGGGCGTGCTCGACAAGGACAAGAAGCTGATTCCCGAATTGACCATGGAGGATTGCCGGCGCCTGATCGCCGACGGCACCATCACGGGCGGGATGATCCCCAAGATCGAGACCTGCATGTACGCCATCGAGCGCGGCGTCGAGGCGGTCGTCATCCTCGACGGCAAGGTCAATCACGCGGTGCTGCTGGAGCTGTTCACCGATTACGGTGCCGGCACCCTGATTCGCCGCGGCTGACGGCGCGGCCGCAGCGCCGACCGAAGATCGACGGCGGGACGGAAACTTCCGCCCCGCTCGCGCATTGTCGTGCCCCGGCTGGTCTTGACCCTGTGCAGGCCGGCCTTGCGAGCTTGGCCGATAAGGTCCAGACTCATCCGCAGGGGACCACGACTCCGAAGGGATCCGGTGCACCACCCCGACAAGGCCCAGTTCACCACCTCCGCATCCCGCGGGTTCGCCGACGTCGACACCTGGGTGTTCGACCTCGACAACACGCTCTATCCGAGTGACGCGCGGGTCTGGCCCCAGGTCGACGAGCGGATCACGCTCTACGTGATGAGGCTCTACGGGCTCGACGGGATGTCGGCCCGGGCCCTCCAGAAGCATTTCTACCACCGCTACGGCACGACCCTGAAGGCGCTGATGGTCGAGGCCGGGGTCGATCCCCACGAGTTCCTCGACTTCGCCCACGACATCGACCACTCGACGATCAAGCTCGACAAGGATCTCGGCGACGCGATCGAGCGGCTGCCGGGGCGCAAGCTGATCCTGACCAACGGGTCGCGCCGTCACGCCGAGAACGTCGCGGCCAAGCTCGGCATCCTCGATCATTTCGAGGACGTGTTCGACATCGCCGCCGCCGACTTCGTCCCGAAGCCCGAACGCTCGACCTACGAGCGGTTCCTGCGGGCGCATGGGGTCGAGCCGCGGCGCGCCGCCCTCTTCGAGGACATCGCCCGCAACCTCGCCGTGCCGCACGATCTGGGCATGGCCACCGTGCTGGTCGTTCCCAAGATCGCCGACCCCTACCGCGAGGCGTTCGAGCAGGAAGCGGTCCGCGAACCGCATATCGACCACATCACCGACGACCTCGCGACCTTCCTGACGGGCTGCGTGCTGCCGGAGGCGGGGTCCGGACCGTAGTGTCCGGAGCGCCGCGATCCGGCGGCGCCGATCGGCAATCGACAAGCCGGCGACGATCCTGTATGGAGCCGCCCAACTCACAACAGGATCGCCGAAATCCTGGTGCCCGGTGCCCATGAGGGGCGGCGCGGCGCAACGGCCGGAGCTTTGTCATGAACATCATCGAGCAGCTGGAGCGCGAGGAAGTCGCGCGCCTCGCCAAGACCATTCCGGATTTCGAGCCGGGCGACACGCTCATCGTCAACGTCCGCGTGAAGGAAGGCGAGCGCACCCGCGTTCAGGCCTACGAGGGCGTCTGCATCGCCCGCTCGGGCGGCGGCCTCAACGAGAGCTTCACGGTCCGCAAGATCTCGTACGGCGAGGGCGTCGAGCGCGTCTTCCCCGTGCATTCCCCGATGATCGATTCGATCAAGGTGGCCCGCCGCGGCAAGGTGCGCCGCGCCAAGCTGTACTACCTGCGCGACCGGCGCGGTAAGTCGGCCCGCATCGTCGAGCGCACCGACCGCTACAAGACCAAGGACACCCCGGCCGAGGCGCCCGCCGCCGCCGAGTGAGGGTTTCGGCCCGGCTCCGGTTCGCGCCGGAGCGTGGCGATACGCGACGGACCGGTCCGGCTCAGCCGGGCCGGTTTTTTCTTGGCCCGCGGCGGTTGCCCGCTCAGGCAGCCCGGATCCCGTCCAGGAACCGATGGATCTCGGCGGAGAGCTGCTCGGATTGCCGCGCCATATCGGCCGCGGCGCCGAGAACCCGCTCCGCCGCCCCGCCCGTCTCCTCGGCGCCCCTGGAGACGTCGGCGATGTTGCCGGTCACCGCCTCGGTGCCGGCCGCCGCCCGCGCGACGCTGCGCACGATCTCCTCGGCGGTCGTGTCCTGCTGCTCGATGGCGGCCGCGACCGTCGTGGCCAGCCCGCTGACCTCCGCCATGGTGCGGCCGATCCCCTGGATCGCATCCACGGCCTGTCCGGTCGAAACCTGCACCGCGCCGATCCGGGCGGCGATCTCCTCGGTGGCGGCGGCGGCCTGCTCGGCGAGCGCCTTCACCTCGGCCGCCACCACCGCGAAGCCGCGCCCGGCCTCCCCGGCGCGGGCCGCCTCGATCGTGGCATTCAGCGCCAGCAGGTTGGTCTGACGGGCGATCCCCGCGATCATGCTCGCGACGGCGCCGATCTTCTCAGCCCCGTCCGCGAGGTCGCCCACGATGGCATCCGTCCGCCGCGCCTCGGTCGCGGCCTGCGCCGTCTTGGCCGAGGATTGCGCCATCTGTCCGGCGATCTCCCGGATGGTCACCGACATCTCCTCGGTGGCGGCGGCCACGCTCTGCACGCTCCCGGCGGTCTCCTGGGCGGCCCCGGCGACCCGCGTGGCGCGGGCGCTCGTGCGCGACGCCGTTCGCGCCATCGATTGGGCGGCGGCCTGCATCGTCGAGGCCGCCGCCGAGACGCCGGTCATCAGGGCCCCGGCGCTGGCCTCGAACGCCCGGGTCAAGGCATCCAGGACCTGCACGTGCCGGGCCTTGGCCGCGGCTTCCCGTTCGGCCGCCTGGTCCATCTCGGCCTTGGCGATCAGCGCCTGACGGAACACGTCCACGGCTCCGGCCATCTGGCCGATCTCATCCCTACGGTCGAGGTCGGGGATCGGCTCCGCGATGGCGCCTCGGGCGAGCGCCTGCATCCGGCGGCCGAGCCGGTCGAGCGGGCGCGTGATGCTCCGCCCGATCAGGGTCGAGCCGAGCACACCGAGGGCGCCGATCCCGAGGAGCAGGCCGCTTGCCGCGGAGGCGAGCGAGAGGAAAGCCGCCTTGAGATCGTCGGTGTAGGTCCCGGTGGCGATCA
This sequence comes from uncultured Methylobacterium sp., assembly GCA_963990595.1. GTDB lineage: Bacteria > Pseudomonadota > Alphaproteobacteria > Rhizobiales > Beijerinckiaceae > Methylobacterium. Next base: position 4,122 of record CAXDNE010000175.1, read on the forward strand.
CGATATCCCAGGGCTTGAACCGCACGGCGACGGTCGTCTTCGGGTAGAGGCCCTCGTGCCTGGGCCGGGGATATCGGTAGGTCATCGTGGCCGTATCGGATGCCTTCAGCATGTCGATCAGCCCCCCGGCCACACGCACGCCGTTGACCCGGGTCTCCAGCTGATTGGTGCCGACCATCCTGCGGTCCGGGACCGCCAGAACGGTACCGTCCATCGCGTAGATGGCGACGTAGTTGGTCCCGTCATCGTAGCGCATGGCCATGGCCGTTTCGGCGAGCTCCGCCCGGGCCGCCTCCTGGGTCAGGGCGCCGCTCCGCACCCGGGATTCGAGCGCCTGCGCGTAGGTCATGAACAGCTCTGTGATCGCGCGCAGCGACTGCACTCGTTCCGACACCATCTCCTGATAGTATAGCCGCAATCCGACGGCCCCGACCATCGCGACAATAAATCCCATTAGTACAACTTGCGCCATGATCCGGCGAGACAGACTTTTTGTCCAAAATGAATATTTCATAATTTAGTCCCACAGATCGCCAACGTGAGCGATGCGGCAGGCAGGTCTGATAAATCAGACCCTTCATGTCAACACGAACGCGCAGATCCCTTGTCAGATCTACAGGTTGCATCGATCATATCTGGATAGGGAGCCGAGACGGTGCCGCCTTCGCCGCCGCGGAGGCCGGGGGCGCGACCGGACGCCCGCTCGGACAGCAGAACCTGAGATCGTCTCGAGAGCGCAACACCCGCACCGGGCGTACCGGCGCGGCACGCCGCGGCATCGGCGCTCGGACGGGCCCCAGCGCCCCATCCCGCGGATCGACCGGCGCCGCGGCCCGGCGGAACGACCCGTCAGGCGCGCGCCGCCAGGGCGCCCGATTTCGGGCCGGAGCACCGCTAGACGATCCGCGCGGTGACCTCGATCTCGACCCGCATCTCGGGGCGCAGCAGCCCCGACACGACCACGATCGTGGCCGCCGGCCGGATATCGGCCAGCACCCGACCGCAGACCGTCAGCACCGCGGCGGCGTCCGCCCGGTCGGTGACGTAATAGGTGGCGCGCACCACGCCGGCGAGGCAGGTTCCGGCCTCGGCGAGGACCGCGCGAATCGTGCGCCAGCAGGCCTCGGCCTGCTCGGCGGCCCCCGCGGGCATGTCCATGGTGACGTAGTCGTAGCCGGTCGTGCCGGAGACGTGGACCCAGTCCCCGTCCACGACCGCCCGGGAATAGCCGTAGTCGCGCTCGAACGGCGAGCCGGACGAGATCAGCCGCCGGCTCATCCCCCGCGCAGGGCCTCCAGCACCTTGCCGCCGGGCCGGCCCGTCGGGGTCATGCCGAGCCGCCGCTCCACGTCCTTGATGGCGTCACGGGTCTTCTGGCCGACCTTGCCGTCCGGCTCGCCGACATCGTAGCCGCGGGCGGCGAGGCGGGTCTGGAGGTCGCGCCGCTCGGCCCGCGACAGGGGCGGATCGTCGGTCGGCCAAGCCGCCTGGACGCCCGCCTTCCCGCGCAGCCGGTCCGACAGGACCGCGATGGCGAGGCCGTAGGATTCGGCGGCGTTGTACGAGTAGATCGCGTCGAAGTTCCTGGTGACCAGGAAGGCCGGCCCGCCGATGCCGGCGGGCGCGATGATTCCGGCTGGCCCCTCGCCCGAGAGCGGACGGCCGTCCACGCGGGTCACGCCGAGCGCGGCCCAGTGGGCGATCGGCTTCTTGTTCTTGCGCCCGGCGGCCCCGACGTTGAAGCCGCGGGGCAGCTTCACCTCGTAGCCCCAGACCTGTCCGTGCTGCCACTTCGCGACGTGCAGGAAGTTGGCCGTGGAGCCGACCGCGTCGGCCACCGAATCGACCACGTCGCGCCGGCCGTCGCCGTCGCCGTCGACGGCGAGCCGGTGATAGGTGGTGGGCATGAACTGGGTCTGGCCGAAGGCGCCCGCCCAGGAGCCGGTCAGCCGCTCCGGCGCGATGTCGCCGCGCTCGATGATCCGCAGGGTGGCGATCAGCTCGCCGCGGAAGAAGTCCCGGCGGCGGTTGTTGGAGCAGGCGAGCGTCGCCAGCGACTGCACCAGCGGCATCTTGCCGAGGTTCTTGCCGAAGTTCGATTCGACGCCCCAGACCGCTGCGATCGTGTAGCGGTCGACCCCGTAGCGCGCCTCGGCCTGGGCCAGAGCCGCCGCGTTCTGGCGCATCGCCGCGCGCCCATCCTCGACCCGCTCGTCATCCACGAGCGCCGCCATATAGTCCCAGATCGGCGTCTTGAACTCGGGCTGGGCCTGCGACAGCTCGATCACCTTGTCGTCGTAGCTGATGCCGCTCGTGGCCGCCCGGAAGGTCTGCGCCGAGACGCCGGCAGCCGCCGCCTGGGCCTGGATGCCGGCGAGACAGCTGTCGAAATCGGCATGCGCCGGCACGATGAGGCTCGCGAGCAGGCCGAACGCGAGCCCCGCGCCCGATCCGAAGGAATGAATCCGCATCCTGGCGTTCCCGTGTGTCGTCGCTCGTATGAGCGCCGAATCAGGCAACACGAGGGTTAACGGCCGGTTAGAACGGGACGACGACGCCGTCCGGAAGCGGATGATCGGTCGCGGCCCGGCCGGCGCGCACGCCGCGCAAGCCGCGCAAGCCGCGATGTCCTGATCGCCCGGACCTGCATCCTCAAGCAATTCTCAGCATCCGGCAGAGCGGTCGAGATCAAAAGACCCGCTCTCAGGTCTTGAACGCTTTCTTAATCGCGGCTGCCCTTATAATTTTCACAGTGCAACAGGCCAGAATATGGAGGATAAAGTGCGTCTGATCAATATTTCTATTGCGAAGAAAATCGTCGTATCTTTCGCTTTTCTGATAGCTATCACGGTCTCAAGCAGCGTAATAAATTACCGGAAACTGACATTCATCGGCACAACGATCGAGAGATCCGAGCACACCTACGAGGTCCTGAACGGGGCCGCCTCGCTGATCAGCACCATGGTCGACCGCGAGACCGGATTGCGGGGTTACTTGGTGTCGGGCGAGCGGACGTTCCTCGCGCCCTACGAGGCCGGGTCCCGCGCTTTCGATGCGGCCGTCCAACACCTCCGGATGCTGACGCGCGACAACCCGGTGCAACAGGAGCGCATCACCCGGATCGAGGCCCTAGCCCGGCGCTGGACGTCGGAGATCGCCGAGCCCGAGATCGCCCTGATGCGTCAGCCCGCCTCCCAGGTCGAGGCCCGCACACGCGAAGCCAACGGGGCCGGCAAGGCCCTGATGGACGGGATCCGGAAGGCGGTCGGGGAGATCGAGGCGACCGAGCAGGCCCTCCTCAAGACCCGTCAGGCGGATGCGGCCGAAGCCTTCTCGACCTCCGCCCTGACGACGCTGATCTCCCTCCTCGCCCTGTTGGCGAGTGCGGCAGGCGGCGCTGTCCTGCTGACGCGGCTCATCGCCGCCCCGACCCGGGCGATGACCGGGGTCATGGGCGAACTGGCGCGCGACAACCTCGATGTGCCGGTGCCGCACCGCGGTCGGGGCGACGAGATCGGCCGCATGGCCGCGGCGGTCGAGGTGTTCAAGACGGCGCTCATCGCCAAGCGGGCGGCCGACACCGCCATCGCGCAGGAATCGGAGGCCAAGGCCCGCCGCGCCGCCCGGCTCGAGACGGTGATGGCCGGTTTCGAGACCGAGGTCTCGGCCCTGACCCAGGCCCTGGCGGGCGCCGCGACAGAGCTCGAAGCGACGGCCCGGTCGATGTCCGGAGTTGCCGAGGAGACCGACGCGCAGGCCCTGACGGTGGCGAGCGCCGCCGAGCAGGCCTCGTCGAACGTGCGCACCGTCGCTGCGGCGACCGAGGAGTTGTCGATCTCGATCCGGGAGATCAACGCGCAGGTCACCCGTGCGGCCGAGGCCGCCGGTGAGGCGGAGCAGGAATCAGCCCACACCGACAGCGCCGTCAAGGCGCTGGCCGAGACTGCGGACAAGATCGGCAGCGTGGTCGCCCTGATCTCAAGCATCGCCGGGCAGACGAACCTGCTCGCGCTCAATGCCACCATCGAGGCGGCCCGGGCCGGCGATGCGGGCCGTGGCTTCGCGGTGGTGGCCAGCGAGGTCAAGGAACTGGCCGGGCAGACCACGCGCGCGACGGAGGAGATCAGCGCGCAGATCTCCGAGATCCAGGGGGCGACCGACCGTGCCGTCCAGGCCATCCGCGCGATCGCGCGCACCGTCGGGGAGATCGCCACGAGTTCGACGGCGATCGCGGCCGCCATGGAGGAACAGGGCGCGGCGACCCAGGAGATCGCGCGCAACGTGCAGGAGGCCGCCTCCGGGACCGAACTGGTCTCCGCCAACATCGGCGACGTCAAGCGGGCCGCCGGCGAGACCGGCTCCGCGGCGAGCCAGGTCCTCGGTGCCGCGCAGGGGCTCTCGCGATACTCCAGCGACCTCGGTCGCGCGGTCAGCGCCTTCCTGGCCGACGTGAAGGCGGCCTGACCGAGCCGTGGCGGGGCCCGGCTCGGGCCCCGCCCGGTCAGAGCCTCCGGCGGGCGGGGGTCAGGCCCAGTCCCGCTGGGCGAGCTTCTGCTCGTAGGCGTCGATCGCGGAGGCGCGCTCCAGGGTGAGGCCGATCTCGTCGAGCCCGTTCAGCAGGTTGTGCTTGCGGCCGGCCTCGATGTCGAAGTGGAGCTGGCCGCCATCCGGTCCCCGGATCGTCTGGGCCTCCAGATCGACCGACAGGGTCGCGTTCGCGCCGCGCTCCGCGTCCTCGAACAGCTTCTCCAGGTCCGCGGGCGACACGACGATCGCCAGGATGCCGTTCTTGGCGCAGTTGTTGAAGAAGATGTCGGCGAAGCTCGTGGAGATCACGCAGCGGATGCCGAAATCGGCCAGCGCCCAGGGCGCGTGCTCCCGGGACGAGCCGCACCCGAAATTGTCGCCGCACACCAGGATCTTCGCGTTCCGGTAGGCGGGCTTGTTGAGGATGAAGTCCGGGTTCTCCGAGCCGTCCTCGCGGTAGCGCATCTCGGCGAACAGGCTTTTGCCGAGCCCGGTCCGTCTGATCGTCTTCAGGTACTTCGCCGGGATGATCCGGTCGGTATCCACGTTGATCGTCCGCAAGGGCGCCGCGACGCCCTCCAGGGTCGTGAACTTGTCCATGGGCTGAAGGCTCGTGAAGGTTGGTCCCTTGTCCCGGCTTTAGCAGCCGCGGGCGCGGGCCGGAAGCATCACACGAAATCGGACGCCGCGGCCCGGGACAGGGTGCCGTCGTGGAGCGCGGAGGCGACCAGCGCCCCGGCGATCCCGGCCGCGCGCAACGCCCGCAGGTCGTCGGGCCCGCGCACCCCGCCGGCCGCGTAGAGGCGGCGATCCGGCGCCCGCGCCCGCAGGGCCGCGAGGGAGTCGAGGTCGGGTCCGGCCCCGGCCCCCACCTGCGCCAGCGTCATGGCGATCACCTCCGGCGGCCACAGCGCCGGGTCGTCGTGGAGCGCCGCCGGGCCGAGCCGTTCGGCGCCGCGGCTGTCGAGGGAGAACACGGCCCGCGCGCCCAGGCGCATCACCAGAGCGGCATCCGCCTGGCTCTCGCTGCCGATCACCGGGCGCCCGAGACCGGCCGCCAGAAAGGCGTCCACGCCCCGCGATTCGGCGAAGCCGGCATCCACCCACAGGGTCACGCCCGGACAGGCGCGGGCGATGGCCTCCAGCGCCGGGAGATCGGGCCCCGCCCCGTCGATGATGGCGTCGAGATCGGCGACGTAGAGGATCGCGGCGGGCCAGGCGTCGAGAAGCCCGCGCGCCACGGCGTCGGGCGCGGATCCCTTTGCCAAGGGCGTCTCGATCGGGGCATAGGAGGAGCGCTCGCCCCGGCGCGCCCGCACCACGCGGCCGTTCCGGAGATCGAGCACCGGGATCACCGCGAAGCCGGGGCGCCCGATCCTGTGGTCCATCGAGGCGCTCATCGCGTTCCCATGCGCTCACCAACCCCTAAGACGATCGGGTGGGACCTCGGCGGGGTCCACGTCAAGGCCGCGCTGGTCGAGGGCGGCCGGGTCCTGGCGGCCGCGCAGGTCCCGTGTCCGCTCTGGCAGGGTGTGCCGGCCCTCGACCGGGCGCTCGGCGCCCTGCCGGACTGGACCCGCGGGGAGGCGTCGCACGCGGTCACCATGACCGGCGAGCTGACCGATTGCTTCGCCGACCGGCGGGCGGGCGTCGCGGCGCTCTCCGATTGGGCCGGGGCGCAACTCGCCGGCCCCGTCCGGATCTATGCCGGCCGCTCCGGCTTCGTCGCCCCGGAGGCGGCGGCGAATGTCGCGGCGGACGTGGCCTCGGCCAACTGGCACGCCACCGCGGCACTCACCGGCCAGATCGTCCCGGACGCGCTCCTCGTCGATATCGGCTCCACCACCGCCGACCTGATCCCCATCATCCGCGGCCGACCGGCCGCCGCCGGCTACAGCGATGCCGAGCGCCTGGAGACGAGCGAGCTCGTCTATACCGGCGTCGTGCGCACGCCGGTGATCGCGCTGTCCGATCACGCGCCCGTCGCGGGCCGCCGCACCCGGCTGATGACCGAGACCTTCGCCCACATGGCGGACGTGTACCGGATCCTCGGGCTGCTGCCCGAAGGCGCCGACCAGCAGGCGAGCGGCGACCGGAAGGGCAAGTCGGTGGTTGAGAGCGCGACCCGGCTCGCCCGCATCGTCGGCCGCGACCGGAGCGAGGCGCCCCCGGCGGCCTGGACAGCGCTCGCCGCCCATTTCGCCGAGGCGCAGCTGCGCCTGCTGGAGGACGCGGCCGCGCTCCTGCTCACCCGGCCGGACCTGCCGCCGACGGCGCCTCTGATCCTGTGCGGCGCCGGCGCCTTCCTGGGTCCCCGCCTGGCGGAGCGGCTCGGGCGGTCGTCCGGCCTGCTGGTGTCGCTGCTGGGGGACCGCGTCGCCGGGGCGCGCGACGGGATCTCGACCTGTGGGCCGGCGGTTGCGGTCGGCCTCATCGCCGCGGAGGAGACACTCGCATGAGCGCCATCAAGATCCTGGCCCGGATCCTCACGGCTCGGGTCGGCCCGCATATCGAGCTGGCCGTCGAGAGCGAGTCAGGCGAGGTCCTGAAGGTGCTCGCCACCGAGGACCAGATCGACCGGCTGGTCGATGAGCTGGAGGACATCCTCAACTCGCCCGTCGTGCCGGAGGATGACGGGCCGCCCGACGCCGCCTGACCCGGCCGCAGGACTTCGCGCGGGGCCATGAGCCTGATCGCCGCCAAGATCCTCGTCACACCGACGCTGATGTGGGCCGTCTCGGCAGCCGCGCGCCGCTGGGGCAGCCTCGTCGGCGGCCTCCTGTCGGGCCTGCCGCTGACATCGGCGCCGATCTCGATCTATCTCGCCGCCGAGCAGGGCGAGCGCTTCGCCGCCGAGGCCGCGATCGGCTCGGTGGAGGGACTGGGCGCGGTCACGGCCAGCTACCTGGCCTACGCCCTGTGCGCGCCGCGGATGGGCGCGCTCGCTGCCCTCTGCCTCGCGCTCGCGGCGTTCGGTGCGAGCGGCGTTCTGCTGCACGGGCTCGTCCGGCCGGGGCTGTGGCTCGCCACGGCCATCGACCTCCCCCTCATGGCGCTCGTCGTGGCGCTGTGCCCGCCGGCGGGCGCGCCGGTCCGCCGGCCGCGGCCGCCGCGCTGGGACATGCCGGCCCGCCTCGCCGCGGCGACCGTCCTGGTCCTGCTGGTCTCCGGCCTGGCCCCCCTGCTCGGGCCGGGCCTGAGCGGGGTGCTGGCGCCGATCCCGATCATCTCCTGGCCGCTGATCGCCTTCGCCCGCCTTCAGGACGGGATCGGCGCCTCGCTCGAGGTGGTGCGCGGCAGCGCCCAGGGCGCGTTCGGCGTGCTGGCCTTCTATGTCTGCGTCCACCTGCTGCTCGGGCAGGTCGGCCCGGTCACGGCCTACGCCCTGTCCATCGCCGTGTCGGCAGCCTGCGTCCTGCCCTGGCTGTTCGCGCGACGGCGCCCGCGGGCGGTCTGACCGAACCTCTGTGCCGGAGGCCGTGCGGCCGCAGCCACCGCATCGGGACCGATCCCCCGATGCCCCCCCGCCGGAAACGACGAAACCCGCGGCCGGGCGGCCGCGGGTTCGTTGAAGGCTCGTTGAAAGGAAGCCGGGCGCCGCTCAGGCGGCGGTGCGCTTGCGGGCTTCCTGCTTGGTGTCGACGCCGGCCGCTTTGATCTCGGACAGCTTCTGGGCGACGTTGCGCGAGAACACGAACTCGGCCGGGCGCTGGTTCTCCAGGCTGACCTCGGGGGCCATCGCGCCGTCGGTCTTGATGCCGCGGATCGCGTGAACCAGCGGCTTCCAGGGCTTGCGGACCGAATCGACCACCGAGGAGGCCTCGTAGCCCGAGTGGACCATGCAGTCGGCGCACTTCTCGTAGTTGCCGGTGCCGTAGGCGTCCCAGTCGGTGGTCTCCATCAGCTCCTTGAAGGTGGCCGCGTAGCCCTCGCCGAGCAGGTAGCAGGGCTTCTGCCAGCCGAACACGGTGCGGGTCGGGTTGCCCCACGGGGTGCAGTGATAGGTCTGGTTGCCGGCCAGGAAGTCGAGGAACAGGCCCGACTGCTGGAAGGTCCACTTCTCGCGGCCCTTCTCCTTGCCGTGCCGGAACACGCCGCGGAACAGCTCCTTCGTCGCCTTGCGGTTCAGGAAGTGCTTCTGGTCGGGGGCGCGCTCGTAGGCGTAGCCGGGGGAGACGGTGATGCCGTCGATGCCCATCCGGGTCACGCTGTCGAAGAAGTCGGCGATCTTCTCCGGCGAGGAATTGTTGAAGAAGGTGCAGTTGATGGTGACGCGGAAGCCCATCTCCTTGGCCTTCGCGATCGCCGCAACCGCCTTGTCGTAGACGCCGCGCTGGCACACCGACTGGTCGTGCATCTCCTTGTCGCCGTCGAGATGGATCGACCAAGTGAAGTACGGGCTCGGCTTGTACTCCTTGATCTTCTTCTCGAGGAGCAGCGCGTTCGTGCAGACGATGGCGAATTTCTTCTGGGCGATGATGCCCTCGACGATCTGCGGCAGGTCCTTGTGCAGGAGCGGCTCGCCGCCCGCGATCACGACCACCGGGGCGCCGCACTCGCGCACCGATTCGAGCGCGTCGGCGACCGGCAGGCGCTTGTTGAGGATCTCGTCCGGGTAATCGATCTTGCCGCAGCCGGCGCAGGCGAGATTGCAGCGGAACAGCGGTTCCATCATCATCACGAGCGGGTAGCGCTTGCGACCGGTGAGATGCTGTTTCAGGATGTAGCCGCCGATCTTCGCGACGTACCGGAGGGGGATACCCAAGATTGCGGCTCCTTCACTTCGTCGGCCCCGGGGCGTCGGGGTGCTTAACGCGAAAAAAACTCGATTTCCAGCGATTTAGCTTGGAACTAATCTCAAACGACCCCGTTTGCGCGGGGTCATGACCTCTTATTCCGTGCCTGACGCAACGGCGCCACATCGGCCGCACGCGCCGGCTTCGTGGGCGGCGAAGCCCGGTCGCTGAGGACAGCACGTGCATTGCGTCGGCAATACGACCGCAATCCCGAGATTTCGGTCGCGACGCCGCCAACGCGGTGCGCTAACGCACATCGGGCCCTGCAACGAACGCGCCCGGGTGGCCGCGTTGCAATCTGGCATCGCTCTCTTTACTGAGCCCCGTGGCTGCGATGCAAGATCTGGCCCGTGGCGAACGGCTGCGCTGCGGCCCATATTCGGGCGCGATCGGCTTGCGCACACGGTCCGCGCGGCCGGTTAGGGCGGTGCGGCGTTCCTCGAATCTGGTGCGCGTCCGTACGGATTGCGGGACCGTCGGCCCGGGGACCCTGAATCCGGTTGGAGCCGGTCACCGGAGTCCCGATGAGCCGGATGGTAAGAGCCGGACGCGCCGGGGGCGCGTCCGAGGCGAACAGGCAGGGTGCTCGTGATCGAAAGTCTCGTCGCGTTCTCAGTGCGCTATCGGTGGATCGTGATCGCCCTGGTGGCGTTCGTCACGGTCGCAAGTACCGGAGTCGCGGCGCACCTGTTCCGAATCAACACCGACGTCGAGCGGCTGATCGATCCGAAGGAGCCCTGGCGCCAGGACGAGATCAATTACGAGCAGGCCTTCCCGCAGCGGACCAACACCATCGTGGCGGTGATCAACGGGGAGACCCCCGAGGAGACCGAAGAGGCGGCCGTCAACCTCGCCAAGGCGCTCACGGCCCACAAGAACCTGATCGAGACCGTGTACCGCCCCGACGGCGGCCCGTTCTTCGACAAGAACGGCCTGCTGCTGATGCCCCAGCCGCAGCTCGACAAGACCCTGGACGAACTCACCCAGCAGCAGGGGCTGCTCGGCCCATTGGCGGCCGACCCGTCGCTGCGCGGGATCATGCGGGTGCTGACCCTCGGGGCCCGCGGCGTGAAGACCGGCGATGCCAAGCTCGAGGATCTCGAGAAGCCGATGGGGCAGATCGACGCCACCCTGCAGAAGGTGCTGGCGGGTCAGCCGGCGCGGATGTCGTGGCAGGAGCTGCTGGCGAACGGCCAGACCAGCGTCACCGACAAGATGAAGTTCGTGATCATCCAGCCGGTGCTGGACTTCAACGCCCTGGAGCCGGGCTACCAAGCGACCAAGCTGATCCGAAACGTCGCCCAGGACCTCAAGATCGACGCGGCGCACGGGCTGCGGATGCGGCTGACCGGCACCGTGGCGGTGGCGGATGAGGAATTCGCGACGCTGTCGGAGGATGCCGGCCTCAACAACAGCATCATCGTCGGCGCGATCGTGCTGTTCCTGTGGCTGGCGCTGCGCTCGGGCAAGCTCGTCGGCGCGGTGATCATCACCACCTTCGCGGGTCTGGTGGTCACGGCCGCCCTCGGCCTCCTCATGGTCAAGGAGCTGAACCCGATCTCGGTGGCCTTCGCGGCCCTGTTCGTCGGGCTCGGCATCGATTTCGGCATCCAGTTCTCGGTGCGCTACCGGGCCGACCGCTACGAGCAGCCGACCCTGCAGCGCGCGATCCGCGCCGCGGCCCGGGGGGTCGGCTGGTCGCTGACGCTCGCCGCCGTCTCGCTGGTCGCGGGCTTCTTCGCCTTCCTGCCGACGGCGTTCCGGGGCGTTTCGGAACTCGGTCTCATCGCCGGCGTCGGCATGGTCGTGGCGTTCCTGTTCTCCCTGACGCTGCTGCCGGCGCTGATCGCGGTCTTCAAGCCGGAGGGCGAGAAATCCGCGGTCCAGACCGAGTGGCTCGTCGGCGTCGATCCGTGGATCATCCAGCACCGCAAGCCGATCCTGATCGCCGTGGGCCTCCTGACGCTGGCCGGGGCGCCGCTGCTCTGGAACCTGCCGTTCGACTCCAACCCGATGCACCTGCGCAGCCCGAAGACGCAGTCGATCGCCACCTATCTCGACCTGATCAAGAATCCCGAGACCAGCCCGAACGTCATCGACGTGCTGGCCCCGAGCGTCGACGCGGTCCCGGCGCTCTCGAAGAAGCTGGAGGCTGTCTCTTATACACATCTGACGCTGCCGACGAAGAGGATAGTGT
>CAXDNE010000176.1:0-15534 GCA_963990595.1 uncultured Methylobacterium sp.
ACACTATCCTCTTCGTCGGCAGCGTCAGATGTGTATAAGAGACAGATGGTGGCCGAGGCCCCCGAGCGCGAGGTCCGCCGGGTGACCAAGAGCTTCGAGGCCCACGAGATCCGCCCGGACCGGCTCTGGCTCCAGACCCTGCCGGACGATCCCGGCCGCTATCTCAAGCTGCGCCTGCGCGCCGAGCAGACCCGCCGGGTCGAGGCCGGCACCGCGATTCCCGCCGGGAGCAACCCGTGGTGAGTGTTTTCGGGGTTTTGAGGCTGCGCCACCTCCCTCCCCCCTCCGCGGGTTACCGGCGGCACGTCTCGTGGGCGGTGACGCGGCTGCAGTACGGGGCGCGGGTCCGCTCACCCGTGCGGGAGAGGGACAGGGTGAGGGACGGGGTGCGGGATGAGAACGCTCCGGAAGAGGGGCGACTCGCCGGCGCTTCGACGATGCGCGCGATCCTGAGATGTCTCGTCCCTCGCCCCGACCCTCTCCCGCACGGGCGAGGGGGCCCGTCGCGGTCTTTCGCCAGCGCAGGTGCGGGAGGACGGGGAGCCTGCATCCTGTTGGCGGCTCTCGCCCTCGCCCCCTGCCCCGCCCGGGCCGAGATCGAGCCCGGCGACCTCACCCTGACGGTCACGGCGGAGCTCAACGGCAACAGCGCCCCCTTCCCCCGCGAGATGGTGCTGTTGAAGATCCACGGGGTCTACAAGCAGCCGATCCTGCTGGAGGAGGTGGTACAGCCGTCGCTGGCGAACTTCTCCTGGACGCAGCTCGGCCGGGACCACTGGAGCAAGACCAAGCTCCCCGACGGCCAGAGCGCCCTCGCCTTCGACCGCACCGTGGCGGTCTTCCCGCATCACGCGGGTCAGTTCACCGTCGAGCCGTTCATCCACAAGCTCACCGTCAACGACGTCGGCGAGCGCCGGGTCGTCGAGGTCCGCTCGAAGCCGATCCCGTTCCCGGTGGCGCAATGGACCGATCCCACGGGCGGGCCGGAGGCCAAGGAGCCCTGGTGGCTGCCCGCCAAGGACGTGTCGATCACCGATTCCTGGAGCCCGGACCCCGAGACCATCAAGGTCGGCGAGACCACCCGGCGGATCGTCACCCTGGAGGCCCAGGGCATGGTCGCCGAGGGCCTGCCGCCGCGGCCGGTGATGCGCACCCGCGGCATCATCACCTTCGCGGGCCCGGTCACCCGCGAGACCCTGCTGACGCCCGCCGGCCCCGTGGCCCGGGCCACCTACCAGTGGGACGTGAAGCCCGGCGTGCCGGAGATCATCCCCCTCGACGCCATCGCGATCCCCTGGTTCGACACCAACACCCGCACGATGCGCGAGGCCGAGATCCCGGCCCGGCAGATCGGCGGCGGCCTGCCCGACCGGGAGACCGGCGCGGCGCCGCCCCCGATCGCCGCGCCGCTCGCGGTCGCCGCCGCGGCGCTCGCCGCCTTCGGGCTGGGCCTGGCGCTGATCGGCTTCGGCCTCGCCCGGCCGTCCTTGCGCCTGTCGGCACCGGCCCGCCGGGCGCTGCGCGCGGCGGCCCGCGCGGGCGATCCGGCCGGGTTCCGCGCGGCCCTGGACGCGGCGATGCGGGAAGCCCCGGGTCTCGCGCGGATCTGGCGGGCGCGCCCCGATCTCGCGGCCGCGTTCGCCGCCCTCGACCGGTCGGTCTTCGGCGCGTCGGGCGCCGCCGCCCCGGATCTGGGCGCCCTGGCCCGCACCCTCTCGCGCCCCGAACGGCCCGCCGCCGCGGAGCGGGAACCGGACCGTCTCGCCCCCCTCGACGGGCCGGCCCGCTGACCGTTCGCGCCCGGATCCGGGGCGATGATCGTCGGCTTGTGAACGCGCCCGCGGGAACGGCCCGCCGGATAACGGCTTGGGCTGCCGGCGCTGATCGCCACCGGAGATGTCCCTCATGCCCGCGATCCTGAACAGACCCGCCTGCGCGCTGGCCGCGACGCTCGTCCTCGGCCTGGCCGTCCCGGCCTTCCTCGCGGCCCCGGCTTTCGCCCGGGCCTCCGGCACTGCGCGCACGCTGAAGATGGTCGACACCGACAATGACGGCACCGTCGATCTGGCCGAGGCCCAGGCCGCGGCCGGGAAGGTCTTCGACGGTGCCGAGACCGACAAGGACGGCACCGTCGACGCCAAGGAGTTGAAGGGCCGGCTCAGCAAGAAGGACCTGAAGGCGGCCGATTCCGATTCCGACGGCACCCTGGACCGCAAGGAATACCTCGCGCTCGTCGAGCAGCGCTTCAAGGCGGCCGATCCCGACGCCGACGGCAAGCTCGACGCGAAGGAACTCAAGAGCCCGGCCGGCCGGAGCCTGCTGCAGCTCCTGAAGTAACCGGCGCCGGCCGAGACCCGCCGTTGCCCAGGAGATGAGCAAGTATTATTCCTGTGCAACGGCCCATGATCTGGGCAGGCATCAATATTTTGCACTATCTTGCGTCATCTGAATTGGCTCCCTAGGCTTGGACGTCCGAGCGATAAAGCCTCGGGTGAACCACCAGGGAGGAGCGCGATGACACGCGCGAACGAGGTCAAGGACAGGTTCCGCGCGCGGCTGCAGGAGGCCGATGCCCGCAGCAACGACTTCCGCAAGAAGCTCCTCGAGGACGGCACGCGGGCGCTGGAGCCGGTCGTCGGGGTCCTGAACCTCATGGCCGAGGTCCTCAACGAGGAGGACAACGTCCACGGCAGCATCACCGGCCTCGAGGCCAGGATCGACCAGGACAACTTCATCAGCCTCTGCGCGCGGCTGCGCGGGACCGACTCCGAGCAGAAGATCAAGATCAAGTACGGTCCGGAACTCGGCGGCAGCAACTACATCTCGGTCTCGGGCCTGAACCAGCGCTACAACGAGCGTCTCGTGCCGGGTGCCGCGAGCTGCGCCGTCGGCCGGACCGTCGGCAGCGACATCCAGCTCGACGAGAACCGGGGGAACGAGCTCGCCGAGGTGGTCCGCGAGGTCGTGGAGGATTTCTACGCCGCGCAGATCGAGCAGCGCAGCCACTTCGCCTTCGCCCGCTGACGCGGCCGGCGGAACGGCGCCGCCGCGGGAGCCGGAAAACCGGATTCCCCTGCCGGGGATCCTGCGCTAAGCCTGTCCGCGATGGTGATGGAGCTCCCCGACAACCGCCCGGCGGTCGCCACGCCGGGCTGATGGCTCCTACCGCACGGGCGCGCCTCAGCCGTCCGCGGTGGGGCCATGCGCCGAAGCCGCGACCGGACGCGGCCGCCCGACCGAACTGGAAGGGCAGGCATGATCAACACCCTCATCGTCTTTCTCGGGGCCGGGCTCGGGGGCGGGTTCCGCCACGGGGTCAACGTCGCGGTGGCGCGGCTGCTGCCGGGTCTCGGCTTCCCCCTCGCCACCGTGATCATCAACGTGCTGGGCTCGTTCCTGATGGGCGTGCTCGCCGAGGGCTTCGCCCTGCGCGGCGCGGCCGGGCACCCGGCGCGGCTGTTCCTGACCACCGGGGTTCTCGGCGGCTTCACCACCTTCTCGACCTTCTCGCTCGACGCGATCAGCCTGTACCAGCGCGGCGAGACCGCGGCGGCCGCGGCCTACGTGGTGGCCTCGGTGGCGGCCGGGCTGGTCGGGCTTGTGGCGGGTCTCGCCCTGGTGCGGGCGGTCCTGAGTGGGGGCTGAAAAGTCTTGGTTTCAGAAGGCCTTCGACCTTTTGCGGGTCCAGGGCAGAGCCCGGGTGTCTCGGGGGGGCCGCCCCCGAACCCCGCCAGAGGGCTCGCCCTCTGGGATCCCCGTTTCAATCCGCGATGAATTTCAGCCGGTGGTCGCGGTAGAGATCGACGATCGCGGCCGCGGTCTCCTCGATGGAGCGGCGGGTCACGTCGATCGTCGGCCAGCGGTTCCGGGTGAACAGCCGGCGCGAGGCCGTGATCTCGTCCGCCACCGCCGAGCGGTCGACGTAGAGCGAGGATTCGTCGGCGTTGAGGCTGGAGAGCCGGTTCTGACGGATCTGCACGATCCGCTCCGGCGAGGCGAACAGGCCGACGACGAGGGGCTTGCGGGCGCGCTCGATCGCCGGCGGCAGCGGCATGCCCGGCACCAGCGGCAGGTTGGTGGTCTTGAGACCGCGATTGGCCAGATAGATCGAGGTCGGCGTCTTCGAGGTCCGGCTGACGCCCAGCAGGATCACGTCCGCCTCCTCGAGATCCTCCGGCAGGTTGCCGTCATCGTGGGCCAGGGTGAAGTTCATCGCGTCGATGCGCTTGAAGTACTCGGCGTTCAGCATGTGCTGCGCCCCCGGCCGGGCCGTGGTCTCGGCGCCGAGATAGGCGCGCAGCAGGTCGTGGACCGGCCGCAGCACCGACAGGCAGGGCGAGCCGGTCTCCCGGGCGACCTCCTCCAGCCGCTCGCCGAGATCGCCCCCCACCAGGGTGTAGAGGACGAGGCCCGGCGCCGCCCGGATCTCCGAGATCACCCGGTCGAGCTGCGCCGCAGAGCGCACCAGCGGGTAGACGTGCTCGATCGCCGAGACGCCCTCGTACTGGGCGGCCGCCGCGCGCCCGACATTGATCAGCGTCTCGCCGGTGGAATCGGAGACGAGGTGGAGATGGAAGTAGCTGCGGCCCATCCGGTCGCCTTCGTCGCAGGGCCCAGGTTGTCCACCGCCGGCCGCCAGGGGAGTCGATGGATGTGGATAGGATGCCCCGCCGGGCCGGTCCAGGGCAGAGGTGCCGCCGGTTATCGACTCCGCCGTTCACAGGCCGGCGCTCCGGCCGGGCGGAATCCGGGCGCGTGGGGGAATCCGGGACGCCGAGAGGGTGCGCACACGACTCGGCGTTGCCAAGGCGCTGTCGGACCATCCGGTTCTCGCAAGATGGAGCAAATCCTTTAAAGTCCCGTTAACGGCGCGGCGGCGGGGACGGCCTGTGGACCCGGTTGCGCGCCCGACTCTCAGCCCCCCAAGAGAAAAAACAGAGTCCTAGATTCTCTCTTGTCTTTTCGAAGGGGCCTGTGTGGGGATCGGTGCGCCTCGACTCGACAGGAGGCGCGCCGACGGGCATGCGGGACAGGCCAAGCGGGGTGGGAGCGCAGATGACCGGGACACCGCAGGGGGAACGCACGATGCTGCGCGTCCTCGAGGGGGAGGCGATCGGACCGCCCCCCGCCTGGATGATGCGCCAGGCCGGCCGCTACCTGCCGGAATACCGGGCGACCCGGGCGCAGGCCGGCTCGTTCCTCGACCTCTGCTACAGCCCGGACTTCGCCGTCGAGGTGACGCTGCAGCCGATCCGGCGCTTCGGCTTCGACGCGGCGATCCTGTTCTCGGACATCCTCGTCGTGCCCCACGCGCTGGGCCAGGACGTGCGCTTCGTGGAGGGCGAGGGTCCGCGCCTCGACCCGCTCGACGGACGGGCGGCTTTCGCGCGTCTGCGCGAGGCCGGCGATCCGGCGGTGATGACGCATCTCGCGCCGGTCTTCGAGACGGTGAAGCGCCTGCGCGCCGAGCTGCCCAACGCGACCACGCTGCTCGGCTTCTGCGGCGCCCCCTGGACGGTGGCGAGCTACATGATCGGCGGCCGCGGCACCCCGGATCTGGCCCCGGCGCGGGCGCTCGCCGAGGGCGACACGGCGCTGGTCGACGCCCTGATCGACGCCCTGATCGACCGCCTCGTCACCGTGCAGACCGATTATCTCGTGCGCCAGCTCGAGGCCGGGGCCGACGCCGTGCAGATCTTCGAATCCCATGCCGGCACCCTGCCGCGGGCCGTGCCGCGGGCTGCGCCGGACGCGGCCGGCCCCGTCGAGCCCGTGGGCGACGTGGCCGAGAGCGCACTGCCGGGCTCCCCGGCCGCCGATGCCCTCACCCGCTGGTCGCTGCAGCCCATCGCCCGGATGGTGGCGGGCGTCCGCGCCCGGGTTCCGGGGGCCAAGATCATCGTCTTCGCCCGCGGCTCGGGGCTCGAGGGCCATGCCCGGGTGGTGCCAGAGACCGGCGCCGACGCCGTCGGCGTCGATTGGGGCGTGGACCTGAAGGCCCTGCGCGCCCGGGTGCCGGCCACCACGGTGACGCAGGGCAACCTGCATCCCGACACGCTGATCGAGGGCGGCGCGGCCCTCGACGCCGCGGTGGATTCCATCCTGGCGGCGACCGCCGGCCTGCCGCACGTGTTCAACCTCGGCCACGGCATCACGCCGCAGACGCCTGTCGCCCATGTCGAGCGGATGCTCGCGCGGCTCCGCGGGCAGGCTGGCTAGGCCCGTGCTGTACGACTGGATCAAGGCCGGCCACGTCATCAGCCTGATCGCCTGGATGGCGGGGATGCTCTACCTGCCGCGGCTCTTCGTCTACCACGCGAGCCTGCCGCCGGGCTCCGAGGCGCAGTCGGCGACCTTCAAGGTGATGGAGCGCCGCCTGCTCAAGGCGATCATGAACCCGGCGATGATCGCCACCTGGCTGTTCGGGCTGGTGCTCGCCTGGATGAGCGGCTTCTACGCGAGCGGCTGGCTGCAGGCGAAGTTCGTGCTGGTCCTGGCGATGTCGGGCATCCACGGCTGGCTCGCCCGGATGGTCAAGGATTTCGCCGCCGACCGGAACACCCGCGGGCACCGGTTCTACCGGGTGCTCAACGAGGTGCCGACGCTCCTGATGATCGGGATCGTCATCCTGGCGATCGTCAAGCCGGGCCTCTGATCCCGGGATCCTGTGAGCCCGGCCGGATCCACGCTTCCGCGGCGGCGACCGGAGCCTTTCCGCCGCTTGGCCGTTGGGCGACCATGTCGAAGCCGCTGCCCGCCCTGTCCCTCGGAATGCTCGCGCTCCTCGCGCTCGGCGCCCCGGCCCGGGCCGCGAGCTTCCCCTGCGAGAAGGCCGAGGCGCCCGACGAAACGGCGATCTGCGCCCACCGCGCCCTCAACGATCGCGACGTCGAGATGGCGACCCGGTTCGAGATCCTGAAGGCCGTGCTGCCGATGGGCGGCCAGGCGAAGCTGCGCGACGATCAGGAGGCGTGGCTGAAGGAACGCCGCGGCTGCGGCGGGGATGTCGACTGCCTCGGCGCGGCCTACGATGCGCGGCTCAAGGTCCTGCGCGGGGTGCTGTCCGAATTCGCCAAGCAGGGCCCGCAATAGCGCCGGACACGCCCGGTCAGGCCGCGCGCGGCAGCGCCGCGGCGTCGGCCCGGCAGGCCGACACGCAGGCGCGCGCCAGCGCCTCGGTGGCGTCCACCGTCAGGGCCGCGACCGCGCCCCCCGCGAGGGCGATCGGGATCTCCGTGCAGGCCATCACCACCCGGTCGCACCCGGCCCGCGCCAGGGCCCGGACCTGGGCCTCCAGGATCGGCCGCGCCTCGGCCACCCGGTCCGCCTTCACCAGACGGATCGCGTCCGCCACGGCGGCCTGACCGTCGGGCTCGGGGTTGAGGCAGGAGAAGCCGTGCCGCGCCAGCCGCTCCGGGTAGAGCCGGGTCCGCAGGGTGCCCTCCGTGGCCAGCAGGCCGATCCGGTCGCCGGAGCCGGTCCGGGCGAGGGTCTCGGCCACGGCGTCGACGATGTGCAGGATCGGCAGGACGGTCTCGGCCTGCAGCGCCGCGTGCCAGTGGTGGGCGGTGTTGCAGGCAATCGCGATCCGGGTGGCGCCGCCGGCCTCGAGCCGCGCCAGGGCGGCGCGCATCGCCGGCAGCGGGTCCGGGCCGGTGCCCAGGATCGCGTCGACCCGGTCGGGGATCCCGACGGCCGAGCAGACCAGGGTCGGGATATGGTCCTGGTCGCGCTCCGCGGGCGTCGCCCGCACGAGCTTGGCCAGGAAATCCACCGTGGCCATCGGGCCCATCCCGCCGAGAACGCCGAGCATCACCGCCTCCGATCGTCGCGCCCATGTTCATGGGCGATGCCGGAGCGGCGGTCCAATGCCGTGTCGGCACGGGCCATGCCGATCCGGCATGAGGACCGGAGACGAGGCCGGCCCCGCGGCGGGGCGGGTGCTACGGACCGGCCGCCAGGATGCGGGCCGCCTCCCAGACCGCGTCGACCGCGCCGCCCCGGCCGGCCCTGCGGTAGAGGCGGATCTCCAGCGCCGTCCCCGGCCCGGCCGCCACGAGGCTGCCCGCGGCGAGCTCCCGGGCGACGAGGCTCTCCGGCAGCCATGCCAGCCCGTGGCCTTCGAGGACCATGAACTTCAGGGCCTCCGCCAGGGCGTTCTCGTTGACATGGGCGGCCGCCGCCTGGTCCCCGGCCAGCGCCGCCACCCGGCCCAGGAACGAGTCCCGGGGATAGCCGAGAACGGGTAGATCCGCGGCCGGCCCCCGGCGGCGGACCGGCAGGAGGCTGTCCCGGCCGATGGCGAGGTGCGGGAATGCCGCCGGGTCGAGGGGGATCGGCACCAGGGGATGGTGGTAGGTCAGCAGCAGGTCGTAGCCGCCCTCGGCCAGGGCCTGCACGCAGGCGTGGAAATCATCCGGCAGAAGCCGGCTGCCGAGCGGGCCGGTGCGGGCCTCGACGTCCCGGAACCAGCGCGGGAAGACGGTCAGCGCCAGGGTGTGGAGGGCGGCCACCGAGACGGTCCGGGGCGGCGGCCGGGTCCGGGCCCGGAGCGTGTCGCGGCTGGCATGGAGGCGCCGCACGGTCTCCTCGGCGGTCTCCAGGAACAGCCGGCCCTCCGGCGTCAGGGCGGTCGGATAGGTGCTGCGGTCGACCAGCGCGACGCCGAGCCAGCCCTCGAGCGCCCGGATGCGGCGGCCGAATGCCGGCTGGGTGACGTGACGCTCGACCGCCGCGCGCGAGAAGCTGCCGGTGCGCGCGAGGCTCAGGAAGTCCTCGAGCCATTTGAGCTCCATGGCGGCTCCAGGGTGGAGGCGGCTGGATGGCGGCCCCGCGCTCAGAGCCGCGCCAGCAGCCGCTCCGCCAGCGGGTTCTCGGCCGCGAAGGCGTAGTCGACCCGCCGCACCGTGACGGCCCGCGCGCCGGCCTCCACCAGGGCGCCGGCCAGATCGAACACGGCGGCCTCCCGGCAGCGCAGCACGATCTCGCCCTCCGCCCCGCTCGGGGCGCCGTAGGGCAGCTCCGCCTCGTGCAGGCCCGCGAGGGTGGCGAGGTCGATCGTGCCGCTCTCCGGCAGGGCGGCCCGCACCTCCCGGGTGGTCCGGGCGCGCTCCTCGGCGGCGATGCGGCCGAGCACGGTGCGCAGCGCCGCCCGCTGGCCCTCGCCCCAGGGCGCCTTCAGCGAGGCCACGAGATTGGCCTCAGAGCGCAGGATGATCCCGTCATCCAGCACCTTCAGGGCGTTGGCGCTGAGCGTGGCGCCCGTGGTGGTGATGTCGACCACGATCTCGGCGGAGCCCGCGGCGGGCGCCCCCTCGGTGGCGCCCAGGCTCTCGACGATCCGGTAATCGGCGACGCCCTTCTCGGCGAAGAAGCGGCGGGTCAGGTTCACGTATTTGGTGGCCACCCGCAGGCGCCGCCCGTGGCGGGCGCGCATGCCGGCCGCGACCTCGTCGAGATCCGACATGTCGCGCACGTCGATCCAGGCCTGGGGCACCGCCACCACCACGGTGGCGTTGCCGAAGCCCAGGGGCGTCAGCAGCTCCACCTGGCCGCGCACGTCCGGCAGGGTCTCGCGGATCAGGTCCTCCCCGGTCACGCCGAGATGGGCGGCGCCGGAGGCGAGCTGCGCGGCGATCTCCGAGGCCGAGAGGTAGCGCACCTCGACATCGGGGACGCCCAGCAGCTTGCCCCGGTAATCGCGGGCGCCGGCACCCTGCGCGAGTTTCAGCCCGGCCCGGCCGAAGAACGCGTTGGCGTTCTCCTGCAGCCGTCCCTTCGAGGGGACCGCCAGGATCAGGGTGTTGGCCGGGTTCGTGTCGGAGGCGCTCATCGTCCGGCTCCCGCCACGCGCTCGATCCAGAAGGTACAGCCCACCGCGGGCAGCGGCGCCGGGCTGCCGAGATGGCCGAGCAGGCCGTCGTAGCGGCCGCCGCCGACCAGGATCGGGCCCTCCCCCGAAGCGTTCCCGTGGGTCACCTCGAAGATGAAGCCGGTATAATAGTCGAGGTTGCGGGCGAAGCCGCCCTGGAAGCGGAACCGCTCGATCGGCAGGCCGCGGGCCGCGATGAAGCCGGTGCGCTCCTCGAACAGGTCGAGGGCGGCCGAGAGGGCGTCGTGGCGGAGGCCCGCATCGGCGACCAGGGTCCGCAGGGCGCCGGCGGCCGCGTCCGGATGGCCGGCGATGGCCCGGTAGCGGTCGAGGATCGCGCGGTTCTCGGCGTTGAGCCCGGCCCCGCCATGGGCCTGCGCGGCGGCCTTGGCGAGGAAGCGCTCGGCGATCTCGCCGGCGCTGCGCCCGCCCACCGCCGAGATCCCGGCGATCGCCAGCACATCCTCCACGAAGGCGCGCACGCCCCGCGGGTCCTGGCCCTGGATCGCCGCCAGCAGGCCCGCATGCGGGTCCTCGGGACGGCTGCCTTCGGCGCCGTTGGTCACGGCGTCGAGGGAGCGCCCGGCGGCGAGCGCCCGGAGCGTCCGGCGCTTGGCCGCGGGCGGGACCGCGAGCCCGTCGAGGAGCGCCACGGTCAGGCCCATATCGCCGAGCCGCACCGTCGGCTCGGTGCGGCCGAACAGGGCGAGCCCCTCCAGGGCAAGCCCCAGAACCTCGGCATCCGCCGCCGGCGTGTCGGTCCGCCCGATCGACTCGATCCCGGCCTGGAAGAACTCGTCGGGCTCGTCGGCGGCCAGCCGGAAGACCGGTCCGCAATAGCTGTAATCCGCCCCCTGCCCGTCGGCCTGCATCCGATGCAGACGACAGACGGGAATCGTGAATTCCGGACGCAGGCACAGTTCGGCGCCACCGGCATCCTGGGTGACGAAGATCCGCCGGCGGATATCCTCGCCCGACAGTTCCAGGAACGGCTCGAGCGGCTGCAGCACCGGCGGCGTCACCGGCCGGTAGCCCGCCGCCGCCAGGTGGGCGAGCAGCCGCGTGCGCGCCGCGTCCCCCGCCCCCGTCTCATCCGCCTCCGGTCGTGTCATCAGATCCATCCTCGCGCGCGCTCTGTAGCAACCGCGGCCGGACTTGGCGACACGCTCCGCTGAGGGGCGGGGCCGGACGCGCGCGCAGGATTGCGCAGGGGGCCGTCGGCCTCCGGTCCTCGGGCCGGAACCGGCGCCCGGATCCGGTCAGAGCGGCCGGGCGGTGCCGAGCCGCGCGCCGCGCGGCCGCCGCGCGGGCTTGCGCCGGGCGAGCGCCGTCACCGCCGGGGCGCCCGCCATCCCGGCGCTCAGGATCGGCGCGCTGCCGGTTCCCGGCGTGGCGCGGGCGACGGCGCTCGGCAGCCGGTCGAGGGCCGGCCGGGCGGCCGAGGCGGGCACTCCGCCGGCGAGGATCAGCCCGGCGGACAGGATCAGGATCTTCGCGCGCATGCCGACTTCTCCGCGGCACCGAGGCCGGCACCCGGCAGGACAACGCCGCCGGGCGCGCCGCGTTCGACGCGCGACGCCTCAGCCGGCGTTGGCCGGGAAGTGCCGGGCCAGCACGGTGCGGACCTGCGCCACCAGATCGGCCTCGGGACAGGAGAACTGCGCCGGGCGCGCGGCCTTCCACTCGGCGTTGCTGGCGATGGACTCGGCCGCCCGGGCCCCCTCGATCAGGTCCTTGATCTGGACCTCGCCGGCCAGGCGCTCGTTGGAGCCCTGGATCACCGCCACGGGGGCGCGGCGGCGGTCGGCGTATTTCATCTGCGCCTTCATGCCGGCGGCGCCGAGATAGAGCTCGGCCCGGATGCCGTCGGCCCGCAGGAGCGCCACCAGCCGCTGGTAATCGGCCATGTTCTCCCGGTCGAGGACCAGCACCACCACCGGCCCGGGCGTCTCGGTGCCGGCGAGCAGCGGGCTGCCCACGAGCTGCAGGGCCGAGAACAGCCGCGAGACGCCGATCGAGAAGCCGGTGGCCGGCACCGGCTCGGCCCGGAAGCGGCCGACGAGGCCGTCGTAGCGCCCGCCCCCCGCCACCGAGCCGAAGCGCACCGTCTGGCCGTCCTCGTTGGTGACGGGAAACGTCAGCTCGGCCTCGTAGACCGGGCCGGTGTAGTACTCGAGCCCGCGCACCACGCTCGGATCGGCCCGGATCACGTCGTGGCCGTAGCCGGCGGCGGCGCAGAGACGCATGATCGCGTGCAATTCGGCGATGCCCTCCCGGCCGGTCTCGGACTCGCCCACCGCGTCGTGCCAGCCGGCGAAGAATTTTTCCCAGAACGCCACCTTGTCGGCGCCGTCGGCGGCATCCGCCTGGAACGACACGTAGGCGAGGATCCGGCCGATCGCCGCCGCGTCGAGGCCCGCGCCCTTGGTGAAGTCGCCGCTCTCGTCCTTGCGGCCGGCGCCGAGGAGGTCGCGCACCCCCTCGACGCCCAGCCGGTCGAGCTTGTCGATCGCCCGCAGGACCGTGAGGCGCTGGCCGGCCTTGTCGGGACCGGCGAGCCCGATCGCCTCCATGACGCCGTCGAGCACCTTGCGGTTGTTGACCTTGACCACGTACTGGCCGCCCAGCCCGAGCCGGTTCAGCGTGTCGGCCATCAGCATGCAGGTCTCGGCATCGGCCGCGACGCTGCCGGCGCCGACGATGTCGGCATCGAACTGCATGAACTGGCGGAAGCGGCCCGGCCCCGGCTTCTCGTTGCGGAAGACGTAGCCCGCCCGGTAGCTGCGATAGGGCTTGGGCAGCCCGTCGTAGTTCTCGGCCACGAACCGGGCGAGCGGCGCCGTGAGGTCGTAGCGCAAGCTCAGCCACGCCTCGTCGTCGTCCTGGAACGAGAACACGCCCGCGTTCGGGCGGTCGAGGTCGGGCAGGAACTTGCCGAGCGCCTCCGTGTACTCGACGAAAGGCGTCTCCAGGGCCTCGAACCCGTAGAGCTCGAAGCTCTTCCGGATCGTCTCCAGCATCCGTCCCTGCGCGGCGATCTCGTCGGCGCGCCGGTCGACGAAGCCGCGCGGCAGGCGGGGCTTCAGGGTTTCGGCCTTGCTCTCGGCCTTGGACATGATCGCGTTCGCTTCTCGCGGACTCGGGCGTTCCGGGTCCGGCATCCGGAGTGACTCGTCCCCGACGGAGCGGGAGTCTGAAGCCGGGCTCTAGAGCATGAGGCCGATGAGCGGCAAGATTGGCGGGACGATTGTCAGTAGGGTGCCGTCAGCTTGAGCCAGAGCAGCACCGCGAGGCTCACCACGGCGATCGGCATCTGGATCGGCCGCAGCCGGGCATGCGCCAGCGGCACCTCGCCGGCGCGCGCGGCGATCGGGTCGAGGATCCCGATGAGGGCGTAGCCGAGGATCAGCATCGCGAGCGCCGGCACCGCCTTGCCCATGACGGCGGTGAGCAGGCTGCCCAAGCCGAGCCCGTACAGGACCAGCATCGTCACGATCTGCGACAGCTGCGGTCCGCCCTCGGTCCGGAAGCTGACGCCCCGGTGCACCCCGGCCAGGAACAGCAGGATCGAGGCCGCGTAGAGCAGGGTGAACAGGGCCACCAGATAATCGAGGGGCTGCCCGTTCAGCCACCACGCCACGGCGGCGCCCACGGCGATCGGCACCATCGGGCCGAAGCCGAAGACGATGTCGAGCCACGGGATCCGGCGCGGCTCGTGCGTGGTGAGGGTGCGTCCGGTGGCATCGTCGCGCATGGTCGTCGGGCGGGGCTCTCGGGTTGCGGATCTGCTGCACTGCAGCGTCGGCACGGGGAACGGTCCCGTCTGGGCCCGGTTCCGGGCCGCTTCGATACGTCACCTGCCTGTCGGTGGCGTGGCGCCCGCGCGAGGCTCTTGAGTGCAGGGCGGAAACGCGTTATCTGTGCGGGGCCCTCTTCACAAGGTCTGCGCCGCAGCGCGCCCGTGAGCCGCGAGGGTCCTGCCAAATCGGTTTCGCCAATCTGATCCTCGGGCCCCTCGCCGCAGCGCGGCCCGCCCTTCGGCGCCCGTCCCCCGGGTGCTTGGCACAGAACCGGACCTCCCACCTTCTCCGTCGGTTGCAAGACACCTCATGACGCCAAACCCCGACGCCCTCGCCGACATCGAGACCGCGGAGCCGGCCGATCTCCCCGCGATCCCCGCCGTCCTCGACGGCGTCCGCGAGGTCAAGCTCCAGGACCTCAAGTCCAAGACGCCCACCGACCTGATCGCCTTCGCCGAGGAGGTCGAGGTCGAGAACGCCTCGACCATGCGCAAGCAGGAGTTGATGTTCGCGATCCTGAAGCAGCTCGCTGCCAAGGAGGTCGAGATCATCGGTTCGGGCACCGTCGAGGTGCTGCAGGACGGTTTCGGCTTCCTGCGCTCCTCCGACTCGAACTACCTGCCCGGTCCGGACGACATCTACATCTCGCCGACCCAGATCCGCCGCTTCGGCCTGCGCACCGGCGACACCGTCGAGGGCCCGATCCGCGGCCCCAAGGACGGCGAGCGCTACTTCGCGCTGCTCAAGGTCAATACGATCAACTTCGAGAACCCCGAGAAGATCAAGCACAAGGTCCATTTCGACAACCTGACGCCGCTCTTCCCGACGAAGCGGTTCAAGCTCGAGCTGGACAACCCGACCAAGAAGGATTTCTCGCCGCGGATCATCGACATCGTGGCGCCGATCGGAAAGGGCCAGCGCGCCCTGATCGTGGCGCCGCCGCGCACGGGTAAGACCGTGCTGATGCAGAACATCGCCCAGTCGATCACCCTGAACCATCCCGAGTGCTACCTGATCGTGCTGCTCATCGACGAGCGGCCCGAGGAGGTCACCGACATGCAGCGCTCGGTGAAGGGCGAGGTCATCGCCTCGACCTTCGACGAGCCGGCCACCCGCCACGTGCAGGTCGCCGAGATGGTGATCGAGAAGGCCAAGCGCCTCGTGGAGCACGGGCGCGACGTCGTGATCCTGCTCGACTCGATCACCCGCCTCGGCCGCGCCTACAACACGGTGGTTCCGTCCTCCGGCAAGGTGCTCACCGGCGGTGTCGACGCCAACGCCCTGCAGCGGCCCAAGCGCTTCTTCGGCGCCGCCCGCAACATCGAGGAGGGCGGCTCGCTCTCGATCATCGCCACCGCGCTCATCGACACCGGCTCGCGCATGGACGAGGTGATCTTCGAGGAGTTCAAGGGCACCGGCAATTCCGAGATCATCCTGGACCGCAAGGTCTCCGACAAGCGCATCTTCCCGGCGATCGACATCACCCGCTCGGGCACCCGCAAGGAGGAACTGCTGGTCCCGCCGGATTCGCTCAAGAAGACCTACGTGCTGCGCCGCATCCTCAACCCGATGGGCGTCACCGACGCGATCGAGTTCCTGCTCGACAAGCTGCGCCAGACGAAGAGCAACAGCGACTTCTTCGACTCGATGAACACCTGAGGCCGGACCGGCCGCGCGGTCGCTGCCGCGCCCTCATCTGAGGTGCTGCGCCGCAGCCGCGAAGGAGGCCTCCTTCGCGGCCTCCGCTGCGCTCCGGCACCTCAGGATGAGGGGATGGGTGGGAGGACCGTCGCCTCGGCCCCGCGGAACGCCCCTGCGCCTGTCTCTTATACACATCTGACGCTGCCGACGAAGAGGATAGTG
>CAXDNE010000177.1:0-15524 GCA_963990595.1 uncultured Methylobacterium sp.
TGAACGCGTAGAGCGGGCTCGTGCCGATATCCCCGTAGACGACGCCCAGGGCGCCCAGGATCAGAGCAGGCCGCAGCTTGCCGTGTGTCGGCTCGCCCGTGTCCACGTCGGGGTCGGAGACAGCAGGCGCTGCGGGGGCAAGGGACTGACTCAACGAAGGGCTCCCACAGGACGCCGCGGGGACCGGGCGCTCGGCGTCCGGCATGACTTAGCGGCTGTCACCGACCCGTCCAGCGCCGGTTCGGCGGCGCCGGCCTGACAGCGGTCGGCGGTGTCACACGAGATCCGCCAGGGCCTCGGGACAGCTGTCCCCGCGCTTCAGGCAGTAGACCGGTGCATCGACGTGGCGGGCGATCGAGGCCGCGACGGTGCTGGCCGGGGCCGGCGCGCCCGCGCTCTCGCTGACCGCCACGGCCAGCAGCGTCACGCCGTGCAGGCGCAGGGTCTCGCGCGCGGTCAGCGCGTGGCTGATCGCCCCGAGGTAGCTTCCGGAGACCAGGATCGCCGGGAGGTCGAGGGCCCGCAGCCAGTCCAGACCGGTGGCTTCCTCGGTCACGGGACTCATCAACCCGCCGACGCCCTCGATCAGCAGCGTCCCGGCGGTGCAGGCGATCTGCGCGCGACACCACGCGACGAGATCCGACAGCGCCACGGACCGACCCTCCAGCACGGCGGCCTGATCGGGCGAGAGCGGCGCGGAGAACCGCCAGGGGGAGCAGCTCTCGACGGTGTCCGCGTCGAGGGGAAGACCCTGCGCATCCAGAAGTCGGGCGGTGTCGCTCTCGACGAAACCGGGATCACGCAAGGGCGGGACGCCGCTCGCGAGCGGCTTCAGGGTCCGGACCGGCCGGCCCAGTGCCCGCAGGCGCCGGGTGAGCGCCGCGGTGACGTAGGTCTTGCCGATCTCGGTGCCGGCCCCGGCGATGAAGACCGACCGTGCGGGCATGCCGGATTCAGGCCTGGAGGCTGCCGTGGCAGTGCTTGTACTTCTTGCCCGAGCCGCAGGGGCACGGCTCGTTGCGACCGACGCGGCCCCAGGTGGTGGCGTCGTTCGGGTCGCGTTCCAGCACGGCCCCGTCCGCGGACAGGCCCTGCGCCGCGAAGCCATAGGCCGGCCCGGCACCGCCGTCGCTGCCCGAGCCGAAGCCGGCATAATCCATCTCGTTCTCGCCGGTGACCGGGTCGAGGTGCTGGGCGAACATCGGCGGCAGGGCCGGGCCGCCGGCCGGGAAGTCCGGCTGCTCGTCGGGCTGCTGGAACATGATCTCGACCCGGGAGAGCTGGGCCGTCACCTGCTCGCGCAGGGCCGTCACGAGGCCGTTGAAGAGGTCGAACGCCTCCGACTTGTACTCGTTGAGCGGGTCGCGCTGGGCGAATCCGCGCCAGCCGATCACCTGGCGGAGGTGATCGAGGGTGACGAGGTGCTCGCGCCAGAGGTGGTCGAGCGTCTGGAGCAGGACCTGCTTCTCGATATAGGCCGTGACCTCGGCGCCGTTCTTCTCGGTCCGCGCGGCGTAGGCCTCCTCGGCGGCCTTGAGCAGGCGCTCGCGCATCTCCTCGTCGGCGATGCCCTCCTCCTTGGCCCAGTCCTCGACCGGGACGTCGAGATTGAGGATCTCCCGCACCTGCTCCCGCAGGCCCGCGACGTCCCATTGCTCGGCGTAGGCGTTCTCGGGGATGTGACGGGCCACGAGGTCGTCGATCACACCCTCGCGCATCTCGTCCACGGTCTCGCGGACGCTGTCCTGGCCCATGAAGTCCCGGCGCTGCTCGAACACGACCTTGCGCTGGTCATTCATGACGTTGTCGTATTTGAGCACGTTCTTGCGCATGTCGAAGTTGCGCGCTTCGACCTTCTGCTGCGCCTTCTCGATGGCCTTGTTGATCCAGGGGTGGATGATCGCCTCGCCCTGCTCAAGGCCGAGCTTCTGCAGCATCCCGTCCATGCGGTCGGAACCGAAGATCCGCATCAGGTCGTCCTGAAGCGACAGGTAGAATTTCGAGCGGCCGGGATCGCCCTGACGGCCGGAACGACCGCGGAGCTGGTTGTCGATGCGCCGCGATTCGTGGCGCTCGGTGCCGATGATGTAGAGGCCGCCCGGCAGGTCCTTCTTGCGGCCCGCCGCGGGATCGGCCGGCTCGCCCGAGGCCAGCACCTTGGCGCGATTCTCGGCGATTTCCGCCTTGATCGCCTCGATGGCGGCGTCGCGCTCCGGACCGTCCGCGAGGTGGCCGAGCTCCTTCTCGATGCGCATCTCGAGGTTGCCGCCGAGTTTGATGTCGGTGCCGCGGCCGGCCATGTTGGTGGCGATGGTGATCGCGCCGGGGACGCCCGCCTCGGCCACGATGTAGGCCTCCTGCTCGTGGAAGCGGGCGTTGAGCACGGCGAAGCGCTTGGTGACGCGACCCTCGCGGGCGGCGGCGTAGACGTCGGTCAGCGCGTTCGGATCGGAATAGTCGAGCAGGGTGTAGCCGGCCTTCTTGAGCATCTCGGCGAGGTGCTCCGACTTCTCGATCGAGCCGGTTCCGACCAGGATCGGCTGGTGGCGGGCATGGGCCTTGTCGATCTCGGCGATGATGCCTTCGTACTTCTCCGCGACGGTCCGGTAGACCTCGTCGTCCTCGTCGACGCGCTCGACCTCCTTGTTGGTCGGGATGTCGACCACGTCGAGCTTGTAGATCTCGGCGAACTCGTCGGCCTCGGTGGAGGCGGTGCCGGTCATGCCGGCGAGCTTCTTGTAGAGGCGGAAGTAGTTCTGGAAGGTGATCGAGGCCAGCGTCTGGTTCTCGGGCTGGATCGTGACCCGCTCCTTGGCCTCGAGCGCCTGGTGGAGCCCTTCCGAGTAGCGCCGGCCCTGCATCATGCGGCCGGTGAACTCGTCGATGATCACCACCTCGTCGTTCTTGACGATGTAGTCCTTGTCGCGGGTGAACAGCGTGTGGGCGCGCAGGGCCTGGTTCACATGGTGGACCAGGGTGACGTTGTGGGCGTCATACAGGTCGCCCTCCTTCAGGAGGCCGGCCTCGCGCATCGCCTCCTCGACGAACTCGTTGCCCTCCTCGGTGAGCGAGACGGTGCGCTGCTTCTCGTCGAGGTCGTAGTATTCCTTGCGCAGCCGCGGCATCAGCGCGTCGACGGAGACGTAGAGCTCCGAGCGGTCGTCCACCGGACCCGAGATGATGAGCGGTGTGCGCGCCTCGTCGATCAGGATCGAATCGACCTCGTCGACGATCGCGAAGTTGTGTCCCCGCTGCGCCAGCTGGGACATCTCGTACTTCATGTTGTCGCGCAGATAGTCGAACCCGAACTCGTTGTTGGTGCCGTAGGTGATGTCGCAGGCATAGGAGGCCTTGCGCTGCTCGTCGTCCAGCCCGTGGACGATCGTGCCGACCGACAGGCCCAGGAAGCGGTAGACCCGGCCCATCCACTCGGCGTCGCGCGAGGCGAGATAGTCGTTCACCGTGACGACGTGGACGCCCTTGCCCTCCAGGGCGTTCAGGTAGACCGGCAGCGTCGCCACCAGGGTCTTGCCCTCGCCGGTCTTCATCTCGGAGATGCCGCCCTCGTGCAGCACCATGCCGCCGATGAGCTGCACGTCGAAATGGCGCTGGCCGAGCACGCGCTTGGCCGCCTCCCGCACGGTGGCGAAGGCCGGCACCAGGACGTCGTCGAGGCTCTTGCCGCCGGCGAGCTCGGCCTTCAGCATGTCGGTCCGGGCGCGCAGGGCCTCGTCCGACAGGGCCTGGATCTCCGGTTCCAGCGCATTGATCTGCGCCACGCGGGGGCGGTAGCCCTTGACGCGCCGGTCGTTGGAGGAGCCGAAAATCTTCTTGGCGATCGAGCCGAGCATCGTTGACCTGCGGACGCGCGAGCCCGCCCACGGGTGAGCGTGGCGGGCCGGCCTGGACGGAGTTGGCCGGGCTTATAGAGGTAAACATCGCCCGGTGCACCTGAAAGGGGCAGCCCTCAACGCATGCCGGTACGGTCACGGTTCCGGCATCGCTGAAACGGCCGCGCTTGCCTTCTCGCGCGACGCGGGCCACCTGTGCCGCGGCCTGCCGCCCGGCCGATTTGGGGGCGGCAACCAGACGTCAGTCGAGGACTTCGCCCGCATGCCGAACACCGCCCTCCTCCGGCGCGTCAGCGCGCTCGCCGTGCTGCTCGCGATGCCGGGATTCGCGCAGGCGCAGGCCCCCCAGAAGGCGCCGGCCCCGACATCGACACCCGCGGCGAACACGCCCGCCGCCGCACCGGGACCGGATTCGGTGGTGGCGAGCGTCAACGGCAAGCCGATCACGCAGGGCGACCTTGCCATCGCGGCCGACGACCCGGCCCTGTCGCTGCCCGGCGTCGACGAGGCGCAGAAGAAGAATCTCCTCGTCGACTACATGGTCGACCTCCGCGTCGGCGCGCAGGCGGCCGAGGCCGCCAAGGTCGGCGACACGCCGGAATTCAAGCGCAAGCTCGCCTATTTCCGCGACAAGCTCCTCCTCGACGACTACCTGGAGCAGGAGGCCAAGCGCGCCGTCACCCCCGAGGCCGAGCACGCGATCTACGACCAGACCGTCAAGCTGATGAAGCCCGAGGAGGAGGTGCATGCCCGCCATATCCTCGTGGACAACGAGGCCGAGGCGAAGAAGATCGCGGCGCGGATCAAGGGCGGCGAGGATTTCGCCAAGGTCGCGGCCGAGGCCTCGAAGGATCCGGGCTCGAAGGCCGAGGGCGGCGATCTCGGCTGGTTCACCAAGGAGCGCATGGTCCCGGATTTCGCCACCGCCGCCTTCGCGATGAAGCCCGGCCAGGTCTCCGACCCGGTCAAGACGCAGTTCGGCTGGCACGTGATCAAGGTCGAGGAGAAGCGGACGAAGCCGCAGCCGACCTTCGACGAGCTCAAGGAGCAGATCGACCAGCACCTGATCCGCAAGGCGCAGCAGGACATGATCCTGAAGCTCCGCTCGGAGGCGAAGATCGAGCGCACCGACGCGCCGCCGGCGGCGGCCGAGCCTGCGCCGGAGCCGAAGAAGCCCTGAAGCGGCGGAGCCTGACCGGCGCGGCCTGCGGGCCGCGCCCCGTCAGTACGGACGGTCAGGGACGAGGTAGCTGGACTGCGCCGGGGCGGAGTGCGGCGTGACACCGAGGGCGGCGAGCTCGTCGCTGCGGCGCCCCTCGGCGATCCTGTCGAGCACCGCGATCAGCAGCCACGGACACGCGATGCCGATGAAGAACGCCATGGGATCCTCCCGCGCCGGATCGATGCGCCCGCCCGGCTTAGGAAAAGAATAGGGGGCCCGGGCCGCGCCGCAAGCGGCGTCCCGGCCCGAATCTCTCAGACCCAGCCCTGCAGCTCGCGGCGCACCACGTGCTCGATGACCTTCATGCCGAGGTCGCTGTCGTTCAGGCACGGGATGTAGGCGAACTTCTCGCCACCATTCTCCTCGAAATAGTGGCGGTTCTCGCCGTCGAGCTCTTCCAGGGTTTCCAGGCAATCCGCCGTGAAGCCCGGGGCCACGATCGCCATGCGCTTCACGCCGGACTTCGCCAGCTCCATCACGGTCTCGTCCGTGTAGGGTTTCAGCCATTCCTCGTTGCCGAAGCGCGATTGGAAGGTCACCCGCATCTTGTCCGGGGACAGGCCCAGGGCCTCGCGGATCAGCCGGCCGGTCTTGTGGCACTGGCAATGGTAGGGATCGCCCTTGAGCAGGTAGCTCCGCGGCACCCCGTGGAACGAGGTGAGAATCACCTCCGGCTCGAAATCGAGCTTGGCCAATCCTTCGCGGATCGAATCGGCCATGGCGGCGATGTAGACCGGGTCGTCGTGGTAGGGCGGGGAGACGCGTACCGTCGGCTGCCAGCGCATATCCATCAGCGCCCGGAAGGCCTGATCGCAGGCGGTGGCCGAGGTGGCGGCCGCATATTGTGGATAGAGCGGCACCAGCAGGATGCGGTCGCAGCCCTGGTCGAGCAGCGCCTGAAGGCGGCCGGCGACCTCGGGCTTGCCGTAGCGCATCGCCCAGTCGACCACGACCGAATCGCCCATGGCCGCCTGGAGGCGCTCGGACTGGCCGCGGGTGATGGTCTTCAGCGGCCCCTCGTTGAGCGCGTTGTTCCAGACGCTGGCGTAGTCGCGGCCCTTGGGACCGGGGCGCTTCGTCAGGATGATCAGGTTGAGGAGCGGCCACCAGATGAGCCGCGGCACCTCGATGACCCGCCGGTCCGACAGGAATTCCTTGAGGTACCGGCGCATCGGCCAGTAGGTCGTGCCCTCGGGCGTCCCGAGATTCATCAGCAGCACGCCGACGCGGCCCCACCCCACCTTCGGGTGTTCGGCCGGCAGGCCGTCCGCCGCGGGCGTGCGGTTCGCGAGGGGCCGGCCATTGGCCAGCGCGGCGGCGGGTTCGACGCGTTCGTTCATGGCAGCGTTCCGGCGCCGCGCGCCGAGTCCTTCCTCTGGCTTCAGATATCCGGTGGCCGGCGCGGACGCTTGGGCCTGGACCGGAGGCTTACCCCTGTCGGGCGCACTTGCATGTAGGGTGCCTCGCCGCCCGGCGAAGACCGGACGCGACATGCCGCACCGGGGCGCTCCGACGCTCGACCTCCCTAACCATGGGCGGCCGCGGGCCGCAACCGCGACCCCGATGACAGGGGCTCGGAACCGCCTATCTCGGCGCGGGAACGCAGCGCGAGACATCATGACCGACACGCCCGTGGCCGATTCCCTCGCCGCCTTCCGCGCTTCCGGCTCGCCATGGCTGGCGCTCCGGTTCTTCGCGGACGGACAGGCCGACGCGGTGGCGGCCCGCGTCGACGCGCGGATCGCCGCGGGCGCCCGTGTGCTGCCGGCGCCGGACCGGATCTTCCGGGCCCTGACCGAGACGCCCCTGCCCGCGGTGCGCGCGGTGATCCTCGGGCAGGATCCCTATCCGACGCCGGGCGATGCCAACGGCCTCGCCTTCTCGTTCGTCGGGGCGGGGCGCCTGCCCGCCTCGCTGAAGGTCATCCTGGACGAAGCCGGCTCTGACCGCGCCGCCGGCGGCGACCTGACCCCCTGGGCGCGGCAGGGTGTCCTGCTGCTCAACGCCGCCCTCACGGTCGAGGCCGGCAAGGCCGGGGCGCATCTCCGCTTCGGATGGGCCGCGCTGACCGACGAGGCGGTCGCGGCCGTCTCGGCACGCCCGGAGCCCTCGGTCTTCCTGCTCTGGGGCGCCCAGGCCCGCGCCCGGGCGCCTCTGGTCGACACGCGCCGCCACGGCGTGTTCGAGAGCGGGCACCCGTCGCCGCTCAACCGCGCCCGGGATTTCCCCGGCTCGGATCCGTTCGGACGGGCGAATCGCTGGCTCGCCGCGCACGGCGGACGTCCGATCGACTGGCGCCTCGGCTGAACTCGGCGCGCGCCGTCACTGCGGCTTGGCGGGCTCTGCGGGCTTTGCGGGGGCGGTGGGCTCCTGGCTCGCCGGCAGCAGCACGTTCTTGGCCACCGTGCCCTCGGGCCCGTACTCGCCCGCCACCGCGAGGCAGGCCTGATCGCGGTTCTGCGCCATCTGGTTCGACATCAGCGTGAACATGGTCTGGACGCGGTTGCCGAACGGCCCGCGCGGCTGGACGTCGCCGATCTGGACATTCTGCTTCGCGAGCAGTGCCTCGAACTGGTCGCTGCCGATCCGGTAACCGCAGACATTCGAGGCGGCGAAGATGTAGGCGGCGAATTCCAGAGCGCGCGGGCCCGGCGCGTTGCGGATCTGCGCCTGGGCCGGAAGGGCGGCGAGCATCAGGGCGGCAGGGAGGGCGACGTGGCGCATGCGGACGGTTTCCTCGGTAGCGGGCGACCTCTGGCGGGTCGCCTCAGGCGGCCCGGACATAGGACCGTCCGGGCCGCCCGCCAATGCGACCGAATTTGCATGCAATAAGCTGTCCGGCATTCACGACCCGTTGGCCATAGGTGAAGTCCACGGCCGTCGCGCGCCGGAAAATGCGCTCCCGTTCCAATGGCGCGGTGAGGTGAGAGAGAGTGTTAACCTGCCCGCGTCACGCCAGACACCACGAATTATCCAGATCCAGGCGGTCTGCATCGCATGTTCGGCGTCAATTCCTCTGCCGCATCCCTTCCGGTTCCCGGGTCACGCGACCCCGACCGGGGTTTCCGGGCCGGCATGGCCGGACCGGCCGCCGAGCGGCGCAGCGCGGAGACTGTACCGGCCGCCACGCTCTGCCCGCACCGCGTTGCCCGCTGGGCCTGCGGCGAGGGTCTGCGGGCGGGCGAGACCGTGGCGCTTCTGGTGCAGGATCTCCGACAGGCGGAGGCGATTCGCCTCGGGCTCACCCGGCTCGGCCTGCGTGTCGTCTGCCTCGACGGGGCTGGTCGTGGCGCCGCGCTGGCCGACAGCCTCGCGATGGCGGGGGCTTCCCTGGTGGTCGTCGATACCGCGCTCGCGCAGGCCTATGCCGGCCTGATGGGCCGTCTCGCCAGCTATCCGCCGGTCTGGTGGAACGGCCCCGGGGCCGACTTCGCGAGCCTCGATCTCGCCCTCGCCGAGCTGGCCTGAGGGCGCACCGACCCGTCTCCGCCCCCGGGATCCACGCGCCGATGGGCGGGGCTGGAGCCTGAGACGAGCGGGTCTCTCTTCCCCTCCACGGGTGACACGGCGCGCGTCAGACCCGGACGCGCCGCCGGCGCCGACACGATCCTGCGCGGTCCTGCCGGACGCGCTGGCCGGCATGGCGGTTTGACCTCTCGCGAAGCCGCCCGATCGCGCGCGGCATCGCTGGGGCTCGCCCCGCGTGCTACCCTCCGGCCCCACGACCGGCCGCGGACGCCACGGCGGCCGGCAACGGGAGACGCCCTCATGACCGCAGCCGTGTCCACGGCCCTGCCCCACGCGACATCCCCGGACGGCCCGGTCCTGCTGCGCAGCGATGCCGGCGGCGTCGCGACCCTGACCCTGAACCGTCCGCAGGCGCGCAACGCCCTGTCGATGGCCCTGATGGGGGCGCTCCAGCAGCAGCTCGACGCGATCCGGGCGGATGCCGGCGTGCGTGTCGTGGTCCTGCAGGGGGCCGGTCCGGCCTTCTGCGCCGGCCACGACCTCAAGGAGATGCGCGCCGATCCGTCGCGGGAGGCGACGGAGGCGGTGTTCCGCACCTGCGCCCGGCTCATGGTGAGCCTCACGCGCCTGCCGCAGCCGGTGATCGCGCGGGTCCACGGGATCGCCACCGCCGCCGGATGCCAGCTCGTCGCCACCTGCGACCTCGCCGTCTGCACCGAGGGAGCCCGCTTCGCCACGCCCGGGGTGCAGATCGGCCTGTTCTGCTCGACCCCGATGGTCGCCCTGTCGCGCGCCGTGTCGCGCAAGGCCGCCCTGGAGATGCTGCTGCTCGGCGAGCCCATCGATGCCGCCGAGGCGCTGCGGATCGGCCTGGTCAACCGCGTCGTGCCGGACGCCGCGCTCGATGGAACGGTCGAGGCGTTCGCGGCCCGGATTGCCGGGAAGGCGCGGCGCGTCGTGGCGATCGGCAAGGAAGCGTTCGGCCGCCAGATCGAGATGGGGCTGGAGGAGGCCTACGGCTACACCGCCGAGGTCATGACCCGGAACATGATGATGGCCGACGCCCACGAGGGCATCGACGCCTTCCTGGGCAAGCGACCGCCGCGCTGGGAGCCGTGAGCCCAGCCCGGCCTGGCGCGATACGACGCAGGCGCCGGCGCGTGCCGCGCGTAGGTTCTGGCGCCGTCCCGCACTAGGATTGAGGTATACGCGACCCCACCGGGTTCGGCGCCTCGATGCGGAACGGCTGATGAGCACCATCGACCTGCTCGGTCTGACGCTCGCCTTCTACGGTGCGATGCCGCCCCCTCGGCCGCCGCGCCCGCAGCGGAACGGCGCCACCTGGGCGGCGGCCGTGGTGTTCGGTGGCGTCTGCCTCGCCACGATGGGGCCGATGATCACCATCTGGAGCTTCCACCGGCCCTATGCCGAGGCCAAGGCGCGCTGCATCGAGTCCGGCGGGCGCGTCCTCTACGCCGCGCTCGACGGGAGCGGCCCGTATCGCTGTGAGCGGCCGGTGGCCCCGCCCATTGTGTCTTCGGCCAAGCCGGCGGATTAATCCGCGCCGCCGCGCTTCCTTCGGGTATATCCGGCGCCTCCCGACGCGAACCGGATACCGAGACCTTGGACAACGCCCTTTACCGATGGGTCCAGTCGACCGCCCTGCTGCGGTCGGATGTCGAGGCGCTCATTGGCTTCGCGCTGGCGATCGGCGTCACCCTCCACGCTCTGCTGCGCAAACGGCGCGTGAGCGTCGCGGTGGGGTGGATCGGTCTCGCATGGCTGTCGCCGATCTTCGGCACGGCGCTCTACCTGACCTTCGGCATCAACCGCGTCTCGCGCCGCGCCCGGCGGCTGCGGACCAAGCCCTCCGACGCGACGCAGCTGCCCGACACCGACGACGCGGTGGTGCCGGAAGCCTTGTGGCCCCTCGACCGGGCGATCCGGCGGATCACCGGCCTTCCGGCCTTCTCGGGCAACGCCGTGCAGATGTTCCGCAACGGCGACGCGGCCTATCCCGTCATGCTGGCGGCCATCCGGGAGGCGCAGGCCAGCATCGGGCTGTCGAGCTACATCTTCCGGGACGATCCCACGGGCGGCGAGTTCTGCGATGCGCTCGTGGAGGCCAAGGCCCGCGGCGTGAAGGTCCGCGTCATCATCGACGGGATCGGGGGCGGCTATTTCCGCGCGCCCGCCTATCATCGCCTGACCCGCGCCGGGGTGCCGGCGGCCCTGTTCATGCACTCCGCCCTGCCCTGGCGGATGCCGTTCCTCAACCTGCGCTCGCACAAGAAGCTGCTGATCCTCGACGGGCGCACCGCCTTCACGGGCGGCCTCAACATCTCGCACCCGAACCGCGTCGCGCTGAGGCCCGAGCACCCGATCCGCGACACGCATTTCCGGCTGAACGGGCCCGTGGTCGAGCAGCTCGCCGCTGCCTTCGCGGCCGACTGGGCCTTCGTGAACGGTGAGATCCTCGACGCCGAGCCCTGGTTCGCCGACCTCGATCCGGCCGGGAGCAGCGTCGCCCGCGCGGTGACGTCGGGCCCGGATGCGGACGTGGAGAAGATCGAGCAGGTCATCCTCCAAGCCCTCGCCTGCGCGCGCAGGACCGTCCGGTTCGTGACGCCCTACTTCCTGCCCGACGAGCTGGTCACCGGGGCCCTGGCGCAGGCCGCCACCCGGGGCATCACCGTGGATCTGATCATCCCGCGGGTCAGCGACCACCCGTTCATCGACTGGGCGACGCGGGCGCATCTCGACCCGCTGCTCGCCGCCGGGGTGCGGGTCTGGCTCGACGAGCCGCCCTTCGACCATTCCAAGGCGATGGTGGTCGACGACATCTGGTGTTTCGTCGGCAGCGCGAACTGGGACATGCGCAGCTTCCGGCTCAATTTCGAGCTGAACGTCGAGATCATCGACGCGGGCCTTGCCGCCGAGCTCGACCGGTTCATGCGCGGCAAGATGGAGGCGCGCCTCAGCCGGGAGGACCTCGCCGGACGCGGCCTGCCGATCCGTTTGCGCGACGCAGGCGTGCGACTGCTGCTGCCATACCTTTGAAGCGGCCGGGGGCGTGCGCCTCCGGCGCCGGCCCGAGATGGACGACGATCGGCCGGTGATCGGAGGGACCCCGCGGCAGAACCGCGTGCT
The DNA here is from genome assembly GCA_963990595.1 of uncultured Methylobacterium sp. Lineage (GTDB taxonomy): Bacteria > Pseudomonadota > Alphaproteobacteria > Rhizobiales > Beijerinckiaceae > Methylobacterium. The sequence continues at coordinate 11,692 of CAXDNE010000177.1, forward strand.
CGTGGCAGACGAGGCCGCGGGCCAGGCAGCGGTCGAGCCGCAGCGGCAGGACGTCCACCATGGCGTGGGTCGGCTGGCGGGGGCCGACGTCTCGGAAGCCCGGGATCATCGCGGGCCCGACGATGTTGTAGTCGCCGAGCACGGCGGCGCGCGGCGGCAGCTCGGCGACGATGCGGCGGAGCTGGCGGCGGTTCAGCATCTGCCCGTGCGACAGGTGGACGTTGGCGACGCCGAACTCGCCGAGCTCCAGGATCTGGCAGACCCGGTGCACCAGGGCGCCGGAGGGCAGCGTGATCACCCGGGGCGGCGCCGACCAGGGTTTGGGGCTCCACATGGCCAGCCCGTGGATCCGGCCCGGGAGGGGCGCCCAGGCATAATGGCCGCCGATCCGGTCCAGCAGGAAGCCGATGGCCCGGGTCGCCTCCTGCATCAGCAGCAGGTCCGGCTTCTCCTGGGCGACCAGGGCGGCGACGTCGTCCACGGCCGCGCCGGTGCGCCGCAGGAGGTTCCAGCTCACGATCTTGTAGGGGGCGTGGGCCCGATCCGGATGCCGGATCGGGAACTCGTGGGCCGAGGCGAGGCCGGAGCGGGCCGGGCGTGCAGCGATGTTCATCGGGCCGGACTCGTACCTCATCGCGCGGCGCTTCTGCCACCGCCACGCTGTAACGCACGCGGGGCCAGGGCGTTCGACGGGATCTGGTCGCGCGGCGCGACGGCTGGCTGATGGCGGTGCCGCGTCCGCGGCCCGAGCGGCATCGGACCCGGCGCATCGCGCGTGTCCCACAGGTGAGCGGCGGGCGCCGCTTGAGGCCGCCCCCGCCGCGGCCTAAGAGCCCGCGTGACGGCGCCCGCTCTCCAGAGGCGGGCCTCCGGACCGAGAGCTTCACCGACTTTTCCGGAGGCCGATGACGGGCTTCAGCTTCATCCATGCGGCGGACCTGCATCTCGGCAGCCCCCTGTCGGGGCTCGCCGCCCGCGACGCGGATCTGGCCCGGCGCCTTGCCTCGGCCGGTCGGCAGGCCTTCGAGGATCTGGTCACCCAGGCGATCGAGCGGTCGGTCGCCTTCATGGTCGTGGCCGGCGACGTCTACGACGGCGATTGGGCGGACAACACGATCGGCCTGTTCTTCGCCCGGCAGGTGGCGCGCCTCGACCGCGCCGGCATCCCGACGATCCTCGTGCGCGGCAACCACGACGCCGAGAGCGTCATCACCCGCTCGATCACCCTGCCGCCCTCCGTGCACGTGTTCCCGGCGAACCGCGCCGGGACGCTGCGCCTCGACGCGCTGCGCGTCGCCCTGCACGGCCGGAGCTTCCAGGGCCGGGCCGTCGAGGAGAATCTGGCGCTGACTTACCCGGCCGCGCTGCCGGGCTGGTTCAACCTCGGTATCCTCCACACCTCCTGCACCGGCCACGCAGCCCACGAGACCTACGCGCCCTGCTCGGTCGCCGACCTCGCGGCGCGGGGCTACGATTACTGGGCGCTCGGCCACATCCACGAATATGCCGAGCTGTCCCGGGATCCCTGGATCGTGTTCCCCGGCAATCTCCAGGGGCGCAGCATCCGGGAGTGCGGCGAGAAGGGCGCCGTCATCGTCGACGTGGCCGATGGCCGGGTGACGGGCCTCCGGCGCCTCGCCCTGGACCGCGCCCGGTTCGAAATGGTGTCGGTGGATCTCGCCGAGGCGGCGGATCCCCGCGCGGCGCTGGACGGCGTCGAGGCGGCGCTGCGGCCGCTCGTCGCCCTGGCGGCAACCCGCCTCGTCCTCGTGCGCGTGCACCTCACCGGCACGACGCCGGCCCACGACGCGCTGGCAGCCGACCGGGACTCGCTCACGGCCGAGATCCAGGCCGCCGCCCACCGGCTGCACGAGGATATCTGGCTGGAGCGCCTCAAGCTCGAGACGCACCGACCCCGGGCGGCATTGGAATCCTCCGGCACGGCCGTCGACCCGGCCACCCTGCTGGCCGACCTCGACCGGGATCCCGAGTTCCGGGCGAAGGCCAAGGCGGCGCTGGCCGAGATCGGCGGCCGGATGCCGTCCGCGGTCGCCGCCGAGGCGGATCTGGACGCGGAGTTCGACGCCCTCTGCGCCGAGGCCGAAGCCCTGATCCTCGGCCGCCTCGACGGCCGGCACTGCTGAGCGGATCGCCCATGGAAGCCCGATGCGCCTGATCCGTCTCGCCCTGGAGCGCTACGGCGCCTTCACCGACCGCACGATCGCGTTCCGCCCGGACGCGCGGCTGCATGTCGTGCTGGGGGCGAATGAGGCCGGCAAGAGCACCGCGCTCGCGGCCGTCACGGACCTGCTGTTCGGGTTCGAGAAATTCACCCGCTACGCCTTCCTGCACGACATGCCGCAGCTGCGCCTCGGGGCCGAGATCGCCGCCGCGGATGGCCGCCGGCTGAGCTTCCGGCGCCGGAAGGGCAACAGCCGGACCCTCATCGACGCCGGCGACGCGCCCCTGCCCGACGACGCGCTCGCGCCGTTCCTCGGCGGCCTCTCGCGGACGGCGTTCTGCCGTGCCTTCGGGCTGGACGCGTCGAGCCTCCGGGCGGGCGGGCGCGAGATGGTGGATGTGGAGGGCGAGGTCGGCGCGAGCCTGTTCGCGGCGGGCTCTGGCCTGCGCGGGCTCACGGAGCTGCAATCTGCCCTCGACGCCGAGGCCGAGGGCATATTCGCGCCGCGCCAAGCCAAGCACCGGACCTTCTACCAAGCGCTGGAGCGCCACGACAGCGCCCGCAAGGCGATCCGTGAGAAGGGCTTGCGCGCCGGCGACTGGCGCGCGCTGAACGACGAGATCGCGGGCGCGGCCGGGCTGCTCGACGCGCTCCGGGCCGAGCAGAAGGCGATGGCCGTCGAGCGCGGCCGCCTGGAGCGGCTCAAGCGTGTCAGGCCGATTCTCCTGGAGATCGACGCGCTGGAGCGGCGCATCGCCCTCGAGGATGGCCTCATCGAGGTTGACGCCGCCTGGATCGAGACCCTCGGGGCCGCCCTCGAACGCTGCCGCGCCTCCGAGGCCGAGGCGGCGCGGGCCGAAACCGCGCACGCCCGGGCCCGTACCGAGGCCGAATCGGTGCCGGTCGAACCCGGGCTGATCCTGCGCGCGGACGAGATCCTCGCCGCGTTCAGCGGCACCAAGGAATTCGAGAAGGGCGGCACGGACCTGCCCCGGATCGTGGGTGACGCCCACAAGGTCGGGCTCGAGCTCGAGCGGCTGCGGGCTCGGATCGGCGTCGCCGACCTCGCGGCGCTGGAAGCCGGCCAGCCGACGGATGCCGCCCGGGCGCGGATCGAGTGGCTGATCCGCGAGCATCGGACCCTGGCGGCAGCCGAGGATCAGCTCGCCCGCGACCTCGCGACGGCCCTGGCCGAGCGCGACCGGCTGGCCGGGGAGATCGAAGTCGCGGGCGCGACGCGCGATCCGACGCCGCTGCGCGAGGCGCTGAAGCCCCTCGCCCGGCTGCACGAGCGGATCGCCGCCCACGAGACCCTCGACGCGACGATCCAGCGCGAGGCGGCCCTCCTGCGCAATCAGGCCGCTCGGCTGTCGCCCCCGGTCGCCGACCTGTCCGCCCTCGCCCGGATGCCCCTGCCCGGGCCGGACGCGATCGCCCGCTTCCGCGCTCTTCTCGACGCCAGGCATCGCGAGCGGGAGCGCGCCGCCGACCGGCGGGACGCGGCCCACCGCCAAGCCGCCGCGACCCGGGACAGGCTGCGCGAGCGCGAGGCCGGTCGGCCCATCGCCACCCGGGAGCGGCTCGAGGCCGCGCGGGCGTTCCGCGACCTGTCTCTTATACACATCTGACGCTGCCGACGAAGAGGATAGTG
>CAXDNE010000178.1:0-15439 GCA_963990595.1 uncultured Methylobacterium sp.
TACACTATCCTCTTCGTCGGCAGCGTCAGATGTGTATAAGAGACAGGGTGGGGCAGGGGGCCTCGACGGCCCGCCCGTGCCCTGCGCGGGCCGCCGGCGGCCGAGGTTGCCTCAGCCCTTCCGGCGCACGTCGTTGACGACGAAGCGCTCCCAGGCTGCCCGGAAATGCTTCCGGTAGGCGACCGGCACCACTGTGCGCCCCTTCTCGTAATAGGGGAAGCGCTTGGTGTAGCTCGTCCCCTTCACGAATATCAGGATCGGGACCGCGGCGCGGCCCTCGCGCAGGTAGACGCCGTCGGGCGCCCGCGTCCCGCGCAGGACGAAGTAGTCGAGGTTGCGCTTGCGGGTCGACCGCTTCGGCCGACGCACCGTATTCTGCGCCGCGTCCGACGCGGCACCGAGCGCGGACAGGATACGGACGACCTGCCCGCGGTTCATGTTGCCGTAGCCGTCGAGCTGTGCGCCGCGGCCGGGCACGCAGTACTCGTTCGAGCGCAGGATGCCCTTGGCCCTGAGCGCCAGCTCGAACCGCTTGGCTTTGCGCGGGCCGCCGGCGACCTGCGGCCCGAGGTACTTCCAGGCCGGAACCGAGCCGAAGCCTTCCTTGAAGCCGAGCTCGGCCTGGAGCCGCTGCTTCGTGGCCGGCCGCACCTGCAGGGCGTTCAGCGTGAAGTTCGTCGGCCGGTCGAAGACTGACCGCATCGTCTCGCGCTCGGCCTCGCGTGCATCCTTCATCGCATTCGTCAGCGCGAACGCTGTGACGAACGGGATCTGCTTGGCGGCGCGCCCAACGGCCTCGGCCTTGATGCCGAACTCGTCGGCGTTGAGGACCAGCATGGGCTCAGCGCCCGACGGTGATGGTCTTCACCTGACCCGAAACCGGGTCGAGGATCGTCAGCGTCTGGGCGGCCATGGTCAGACCGCCTCCGGCTCGCGGTGATCGCGATCGAGCAGATCGGCAAGACGTTCGCTCGCGCGCCGCACTGCCTCCTGTGCGTCGCCGAGCTTCTTCTTGCAGGCCGCGAGCTCGCGCTGCGCGGCCAACTCGGCATCATAGGCCCCGTCCGAGGCGACGCGCGCCGCCTGCAGATTGCGGGCGGCCGAGAGGATGTCCTGGTCTGTCGCCTTCATGTCAGCAGCCCTGCATCGGTTGCGGGATGTCCCGGCGCTGCTGCACGAGGCGCGTGGCCGGCCGCTCGACCGTCAGCTCGGTCGCGTTGTCGAGCACCAGGACGGTCACGTCCCGGACGCCGGCGTCGCGGCACATGCGGATCAGCTCGTCCTGCCACTTCTCGGCGGTGACAGCCTGCAGCTTCTCGCGGGTGCGCAGCACGAGGATGTCGCCGTGCCGGACCTCGAGGCGGTCCAGCTGGCGGTCGATCTCTTGGGCCAAGGGACTCACCGGACGATGCGGGCGTGCGCGCCCTTGCGGTTGACGTGTGTGACCGCCCCGCCGGTCACGAAGACCACTTCGGTGCGGCCCGCGTAGACTTGGTTGTTGAGCACGTAGCTGACTGTGCCGGGCCACCACTTCCCGCCCTTCGGCGAGACGATGCCGTCGCGGTTCAAGCCGTCGGCGATCGCCCGCACCGTGCGGCCGGCGCCGTTTTCCTCGAAGATCCGGAGCACCACGGGTGCGCGGTCCGGATCGACGATGAGGCCGCCCTTGCCGTCCGACAGGTAGCCGAACGGGATGCGTCCGCAGGCGAAGCCGCCCTGGCCTGCCTTCTGAACCCGCCCATCCTTCGTGCGCTCGACGATGGCGTCGCGCTCGTTCTCTGCCATGGCCGAGAACACCGAAAAGATGAGCTTGCCCGAGGGCGAGCCCGTGTCGATCGCCTCCGTGACCGAGCGGATCGTCACACCGTGTTCTGTGTCGAGCTCCGCGGACGTGGTGACCGCGAGCGCGATGTTGCGGGCCAAGCGATCGAACCGCTTCACCAGGAGCACGCTAAACCGGCGCTCGGCCGCGAGCTGCAGGACCTGGCTGAAGCCCGGCCGATCGGCAGGTCGCGTCGTCCCTGAGATGCCGGGATCGGCGACGACGTCGATCAGCTCCAGGCCGGTCGCATCGGCGAACTTGCGGACCGCATCTTCCTGTGTGTCGAGGCCGAAGCCCGACTGCGCCTGCTCTTCGGTCGACACCCGAAGGTAACCGACCGCTTTGGTGCGGACGATCTCGCGCTCGGCCGCTTGGACCGCATTCCTACGGATCGCGCGGCGGGCGCGGGCGCTACTTGTAGCCACCGGCAAACCTCTGATTTTCTTGATATTTCCGATGTGCCGCGCGTCGCTGTCTGATTATTCTTGAATACTCAGACGCGGCCGATTTTCGGCGGCTGTTACGCGGCCGCGAAGGCCTTCGCACACCCCAGCGCGAACCGGCGGTACCAACCGCGGAACATCATCGGTCCCGCAGGATCCGGCCCCACTCGTCGAGCAGAGCCATCGGCAGCTGGTAGTTCGCCTCGAACACGATCGTGGTGGCGGCCGCGTAGATCGCGACCAGCGACCAGAGGTCGAGATAGGGGCGCGGGTCAGAGCGCATCGTCGCCCACCAGGTCCTCGACGATCGCCTCACGCTCGGCGTCCGACTCGGCGAGGCGGTGCGCATGCATTTCCGTGGCGCCGTCGGCCGCGGCGAGCTCGATGGCCTCTGCCATCGTGCCGCGCCAGCCGGCGCCGACAATGCGGGCGAGGCCATCGGAACCGCGGCGCACGCCGAGGATGACAGCGCCGGGGGCGTCGACGTCCGAGCGGGCCTGGGTCAGCGTGTAGACCGCCACGACGTAGCGGCGGCCGGACTGGCCGCACCACGCGGAGAGGTCGAGCGCCGAGCAGCGCTGCCCGCGCAGGCGCTCCTCACGGATCTCACGGCGTACCATGCGATCCCCTCGGGCTTGGTCGAGCGCGGCGCCCCAGGCGATGCGGCGGTTCGAGCTCATGGGCGACCGCCGCACACCACCTTGGTGTAGCGGCCGTCAGCGAGCAGCTGCTCGCGGGCGACGCTCGTCTGACCCGACATCAAGCAAGCGAAGACGGAGGGCATCTTGGCGGTGATGACGTCGAGTGCGGTCTCGCGCGTGCAGTCGGACTGAGCGGTGGTCGCGGCGCAGACCAGGATCAGGGCGAAGACCGTGTTCATGCGGCATGCCCCAGGCTGATGGCGGCGATCAGGACGCAGGCGGCGAGCGCGAAGTGCAGGGCGCCCAAGAGCATGACGTCGCGGAGCGACATGGCGGCCGAGCGGCAGGGATGGTGAACGTCGAGGCCGGCGATCGCGATCAGGAGCACGAACGCGCACGCAATGAACGGCAGCGGCGCGTGGATCGCGATCGCGTCGTCCATGTCAGGGGGCTTCGCCGGCGGACAGGGCGCGACCGGTGTGGACCGGACGACCGATGCAGAGCGCTGGTGCGGGATCACGCCAGGAGCGAACCGGGGTCGGGGCGGCGCGACGCAGGCCGACCAGCAATGCGAAGCGCGCGACGAGCCGCGGCATCACTGCCTCCAGGCGTGCAGGACGCCGCGGGCGTGCTCGCGCTGCTCCTCGACGAAGTGATCGCGGAATACAGGCAGGCTGAGACGACCCACGATAGCGAGCTCGTCGACGGCAGTCGGCGCTGCGACGACGCGCGTGGCGTTGGCGATCTCCTCGCCCCGCACGGCGCGGATCAGGTCGCGGAAGATGCCGATGACCGATGGCGAGTGGACGATCACCACCGCGCCGTCCTTCGGCAGGTCCATGATCATCCGGCGCGTGCGGCTGGCCCGGCGCTTCTCGGACGCCGTCGGCTTGCCGGCCTCCAGGCGCTCGGAGGCGGAGTAGCCTCTCGCATCGGCGGCGACGCCGACGCGCAACGTGGTGTCCTGCAGCATCACTCAGATCACCACGATCACGAGGGTGCCGAAGCTCACCCGGGAGTAGTCTCCGGAGACGCGGGCGCGCAGGCGCTCCGTGCGGCGCCGGAGGCTCGGCGTGCAGACCGAGCAGGCGAGCACCGCGTCGCACATCGCGACGGTGGCCATGCGCTGGCGAAGCGTCATTGTTGCTCTCAAAGAAAATCCCCGCCGGGTTGGGCTGAGGATCGGTCGAAGTGCGAGCGCAGCAGCCTGAGACAGGCTGGAAACATGCGGCGATCAGGCTCGAAGGGCTGCGCGAGAGGTTTTCGACGGTCCTCTCGTTCGGCCGGCGGGTCGGGCGGCAATGCCCCTCAGCACGAGCTCGGCCCGCTGCTCTCGTTCAGGCGGTGCGGGATGCCTTGGTGCGTTCGCGGTGGCGAAGGACCGCGGCCGGGACCGGAAGCGTTGCTCGACGCACCGGCTGCGAGCCAGCCTCGTGCGCGGGCCAGTTGCCCGTCAGATCCCGGTAGAAGCGTCGGGCGTGGTCACGGAGCTCGTCGCGGTCGGCGACGTAGTCCTCTTGGTTGTGCCGGTGACTCGGAGCGCGGAGGCGATCCGCCAGCAGGCAGAGGCCGTGGAGGCGCTCGACGATGTCGCGCTCGGTCATCACCGGGCGCTGTGCGCGCGTCATGGTGGAGATCATAGACGATCGCCTCTTGCGCTGCATCGCTGAAACGGGGCCGCCCGATGACGCCCGGGCGGAGCGCGCGCCTTCCGGCGAGATGTAAGGGTGCGCCTCCGCGAGGGAGGGTCGACCCGTCGGCCGGCCGTGACGGGCGGCCATCCCTCCATTCGGAGGTGCAAGGGATCAACGGTCGTCGCGCGGCAAGCTTGTCCAGGGGCGTGCGGCGATACCCGGACCCGGCTCTTTAAGGCCGCTATAGGTCTGGCTGTCAGGGTCATAGCGGGCACAAGGTCCGCTCAGAGGAGATGTGCCTCGGCGGGGTCAGAGCTTCATAGCCGACCTCCCGAAACGACAAAGGCCCCGCGCGTTTCCGCCGGAGCCTTCTAAATCTTTGCAGGGTCCGAACTACCGCAAGCCTCAGCCCCGGTCAAGCTAGGAACTAATACGCATCAATACACACTGCGCTTGACATGCCGATCTGAAATGTGTATCAATACACATCGTCGGAGCGGCCTGATGTCCAGAACTGATCACAGCAACCGGACACGTGACGTTCTGCAGGCCCTCACGGCCGATGGGTGGACGGTGGCCCGCAAAGGGCCGGGCGATCACGTCCAGTACCGCCACTCATCGAGGCCCGGCCGCGTCACGGTGGACACCGGCGCCCGCGAGATCCCGACCGGGACGCTGCGCAGCATCTATCGGCAGGCCGGGTGGGATTGGTGAAGCGAGTCGCGCCGCGGCTCAAGCAGGAGGATAGGCAGATGGCTCGGGTCGTGATGCTGATCCACGAGGAGAATGGCGCATTCGGCGCCTCGTTCCCGGACTTTCCCGGCGCTACCACGGTGGCCGACGATATCGACGCCGTGATCAACAAGGCGGCGGACATGCTCGCCTTCCACGTCGGCGGCATGATCGAGGACGGTGAGAGCGTGCCCGAACTCCGCACGGTCCGTCAGGTGCTGGACGCGACCGATCTGGAGGAGGAGCGACGCGATGCGATCATCACGCTTCTGGATGTGGATCTGCCCGGAAAGACCGTGCGCGTGAACATCACGCTGGACGAGGGAATGCTCGGCCGCATCGACCGCGCGGCTGCAGCGATCGGCGAGAGCCGGTCGGGCTTTCTCGTCTCGGCCGCGCGCAGCCGCCTGGCGGGGATCGCCGCGGCTCAGGGCTGAGCATCACGCTCGCCGCTCGCCCGTCGGCGTCCAATCCCGCGAGTCGATCTGGCGGACCGGGGAGGCGCGCATCGGCGCTGCGCGGCGTCCGGCCGGGCGGCGGTTCTGAAGGTCGACGTGGCGGGCTGGCCGCAGGTTCGGCAGCGGAGCGCGCTCCTCTTCCGGCTCCAGCCACGGCGCGATCGGCGCCTTGGGCGGCAGGACCTCGATGCTGGTGAGGAACTGGAGCGCCGGCACGAGGTAGACGAGCGCCGCGTGCCAGTAGGCGTAGCGCAGCTGCTCCTCCAGGACCTCGTCGCCTGTGCGGGTGAAGTTCAGCTTGCAGAAGAGGCCCGTGTCCCGGCTGTCGCCTTTCGAGGTGGCGACCTCGTCATGGCTGGTGAACCACGGCTTGCCGTCCGGACCCTCGCCGCAGGGTGTGTGGACCGTGCGCCAGATGGCGACCTTGTTGTTCTTGGCCATCACCGGCTCGATCGCGATGCCGCCGCAGACCGCGGGCGGCCTGCGGATCGCGCCGGTCACGAGCCAGGAGGGCGTCGCGTACATCGTGGCCGACGTCAGCACCCCGAGGTTGGCCTTGCCGCGCAGGTTGAACTGGATCGGATAGGGCGCGAGGTCGAGCGGGCAGATGGCCGAGCCATCCGCCGCACGCTGGAGTGTCTCGCTCAGGACCTGAAGGTGCGCCTCGATCGTGATGGCGTCGGGGTGGGGATCGCCCATCGCCGGCGGCATCCCGGGCTCGCGGGACCAGTTGTCGACCGGACCGCCCATGGCGACCATGCGCCAGACCGGGTCGGACGCGCATTGCGGGCCGCGGATCGGGCTGTCCGCGCGGCGCTTCGGCAACTCGTCGCGGATCGCCCAGCGGAGCGCCTCCTCGATCGTCATCTTGCGGCGCTTCGGTGCGGCCGCTTGGGTGGTGCTTTGCGAACTGGCCTGCACGGTGATCCCCAATGCTTGCCGGTTCGGAACGAAGCAGCAATGCACTTTCGTCCGGCGCCTGTTTCCGCATCGTCAAGAGGAAACTTGACCGCTGCGGCATTCTCGATGGAGAGCGTCCGAACATAGATCAACGTCTGCCGTCGATGCGGTTCTTCTCAGCCACGATCTTCTTGCATGCGCGCAGACGCTTCCGATCGAAGGTGCTTCGGTGCCAGTCTTTAGCCTCGCAGAACTGAGCGATCGAGCCGCCGACTTCGCCTTCGGTGGCGATCGCCCGTGCCCAGAGCAGCAGGATCCTCCGATCCTCGGATCGGTCCCCAAGGACGGTGCCGGTGAAGGCCACGATATCGAAGGTGGCGCTGGGCTTGTCCTGGTCAGCGCTCTTCAGGGTGTTGCCGCGCGGGGCATAGATCGGCGTGTAGGGCATCTCCCGGAATGCGGTCGTCAGCCAGCGCTCGATATCGGCGCAGGTCCAGGGCTCACGGGGCGGATCGGGACCTTCTGGGCGGGTGAGCATCGAACTCGGTGGCGCGGCCCAAAGCGCCGCTTGACGTTCCTAGCATGTTCCACAGGATGGCGCCCCGCCTACAGCGCGGCTAATCTCGGCCGTATGGCAACCGATCTGATCAGCGTCTACATCGACAACAACGTCTGGGACATGCTGTTCGCGTTAGGGATCGACCTCGCGACGGAGCTCCCGAAGGACGAGTTCTGCGTCTGCATCACGCGCGAGGCCGAGTTCGAGATCCCGCCCATCTCCGAGAGGAAGCCCGAGCTGAAGGCGTTCATCGACAAGGCGATCCGCGACTGCTCTATATCCACCGACAGCTTCTTTGGGTTCGCCGACGAAACGCTCCCGGCCGACGAGCAGCGAGTCGGCGGCTTCGATCACGGCCGTTGGATCCAGCCGGAGGAAGAGGTCTTCCTGGCGCAGCAGAAAACCCCTTTGAGGACGTTGCGGCCGAAGACGAAGCTCTACAAGAACGAGGCCGATTGGTCCTTGGGCGCCCGTGCCTTCACCGGCGTCGTGCTGTCTCTGGACGCCAAGAAGGGCCCGATCAATGAGGCCTATAAGCAGGGCGGTCGCGTAGTGTTCCTGAAGGATTTTCCGGCATCTGGGTTATCGCTTGCGGATTTCATCAGGTGTGCGATCTCAGTTCCATCGAGCTAACACCCCAGGCGCAGAACAATAGTCCATGCCCGACCCACACTGGACAGCCTACGTTCAGGCTCTAGGCACACCGATCGTCGCCATCATCGCTGGTGGCATAGCTAGCGCCATCGCATATCGGCAGTGGCAAACAGCAAAAGCGAAAGTCGCGCTCGACCTCTTCGACAAGCGCCTTGAAGCTTATGAAGCTGTTTCAGATGCCGTTTACGAGGTTATCCAAGTTGGTCCTAGCAACATAGATGGTAAAATTACACGAAGATATGCCGAGGGCCTCAGCAAGGCCAAGTTTTTGTTCGGCGAAGAAGTTTATGAATTTCTAGATCAAAACTGGAAGGCAATTTTGAAATTGAAGACCAATTCGGATCGCCAGGAACGTAATCAATCCGAGCAGAAACTCGAAGAGCTTTATAAAATCGAGGACGGGCTCAACGGTCGAATGACTTCCTTTCACCAGACGCTGGATAAGATGATTTTCGATTACATGCGAATGGATCAGAAGAAATAGTCGCAATTCGTTCGATAGTGATTTTGTGTACTCATGAGTCTAACCCGCTCCATCCACTGCTCGGTGTGCCGTCCGGAACGCTCTCCCTCGCCGGCCACCGCGGCGGCAGCTCCGGCACCGCGACGATCGGCACGTCCAGCCAGACCGTACCAGCCTTGCCGCGCCATTCCTGCTGGAGGCGCGCAGCCCGCTTGGACTGCAGGAGCTGGAGCCGGCCGGTCGGACGAGCGTCGTAGCCGACGAGGGCTATGGCGGCCTTCACGTCGGGACGGTTTTCGGGAGGCAGGTCGACGATCATCGCCGCCGCCCCATGCTCACGCCCATGCCGGCGTTCACGTCTCCTGACACGTCGCCACAGGTGATGCTCATCCCGGACCGGACGTCGCCGCCGACCGCACCGCAGGTGACGCTCATGCCCGCCTGAATGCCCCCAGCGACGTCGCCGCAGTGAACGTCGCCATCGCTCTGCACGCTGACGGGCGATCCTTCAGTGATCCGGACCTCGACGACGCCGCTCACCGCCTCACCCTGCGGCTTCCCGTCGATGATGACCTGGTCGCCCCGGATCGTCAGGCTGCTGCCCGAGTAGGACTTGCCGTTGATGATGATGGCCATCACGCTGCCTCGCTGGGCGTAAGCTTCGACAGAGCCACGGTCGGCTCATCCGGCATCTCGATCACGCAGTGGGCAGAGCGGATGCCGCCTGGATCCGGCTTCGGTCCGGGCGTGAGGAACTGGATGCCCCATGCTCGGCCGCTGACGATTCCGAACTCGTCGCGGATCAGACCGTCGGCTCCGAACACCGATCGGCTCACACGAATCGACACTTGGTAGCCACCCCAGTCGTCGAGGTACTCGGGACGTGAAACCACGTCCTCGCTCGTCCAGACCAGCCGCATAACGCGCAGTCCCTCGGCCTCGCTTTCGGTCGGAGGCCGAGGCGGGTGTCGCTTCCGCCACTCGGCCTCCATCATCTCGCGTCGCTGTCGCTCCCAAGCCGCCTGCTGCTCATGTGCGGCTCGGTCGGCCGCCTCGGCCTGCGCGATCGTCATGCCGGTGAGCGCGATCGATCGCGCTTCCTGGCACATGCGCAGGCTCTCGAATCCGCGCGCATGGCGGACCTCGCCGCCGTAGGTGACGGTGATGAGCGTGTAGCTCGGCATCTGCCTCACTCCGCAGCCTGCATCTGCGCCATCCCGCCCGGCACGCCGAGGCCGATCGCCTTGGCCAGCGCTGAGCGCTGCGCCGAGTAGGACGGGCAGGTCATCGGGTAGTCGGCCGGGAGGCTGAAGCGCGCTCGATACCCCGCCGGCGTCAGGCCGTGGGCGGTCAGGTGCCGCTTCAGCGTCTTGTACGAGCGCCCGTCGATGAAGCTGACCAGGCCGTCCGGCCGGATCGACTTGCGGATCTCGGCCGGGGAGGGTGCCGCGACGGCCGGTGCCGCCCCGGTCGCCGTTCCCTGCTCCAAGCCGCTCAGCGCCCCGTGGACGGCCGTGAGCACGTCCGGCAGCGCGGAGGCCGGGAAGTGATTGCCGGCGGCGTAGGCGGCCGTCAGACGGGCCGCGCAGGTGACGAGAATGGTGGTGGTCTCGGGCATCGATGGCCTCCGGTGTGACTGGCGCGCTGCCCGCGCCGTGCTCCGGCTGCCCTGACCCTTTTCTTCCTGACTCTCCTCTCTTTTGGGGAAAGTGGGGAAAGTGGGGTCTATTCTATAGAGCAGCCAAAAAGATGAGAGTTTCGCGCGTGCGCGTGAAATCGACCCCACTTTCCCCACTTACCCCAAACCTGCGGGGTCGGCGGTCTTGGTCTGGACGAGCAGGTACCGATGACCGCGCTTCTCGTCGGCCATCATGTCGAGGCGCCACCCGTTCACGACGCGCCCCTTGATGGCCTTCAGCCAGGCGCCGAGCCGGCGCGTCGAGACGACGGGCCCGGAGCCGGCCTTGCGCATCAGGAGGTCCCGGAAGCCCGGGCGCGCATAGTCGCCGGTGGAGTGGCGCTCGCTGGCGACCTCCTCGACCTCGACGGCCGTGTAGGGCGAGCCCGGAAACAGATGGTCGCGCCAGTTTGCGAACAGCTCGCCGATCATGGCAAGGTCCGGATCCTCCTCGCGCATGACATCCATGCTCAGTACCGGGTCGGCCCCGCCGAGCCAGACGAGCGCGGACCGCACCGTAGCCGACCACGCGCTGTAGGAGCCGAGCGGGCCGCAGACCTGCGGCGATCCGGCGGCGCGGTACGCCCGCACGAGCGTGATCACCGCCGCCACCAGGGCGCCGCGGTTGCGCAGCACGTGTGCCACCGGATCGAAGTCGAAGGCGCGCAGCTCCGGACGCTCGACCTTCGCGTCGAGCATGCTGAGCACCGCGCGGCGGGTCATGTCCCCGACCAGGGTGAGGTTGTTGCCTGTGGCGAAGATCGTGGAGCGACACTCCACCTCCGGCATCTCGCTCCGGCCGAGGATCCGTACGCGCACCAGCGGGCGCTCGGTCATCTGGCAGAGCATGTCACCGCCGAGCTCGCCGTTGACGTTGTCGATCGAGATCAGCGGCGCGCCGTCGAGGAGGAGGGCCCCGAGGCGCTTTTCGGTCTCCTCCTCAGTCTTGCCGACCGGGATGACCGCACAGGGCCGGCCCGTGGCGATGGTCGCCACGACGTCGACGAGGTAGCTCTTGCCGGTGCCGGGCGTGCTCGCCGCGATAGCATGTGCCGGCGCCACGCCGAGTGCCGGCCGGAGCACCGCCGTGAGCACCGCCGACAACGCCACCGCCTTGTCGACAGCGCCGACGAACGGGAAGCCGGCCAGCGGCTCGGTGAGCAGAGCCAGCGCCTGTTCGGCCTCCTCGCGGCTGGGCTTCTCGGGAATCGGCGGCAGCTTCAGTGCCTCGTCGGGCATCAGGTAGAGGCGCGTTGTCGGGTCGTAGCCCGGCTCGCTCAGCAGCGTCCCGTCCGGCCGGAGCGTCGGTGTGGTGATGATCCCGGCGATCGGCGGCAGCTGCCACTTGCCCTCGCGGGAGAGCAGGATCGCCGCGACCTTCGCGGGCGGGTCGACGTTCGCCCAGGCCCGGCGCCGCTCGTCGAAGCGCTGGAACCGCATGGTCTGGGCGAGCAGGTCCGAGAGGGAATCGGAGCAGAGCGGGCGAAGCCGCGCGACCTGGATCAGGGCGCCGTTCGGGCCGGGCACGGATTCGACGATCGGGCGCACCAGCGTGCCGGCGCGCGAAAACACGGCGACGCCGCTCTCGAGGAGCAGCTCCTCGGCCTCGTCGACGACGCGCGGCAGCTCGCTCGCGACCACCTTGATGATCGGCAGATCGGACGATGGCGCCCGATCGCCCCGAATGTCTCCGAGGTTGAGCCGCATCTGCTCGCGGCGGGCACGATGGTGCTCGATGTCGGCGACCGAGTTCATGCGGCACGCCGTACGCTACTGGCGGGAACAGTGATCCGGGGCAGGAGGCCCCGGAGCAGGAGGGATTCGACGGCACCAGCGTGCGCGATATCCGCAGCGCGGATCGCGTCCGCCTCGAGGAGGTGCTGGCGGGCGAGAGACGGGCGGACGATGACCACGCCGCGCCGGTCGGCCTTCAGCCAGGCTAAGGGGTCGGGGAACACGACCAGCGGATCGCCGGCGATGCCCGGGCACGGGAAGTCGAGCCCGAGCAGGCCGACCAGACCGAGCCAGCACGCCACCGTGTCATTGGCGGTGTCCCAGGCCACCACGTCGATCGGCGCGCCGAGCTCGTCGTGCGCGAGGAAGGTCAGGACCTTGCGCCGCTCGATCTCCTCGCCGCGGCAATGCCGCGCGAAGTCGAACCGCCGGCCGCGCCGGAACACCACCACGTCGCGCATCGGCAGCCCGAAGGTGCCGAGCCGCCCGAAGTAGCCGGCGGGCCCGACGCCTTGCTGGCGGAGCCACGCGCGATCCTGTGGGCGCAGGACCTCGCCACGCGCGTGCTCCGATGCCGGGTTCGGGCGGACGAGCTTCATGCCGCCACCTCGACGTCGAGGGGTCGCACCATCGCTTCAGGCAGGACCTGCCAGCCGAACGGCAGCCGGCGCGCGATCACAGTCTCGTCGGGATGGCGCAGGACCTCCAGCACCATCCACTCTTCGGCCGTGTCGAGGATCTCGGTGTAGGAGCCGAGGGCGACGATGCGGCCGCCATGGATTAGGGCCCAGATCATGCCGGCACCTGCTCAACCTCGAAGAGGGGCGCCGCGACCTGGACGGCGAAGCGAGCCGCATCGTCAGGGCGCGTCAGGCGCTGACGGCAGCCAGGCGGAATCCAGAACGGGGCGTGCGGCTTGCGCCCGCGGACCCACACGAACCATGCGTAAGCCGTCGCGGTCCCGGCGCTCGGGTCCCAGCGCCCCTTCGTCATCGGAACACGCTCGACGAACGGCGCGAACAGTGTCGGCGGATGGTCCCGAAAAAGGGTTTCGTAGCGCTCGACGCCCTCGACCCAGACCGTGCGGAGCAGGAGTGCGACCACCGGCGCGAGCGTCATCGCACGCGCAGCGAAAGCGGCGGCCGGGCGGAACGGAGGATTGGTGACGATGAACTCCGGCCCGAACCCGTCGGAGGGCGAGCCGATCACCGTGCGATCATCAAGGAAATCCTCGACCCGGTAGCCGCGACCGTAATCGAAGATGTCCGAGCCCCAGCCGCCCCCGCCGAAGTACTCCAACAGCACCTCGAACATGTGGCCCTCGCCGCAGGCCGGATCCCAGCAAGCGGAGAACTCGAACTCGCGCTGCAGGCCGAGGTGCGGCAGGGCGTGCTCGCACAGTGCGCGGGTCGCCCAAGGAGGTGTCGGGAAAAACTCAAGGCTGTCCGGCGGCTCACGCCTGGACGCCATGACGGACTGAGCGCCGCCAGGGATCATGCCGCGACCCTCGTCGTCTGTCGCACAGCCGCGCTCGGCCCGACCCAAGCCTGCGCATCGCCGAAGAGGCCTGAGGCAACCGGGACCAACAGCCCGGTCGCAATCGCACGCTCGGCAGTTTCGGAGCGCACCGAGCGCACGGGCGGCCTCCAGAGCCGGGGCATGATCTCGCCCGGACAGGCCCGGTACCCATTCGCGAGCCGTTCGAGCACGCAGCCCAGGAAGCACCACACGATGACCCGCTGGACGCCTTCCGGCATGGCGTAGACGGAGCGCGGAATCGGCGCGCAGGATGGGGAGGGGCCGCGCGCGAGCATCAGAATTCCTCGACCTCCCAGCCGCCGCCGGACTTCTTCGGCAGAGCGCGGATGGCGACGAAGCGGAGCGGGTGCTGCGCAGCGGCGACCTTGATCTTGACCCGGGAATCGTCGGTCCAATGGCCCTTCACCTCGTGAGCCTCGACCGAGCCGTCGGCACGCATCACGATGAAGTCGGGCGTGTAGGAGCAGCGCTTGGCCAGCCGCAGCGTCCAGGCCTCAAAGCCGAACCACGCGATCTCACCGAGAGCCTTCAGGCCCTCCAGGTGGCGCGCGTAGGCCTCCTCAGTCTTGTTCATCGTGCCGGCGGGCAGACGCCCCCGTGCGAGGGTCGCTGCCGGCAGACCGGCTCGTCCGTGGCGCACGGGAGCGTTCATGGTCAGGCCGCCTCCGTCGCGGAGATCTGGCGGCGGTTGCGGCGACTGCGCGTGGATGTGACCTCGGGCTCGGCAACGCCCCCGTCCTCGTCTTCGCCCTCGCCGGCATCATCGCCGCCGAGGTCCATGGCGGGTTGGTCCGGATCGGCCTTGGCTTCTTCGCGCTGGCCGAAGAACTCGCCCGGCTCGATCAGCACCAGGATCGCCGAGCCGATGCCGTGCTCAGCCAGCTTTGTGATGTTCTCGACGCTGGAAGCTGCGCCGACCTTCAGGTCGATCAGCTCACCGACCGACCATTTGCCCGTCGACACGACCAGGTGCGGGTGACCCTTGTGGGCGATGACGTGCACCGAGCGCCGGACGAGGTCCTCGGCACACTTCTCGATCGCGCGAATCCGATCACGCTGGTCCCACTCGGGCAGCTTCGACCAGGGCGTCTCCATCGACCGAACGTGGGTCAGGAGCACGTCGCGCACGTCGCCGGTCAGGGTCTCGGCCGCGAACTCCGGCGGCAATACTTGCGTGTCAGCTTCAGTTGTGGCTTCCATCTGGCTCTCCATGGACGGGCACGACGCCCGTTCTCTTCAGACCGCCCGGCCCCTGCTTGACCCGCAGGCCGGGCGGTTCTCGTTTCGGGGTCAGGCGGCCGTGGGCTGCTGCTCGGCCGTCTGGTCGGCGGCGGGCGCAGGATCGGCGGCCGGCTGAGGCGCATCCGTGCTCGCGGCGCCGGTCGCAGCCGCACTCACGGTCGCGGCGGTCTGCTGCGCGCTGGCAGCGGTCTGGGTCACGGCCGGAGCGGAAGCCTCCAGCTTCGCCAGGATGTCGGCGATCGGCGTCGTGTCGGCGGGTGCCGCCTCGCCCTGCTGCAGCGCCTGGACCTGGGTGGCCAGCGTCGTGCAGGTCCCGTGCAGTTCGGCGTAGCCCGCAGCGATCGTCGCTAGGTCGGTCGCCATGCGGGTGAGGAGCTGGACGTCGTTCGTGTTCATGCTCGGATCCTTCAGGAGCGTGGCGATGGCGGCTCTCAGGCGGCGCTCGGCGCGGGAGAGCTCGCTTGCAAAGGGTCGCTCGACCCCGTGCTCGTGGGCGCGGCCGGTGCCACGGGAGGGATCGGTGCAGGGCTCAGCGCCGTCCGGACCGCGCTGAGCAGCCGCTCGACGACCGGCTCCAGCTGCGCCTCGATCTCCGCCTTGACCTCGGCGCGGATGGCGTCGCGCAGGTGCTCTTCGGCCTGGACGAGGTGCACGTCGGCGCCGGCCGGCAGGAACCGGCGGGCGATCTCGAACAGGGCGGATAGGGGATTGTGCATCGGGGCCTCCGGGCGTTCGGGATCAGGGGTGGTAGCGACCGGCCGGAAGGCGCGGGTCGGCGCCGCCGGAGCGGCGCGGCACGAGCGGCTCGAGGGCGGCGAGATCGCGACCGAGCACCGGAGCGAGGGCCTGCCCGGGACCGAAGTTTGCCGGCGCCTCGCCGCCCTTCGCCTCGGCCTCCAGCACCAGCTCGGCAGTCCAGAGCGCGACGCGCAGGTAGGCG
>CAXDNE010000179.1:0-15439 GCA_963990595.1 uncultured Methylobacterium sp.
GGCGGCGACGTCGGTGAGGAACAGCCACGCCTTCATGGTCGGGTGGAACGTGTCGATGTGGAAGTTGGTCTGCGGATCCGGGGGCGCGTCGGTGACGTGCGACAGGATCGTCTGCACGGTCAGGATCGGCTCGCAGTTGAAGCTCGCCACGTAGCGCAGCAGGTTCTTCCATTCCGGCATGGCCAGGAGCTGGCGCATGGCGGGCATCCGCTTGAGGGTCTCGGGATCGAGCGGGATGCGGCGGGTGACGGTGTCGCCCTGGACCTGCTCGCGGCCCTCCGCGGCGACGCTGGTGACCTCGGCATAGACCGCCCTGTGCAGGTCGGCCGGCATGAAGTCGGCGCGCTTGATGAAGCCGTTGCGGTCGAAATCCGCCCGGTCCTGGGCGCTGACGAGGTGGGCGAGCTGGCGGCGGCGGACATGCGCCATGGCGTGGGCCAGCCGCACCCGCATCGTGTGCAGCCCGGCCCGGTTGAGCCGCTCCGAGCCGAGGATCGGGTTGTCGACGAAGGATTTGGCTCCGGTCGCCAGCTGGGCGACCCAGAGCGGCGCTGCCGCCATCCGCGCGATGGACTTCATGCAGGTTCCCTCAAGGCTCCGTCGGCCCGCAGGCCGTTCGCGGCTGAAGCAACAAACGTTAGTGTTGGCTGAGCTGCATTCGGAGGTTGGTGTTTGAATAAGGCGGATTTTTGTGAGGGTGACATCTTAAAAAATTGAAACTTTGTTGCGATCCGGCCGCGGATTGCGGATCCGGCCGTGTCCGCGGATAGGCGCGGGAAGTGGCGCGCACGGGGCCGGTCTCGCAGGCGTGATTCACCGATTTTGGATCGGTCGGGCCCCTGGGCGGGTTGATGTTGCTCGACGTAACATGGCCACCCCCGAGGATCCCCATGCCCGATCCCCTTGAGATCCTGGCCGAGCAGGTCGAGGATTTCGCCCGGGCCGCGCGCGCCGTGATCGAGACGCGGCTGCAGCAGGTCCCCGAAGGCGAGCGCTGCGATTTCTGGGCGCTGGTCGCGAAACTCTACGCCCGCGGGCTTACCGAAGGCGGCGACGCGCACGGGGCACGCTGCGAGCCGCTCGCCAGATCGTGACCGTATTCCGGGACGGGGAGGCTGCCGACAGCATGAAGCCCGCGCGGTCCCGGCCGCTTCCGGCATCCTGCGGGTCACACAGAATTCAGGCAGCAAACGAAGTATCGACACCTTTACGAGCAATCGATGGACAGATCGACATGCCAATTGTGAAGCTTGCGGGTCGAATAAACCGGGATCCGAAAATATTTTCGTGAAACCTGATTCATATCAGGGTCGCTCGATCAAACGGGTTTATTGTGCGATGATCATCAGCTGATCGAACACAGGTGCTGATGGCTGGGAGAGATATGCGCTTCCACCTGCGATGAAGGTGGAGCGACATGATGTCAGCCGCCGACCAGCACCCCATGACCATGCTCATCCGCAAACTGGAGAGCATCGCCCCGCTCTCGAGCGCGGAACGGCAGGCGCTTCAGGATCTGCCGATGCGGATCCAGACCCTCAACGCCCGGCAGGACATCGTCCGCGACGGCGACCAGCCCTCGCATTGCTGCCTGATCGTCGAGGGCTGGGCCTGCCGCTACAAGCTGCTCAGCGAAGGCAAGCGGCAGATCCTCTCGTTCCACATCGCGGGCGACATCCCGGATCTGCAGAGCCTGCACATCCCGATCATGGATCACGGCCTCGCCACGCTGAAGCAGGCCACCGTCGCCTTCATCCCGAAGGACAGCCTGCGGGACCTGACCGACCGGTTCCCCAACCTCGCCGCGCTCCTGTGGCGCGACACCCTCATCGACGCGGCGATCTTCCGGGAATGGATGGTCGGCATGGGCCGCCGCTCGGCCTTCGAGCAGGTCGCGCACCTCTTCTGCGAACTGTACCTGAAGCTGCAGGCGGTCGGTCTGGCCGGGGATTACCGCTGCCCGCTTCCCATCACGCAAGCCGATCTCGCGGATGCGCTGGGGCTCACCTCGGTTCACGTCAACCGCGTGCTGAAGGACATGCGCGGCAGGGCCATGATCGCGCTGAAGTGCAACACCCTGGTGCTCGAGGCGTGGGATGAACTTTTGCAGGTTTCGGAGTTTGACCCCACGTACCTGCATCTGGAGATGCGAGCGGCTTCATGAGCCTTCGCCTGCAGCCCGTCCACGTCGCGACGGGCAGCCACGATACCGAGAGTCTGCTGGTTTTCGCGGATGACTTCCTCGTGGCCGTGCTGGTGCAGCTCTCGGAGGACCACGAGGAGGCGGTCGGGATGTGGTTCCTGGAGGCGGGGTTCGGGCCCGTCGATGATGCGTGCCCGCCTGTCTTCCCGGACCTCGACACCGCACAGACCTGGATCGAGCGGCAGCTGGCACAGGCGGCCTGAGGCCCGCCTCCCCGCGCTCCGCGCGCCCGGCCGGGGGACCGGCCCAGGGCCCCGTCTCACGGCCGGTGTCGCGCCGCACGGGGGGCCGCGCCGAGACGCCGGTGACGGCGTCACCGCAGGAGCTGCAGGATGCTCTGTTGCGCCTGGCTCGACGCCGACAGGGCCGAGACACCGATCTGCCGCCGGACGTCGAGAGCCGTGGCTCGGGCCGCCTCCGCGTTCATATCCGCGAGCGTCAGATTGTCCGCACCGGTCTGCAGCACATTCGTCAGCGCCCGGGTGAAGTGCTGCCGGACGTCGGCGAGGGAGTAGCTCGTCGCGAAATCCTGCCCTTTCGCCTGCAGGATGTTCGAGGCCTGGGCGAGTTGCTGGCCGGCGGCGGCCAGGGATTGCGGATCGAGGAAATCGCCGTCGCGCGCCGTTTGCAGGCCGAGACCGTCGGCATCCATCCTGGAGCCCTGGACGTCGTAGCGGCTCGAGTCCGTCTCGTTGAGCTTCAGCGTCATGGTCTCGCCCATGAGCAGGTTCTGGCCATTGTAGCCGCTGTCCCGGGCGAGGCCGGAAATCTGATCCAGCAGCGCGGTGTAGTCCTTCGCCAGCTGCCGCCGTGCCGATGCGCCCGGCTCCTGCAGGACCGCGTCGACCGTGTAGGAGCCGGACGCGGATCCCGTCAGGATCGCGACGCCCGTGCTGGTCCGGGGTGGCGTGGGCGCCCAGGTCGGCGGCGTCGAGAGGGTGATCGTATCGGCCTCCCGGCCGGCGATGGGTTTCACCACCACTTTCCCGCTCGGATCCGGGTCGAGCACCGCGACCATGTCGGCCTGGGCCAGTTGGTCGTTCAACTGCTTGAGGGTCGTCGTTTCCGTCGGATCGTAGCCGTAGCGGACCGTCACGCTCTTCTGCTCGACGCCCTTCCCGATCGTGTACGTCACCGCGGTATCGTCGAGGCTGGGCGCGGGATAATAGGTCTGGGGCGTGTATCCCAGGTTCGACACGCCCGATCCCGACAGCGTGAAGACGTCATCCTTGTCGGCGGCCGTGAGCCGGACGAAGGTGCCCGACGGGTCGATTGCGGCCGAGAGAGCCGACGCCCCGCCGATGGCGTTGATCGCCTGGGCGAACGAGTTCGGATCGCTGAAATATCCGTTCGCGGGGTCGGTCGCCGCATTCGCCGGGACATGGTACGTCAGCGTGACGGGCGAGCCTGCATTGGCGCTGTAGGTGAAGGTGTCGGCGGCAACGACCGGTGTCCGATCCGGGCCGAAGGTCGCTGGACTCACCGCTGTGCCGCTGACGGTGATCGGCGCATCGCTGACCCTCGACACCATCGCGAAATTCGACGCGGGCGGAAACGTCACGTCCGGCAGATCGGTGCTGATCAGAGTCCGCAGCTCCGCCGGACTGGAGAACTGGCCGCTCGCGGGTGCATTCGGGCCGGGGGCATTGAACGTGTAGGCCCTGGGCGACATCCCGGGCCGTGAGATGACGAGAGTCGCACCGTTGGTTTGGTTGATCGCAGCGAAATCGAAGGATGTGCTGAAATAATCGCCGTGAAGTTGGCTGAAATCGGCGGGGCCGTTACCGGGAAGCGGAGCGGAGGCGTTCTGAGCCCCGACGATGTCGGTGCTCGCATACGTGGTTCCGAGCGAAGCGACACGGGGAGGGGTCGCGACCGCGTTGCCCGCCCGGGCGGCCCGGTCGACGAGGCTCTCTCCGAGCTTGATCAGCCGCTGGATGCTCGCGATCCCGGTGGTGGCGGCCTGAAGGGTCTGAACGCCGTTGGAGATCCCGTCGATCAGCGAGCTGAGCTGGGTCGACCGGCTGCCGAGGCTGGAGGCCGTGAAGAAGTTGACCGGGTTGTCCAGGGCCGTGCTGACACGCCGGCCCGTGGCGAGGTTGTTCTGCGTTCGCGCCATCAACTCCGCGGTATTCTGCAGGGCCAGAAGGTTGCTGCGCGCCGCGTATGTCAGCGTGATGCCGGACACTTGATCTTTCTAATTCGTTAGCCCGGCCTCAATTCCTAAACAAACACGGTAAATTTTGTGTGAAGGGGCGATCTAGGGTTGGCTCAAGACCCACTCTGCCGAGCGCCTGATGGTTCGCGGGAAATACAGGGCCGCCGTCACTCGGCGGGCCGCAGGGACGCGGGGGCCTGGGCGGCCGGCGCCCCCAGGGACAGGCGCGCCCCGGCTGCGGCCTCGTCGGGTCCGGCCAGCAGCGTCATGGCGGCGCGGTAGCCGTCCAGCGTGCCGACATCGACATAGGCCGAGCCCGCCCGCACGCCGACGGCGCGGCCG
The DNA here is from genome assembly GCA_963990595.1 of uncultured Methylobacterium sp. Lineage (GTDB taxonomy): Bacteria > Pseudomonadota > Alphaproteobacteria > Rhizobiales > Beijerinckiaceae > Methylobacterium. The sequence goes on from CAXDNE010000179.1 coordinate 4,704, forward strand.
CCCCCGGCGAGGTAGGCGTTGACCAGCGTGCCGATATACTCGTCGGCACAGAGCCGGGCGCGCCAGAGCGCGTGCAACTCCATCAGCACGCGGCCCGGCATCTTGAACGCGCCCCAGATCCAGTTGGTGGCCGCCTTCGCCTGCTTGACCTGGATCTCGCGCACCGCGCCGCTCCGGTCCGTCACCACCGCGTCGAAATGCTCCGGCCGCGCGACGGGGAAGAGCAGGAAGGCGAGCACGTCGTCGGGGAGCTGGATCAGGGCGTCCTGGGGCAGCCAGACCGTGTCCGGCAGCCCGACGATCACCGGCTCGTCCGGGGCGATCAGCGGCAGGGCGGAGAAGACGGCGTCGCACAGGCCGCTCGGCCGCGGCTGCACCACGTAGGCGATCGGGGTCTCGCCGTAGCCGGCGCCGAAATACTCCACGATGTCCGACTTGCCGGGGGAGATCACGAAGCAGATCTTGCGCGCGCCGCCACGGATCATGCGCTCGACGAGATGCTCGCTCACCGCGCAGGGGCGCTCGACGCCGTCGCGCAGGCGGCTGCCCACCGGGAGGAGTTCCTTCGAGAAGGCGAGCGGCTGGATGCGGCTCCCCCGCCCGGCGGCCGGCACGATTCCCCACATCTCAGCCGCACTCCGCAGGTTCGGGAAGGTCGCGTTCGGCCAGGGCGCGTTCGAGGTCGTCGAGGCGCCGCTCCGCCGTGTGGTCCGCCAGGGTGCGGGCCCGGCCCGCCTCGGCGATGCGGCGGATCTCGGCCTCGCTCCGGTCGAGGGCGGCCAGCACGTCGCCCCGGTCCCGGGCGATCAGGATCTCCTCGCCGGGCCGGAAGAACGCGTCGAGGCCCGCCCAGGCATCGCTGATCACCGCGGTGCCGCAGGCGCTCGCCTCGAACAGGCGTCCGGAGGGGCACCAGCCCATGGCGGCCATCGCGGCCCGGGTGACGTTGAGGGTGAGGCGCGAGGCCGAGAAGAAGGCCGGATGCTCCCCCGGGGGCAGGTGGCGGACGAAGTGGATGTTCTCCGTCCAGGGAAAATCCGCCGGATACTGCGCGCCGCCGATGAGGAAGCGCCGCTCCGGCCGCTGCCGGGCCGGCGCGACGAAGAGTTCGGTCAGCGCGGCCTGCCGGTCGGCCGCGTAGGTGCCGAGATAGGAGAGGTCGGCCCGGTATTGCGGCTGCGGCGCGGCCGGGCGGTGGACCTCCGGATCGACATGCCCGTAGAGCGGCCGGGCGCGCCGCGCCCCGAGATCCCGGCGCAGGGCGTCGAGCGCCTCACCGCCGGTATAGCTGAGGGCGAGGTCGAAGCCCGCGAGGCCGTCGGGGCCGATATAGTCCACCGCCTCGCCGGCCCGCAGGCGCGCCAGGGTGACGGGGGTGTCGAGATCGTAGAAGACCCGTCGCGCCCGGGGCGCCGCCAGCACGAGGGCGGTGGCGGCCAACGCGTCCGGGCAATACGAGGTGACGAGCGCCGCGTCCGCATCCGCGACTTCCCGCACTGCCCGGGCACGGATGTCGGAGAAGGCCGCGTACAGGACGAGGTCGCCGCCCGGCAGCGCCGTCAGGTCGCGGTGCTCGCGGTAATAGGGAACGTCGCGCTCGAAGAACACGATCCTGTGGCCGCGCCGGGCCATCGCCCGGCACAGTCCCCGCCAGAGGGTGGCGTGACCGTTGCCCCAGGACGAGCTGACGGTCAGACCGAAGACGACGATCTTCACCCGCGCTCCTGTTCGGTCCGACCGGCGTCGGACGTGGCTTCCGCAGGGAGAACCTCAGGAAACGGCTCTGGTTCGCTCGCCGGCACGGGACTCGGTTCCTGTGTCCCGGCGGTCCTCGCCATCCCGGGCGCGGCGGGTTAGCAGCAGCGCCAGCATGACGACCTCGAGCTGGCGCGATCTCCGGAACGAGCAGGCCCGGGCGCGGTTGGAACGCGCCCTGCCGCCGGTCTTTCCCGCGCCGGTCCTCCAACACGCCCTGGCGCGGCCCCTGATCCCGCCGACGCCGCGGCTCGCCGTCGAGAGCTACTGGCGCGCCCACATTCTCCGGGCCGACCGGCTCGCCCGCGCCCTGGCGGCCCGGTCGGGGACGCCGGAGGGCTGGACGTGGCAGCTCGGCGCGGAGGGCCGGACCGGGAGCTTCCGGACGCCGCCCGCGCCCTATCGCGACGCCGCCTTCGCCCGCGGCCGCGGCGCCTGCTGCATCTGCGGCCAGCCGGTCTACCGGTTCGGCTGGCACCGGGATCTGTGGAACCGGGGGCAGCCGAACGGCAAGGCTGGCTGGCACGCGGCCTGTGTCGCCGCCTGGAAGTTCTGGATCGCCCCGCACGCGCAGGTGCGGGCGCTCAAGCTCCGGCAGCGGCACCGCTGCGCGACCTCCGGCAAGCGGCTGCTGCGCACCGCCGAGGTCGACCATGCCCTGCCGCTCTACCGGGTCTGGCGCGAGCACCGCGCCCGGCCCTGGCCGGAGCTGCTCGCCTATTGGGGGACGCCGAACCTGCAGGTCGTCAACCGGGCCGTCCATGTCGACAAGTGCCGGGACGAGGCCGCCGAGCGCTCCCAGACCCTGCGGCTCTCCCGGTTCCGGGTGATCGAGGACGAGTCCGGGTTCGAGGTGATCGAGGAGACCTGAGCGGCCGGCTCAGCCGGCCACCGCCTCCAGGGCCCGGGACAGATCGGCCAGCAGATCGGCCTCGGCCTCGAGGCCCACCGACAGGCGCAGCAGCCCGTCCGTGATTCCGGCGATCGCGCGCGCCTCCGGATCCATCGCGGCATGCGTCATGGTCGGCGGGTGGGCGACCAGGCTCTCCACCCCGCCCAGGGACTCGGCCAGCGTGAAGACCCGCAGGGCCTCGACGAAGCTTTTCACCGCCTCGCGCCCACCCGCCAGTTCGAAGCTCAGCATGGCGCCGAAGCCCGCCTGCTGCGATCGGGCGAGGGCGTGCCCCGGATGCGTGGTCAGACCCGGATAGTGCACGCGGGCCACCGCGGGCTGCGCGTCCAGGAAGGCGGCGAGGCGGCCCGCGTTCCGCTGCTGCTGCTCCACCCGCACGAACAGGGTGCGCAGGCCCCGGAGCGTCAGATAGGCGTCGAGGGGGGAGCCGGTGACGCCGATCGTGTTCGCCCAGGCGGCCAGCTCCTCGCCCACCGCCTTGTCGGCGGCGATCACCGCGCCGCCGATGACGTCGGAATGGCCGTTCAGGAACTTCGTCGTGGAATGCACGACCAGATCGGCCCCGAGGGCGATCGGCTGCTGCAGGGCCGGCGACAGGAAGGTGTTGTCGACCACCGCCAGCGCGCCGACGGCCCGCGCCGCGGCGGTGACGCGCCGGATATCGACCACGCGCATCAACGGGTTGCTGGGGGTCTCGATGAGCACGACCTTCGGCCTCTCGGCCAGCGCCGCCGCGAGCGCCTCCGGGTCGGTCTGATCGACGAAGGTCACCCGGTAATGGCCCCGGGCGCTGCGGAAGCTGAGCAGGCGGTGCGTCCCGCCGTAGCAATCGTGCGGGGCGACGAGCAGGTCGCCCGGTCGCAGGCTCGACAGCGCGAGGTCGAGGGCCGCCATGCCGCTCGCGACCATGACGGCCCGGGCGCCGCCCTCGAGCTTGGCGATCGTGTCGGCGAGCGCGTCGCGCGTCGGATTGCCGAGGCGCGAGTAATCGTAGGGGCCGGCCTGCTCGAAGGCCGGGAACTTGAAGGTCGTCGACAGATGGATCGGCGCGATGACGGCCCCGAAGGCCGCGTCCTGGGCCACGCCGTTGGCCGCCGCGACGGTGCGGGCTGCTAATCCCTCTGACATCGATTCTCTCCTCGCCGAGCACAGGCGCGTTCTTTATGGAGAACGGATCAGGCTTTCAAGAGAACGTTTTCGGCATCCGCGTGGGTGCAACCGACGGACCGGATCGACGACCGGCCGGTTGCAGACCGATCGGAGTGAGGCACGGTCGCGTCCGCCTCGGCTCCGACGAGGGCAGACGTGCGATCGCCATTCGGTGACTGGCGTGTAAAAGCCAGATGTAATGTCATATTTGCAGCTCTACTGGCGAGAAATTCTGTCACATTTCGACGATATTATGGTCCATAAGCATGTAAAATATTCTTTCATCGGTGTTTTACCGATCAGCATCCTGTCACACGGCCGTAAAGATCATCTTCATATGATGTTGTGGCGAAGCAAGCCGGTCTGGGCAAATTGTTTTGGTGCAATTGTTCGAGCTGATTGCGGTTACTTGCTGCAGATCGCCGATTAATCCGATCGCATGGGCTGAAGACCGGAACGAAAACGGCGCCTGATCTCGATGCGTGGAGGAAGATGCGAAACCGGAAATGCGATCGCACCTTGAGGCGGATTTGGGGTATGTCATGCACCGAACACTCATGGCCGCTTCCCTTGCGACCCTGCTGGCCCTGACGGGACCCGGGACCGGGCAGACCCTTCCGCAGCGGGAGGGAATCGCTCTGCTGAATGGAATCCTGAACCTGCCGGAATCGACCTACCGACAGTCTTTGCAGGTCACGATCGATTTCAACAAGAATGCGACGAAAGACCGTGTCGATCGAGCCGTCTACGACGCCGCCCGTTTCGACTATGCGGGTTTCGGGCCCAAAATTAACACCATCCTGCTCGGTGCCTTCGACGACAAGGCGTCGCCCGCCTACGGGGTTCTGCGTTTCATCGACAGCATCGGCTCGAACCGTGTCGGCGACGATACGACGTGGCTCAAATTGTACTACGGGCAGATCAATACTTACGGGACCGTCTTTGGCCTGACGACCCCCGGCATTCCCAACGCTCAGGGAAACCCGCGCCCCTTCCAGGTCAGCGACCAGATCCAGCTCGATCCGCGCTACGGTGCGTCCACGCGCAATTCCGCATCCTATCCGAGCGGTCACGCGATGAACGCCAACGTGCAGACGCTCCTGTACGCAGTCATGGTCCCCGAACTCTATCAACCCCTCCTGGCCCGCTCGACGGAGTCGCAGAACAGCCGCCTTGTCCTCGGCGTGCATTACGCGCTCGATGCCATCGTCGGCCGGCTCCTGGCCATGGAAGAGGCGACGAAGCTCCTCAACAACGCTTCGGGCTATGTGCGGCCGGACGAAGACTTTGCAAAGAGAGTGTTCGAGGGGTCGATCGTCCTGCACACTTACGTCCAGGCGCAGTGCGGCGCGAGTCTGCTGGCGTGCGCGCGCGCCGACCCGGGCCCTTACGGCGACCGCACCCGGAACAAGGCGAACTACACCGACAGCCTGACCTACGGTCTCGCCCCGATCGGACGCACCGACCTGCCGCCTGTCGTCCCGGACGGGGCCGAAGTGCTGCTCGCTACCCGGTTCCCCTACCTCACCGGCGCGCAACGCCGCGACGTGCTGGCCACGACGGAGATCGCCTCCGGGCAGCCCCTCGATGACGGGTCCGGCTGGGCGCGGCTGAACCTGTTCGCCGCGGCGGACGGCTATGGCGCCTTCAACGGCCACGTGACGGTCACAATGGATGCCGCCCGGGGCGGCTTCTCAGCCGTCGATACCTTCGCCAACGATATCGGCGGCTCCGGATCGCTGACGAAGGCCGGAACGGGGACGCTCGTCCTTACCGGGTCAAACACCTATACGGGCGGGACCACCGTCGCCGGCGGCACCCTGGTGGGCCATGCCCGGGCCTTCGGCTCCGGACCCATCACCGACAATGCCAAACTGGTCCTTGATCAGGCGAGCGATGCCGCCATGGCCAACACCATCGACGGCGGCGGTTCCCTCGCGAAGACCGGCGACGGAACCCTGACGCTCACAGGCACAAGCATGCTCTCCGGCCCGACCGCTGTGCTCGGCGGTCGGCTCAGCGTCGATGGATCGCTCGCGAACGCGATCGTCACGGTGGGACCCGGCGCCGGCCTCGGCGGCTCGGGCAAAGTCGGCGGCATCCTGGCCCTGGATGGGAGCACCATCGCCCCTGGATCGTTCCTCGGCACCCTGACGGCCGCAGGCCCGGTCTCCTTCGCGCCCGGATCGGTCTACCAAGTCGAGGCGAACGCGGCCGGCCAAGCCGACCGGATCACCACGACCGGAACTGCCACGCTCGTGGGCGGCACGGTCCGGGTCCTGGCCGCTCAGGGAGCCTACGCGCCGCGCACCCTGTACCCGATCCTCACCGCCCAGGGCGGTGTCGTCGGCCATTTCGCGGCGGTCACCTCCAATCTCGCCTTTCTGACCCCGACCTTGCGCTACACGCCCACGGAGGTCGACCTGACGCTGACGCGCAACGACCTTCCCCTGGCCAGCGTTGCCCGGACCCCCAACCAGGCTGCCGTGGCAACGGCCATCCAGAACGGCGGCCCCGACCGGCCGCTCTATCTGCGCACCATCGGCCTCGGCGGTGCCGAGGCGGCCGACGCGTTCGGCGTCCTCTCGGGGGACGTCTATCCCAGCACGGTCTCGGCGGCCTTCGAGACGGCGGCGTTGCTGCGCGGAGCCATCCTCGGCCGGCTGCACGATGCCGGTACCGGGACGCGCGATGACGGAAGCCTGCCGGCGGCCTTCACGGCCGACCTGCCGGGCCGATCCGCGCCCGTTGCGATTGCGCCGGCCCGGATCCTCGACCCGCAGGTGTTCGGCCTCTGGGGCCAGGGGTTCGGCAGTTTCGGCCGAACGCGGTCGGACGGGAATGCCGCCGGCCTGGACCGGGACATGGCCGGCCTGATGTTCGGCGCGGATATGCGGCTCGGGAACGGGATTCTGGCCGGCATCGCGGCGGGATACACGTCTACGATCCTCGGCACGCCGAACCGGCATGTCTCAGGCGCGGTCGAGAGCGGGTTCGGCGGCCTCTACGGCAGCTACTCGGTCGGCGCGGTCTCCCTGCGCCTCGGTGCGGTCCGTGCGGGCGACAGCCTGACCGTACGCCGGACCCTCACGATGGCCGGCTTCGGCGAGACCGACACCGCGCGTTACGGCGGCGCGACCACCCAGGGCTTCGGTGAGATCGGCTACCGTTTCGCGCTCGGCGCGGCGCCGGATGCCTGGCTGCCGACCCGCATCGAGCCTTTCATCGGTGGGGCCTACCTGGCCGTCGAGCGCAACCGTTTCGCCGAGACCGGCGGCGCGGCGGTGCTGGCCGGCGGCGCACAGCAGGCCGGATTGCCGGTCCTGACGGCGGGCCTTCGCGGCGAGACGGGATACGATCTCGGGGCTGACATACACTTGGCCGCCCACGGGCTCGTGGGCTATCGCAGGGCCTTCGGGGACCTGATCCCGGCCACGCGGGCGGCCTTCGTGGCGGGGCCTGTCTTCGTGACGGTGGGGCTCCCGATCGCCCGCGACGCGCTCGTGGTCGCGGCGGGTCTCGACCTGCTCCTGTCGCCCGCCACGACGCTGGGCCTGTCCTACACGGGGCAGCTCGGCGCGCGCTCCGAGGATTACGCCGTGAAGGGCGCGTTCCTGTATCGCTTCTGAGGCGCTGCCTTCGGCCTACATAAACCTGTCCGGCGGCTCGTCGCCGACGAGCCGCGGCGGCAAGAGGCTGGAGCCGGTCATGCGGCCGCGCTCTTGAGTACCGTCGCTTCGACAGGGATCAGCTCGGCCTCCTGTGCCAGGCTCTGCGCGAGGAGCCGCGCCCGCCCGGCCCAGAGGTCCCGCGCCTCACGCATGGCGCCGAGCCGGTCGTCGGCCGCGGCCAGGGCCACTTGGAGGGCGTCGATCTCCGCCCGCAGCTCGGTGGTGCGCTGCCGTTCGCTCGCCAGCGCCGCCTTGAGCACGCACAGGGCCGCCTCGGTGGCCCCCCGGGCCGCGGCCGGCCGGTTCGCGCCGGCCCGCGGCGTCACGTCCGGGGTGGCGGGCGCAGCCGGCGGAAGCTCGGGGACGGGCGTCGCCGCCTCGGGACGAAGCTGCGCGATCTCCGCCCGCACCTGCTCGACATCGAGCCCGGCCGTGCCGCGCGCCACCGGCGGGGCGGTCTTGACGACCGGCAGGCCCTCTTCCTCCATCACCAGCCCGTGCAGCATGGCGAAGACCCGGTCGCCGTCGAGGCGCGAGAGATCGAATCCGCTCTCGGCCGCGAGGCCGCTGAACCGCGCCTGCCCCTGGGTCGACTGACCCACGAAGGCCATGGACCAGTTGGCGAAGCCGCGACTCTCGGTCGGCCCGCATTGCAGGACCGTGACGTCGCCGTGGCGGAGATCGCGCTGGATCCGCTCGAAGGTCGCCTCGACCCCCTGGCGCGGGCCCTCGAGCACCTGCGCGAAGGCGCCCGCGTTGAACATCAGCGCGCCGGTCACGCCGACCGTGCTGTTGTTCCGCTGCGAGGCGTCCAGGATCTGCCGGACGGCCGCGGTCACCTCGGCCTCCGTTCCCTGGAGCAGGTTCTTGCTGGCGTAGACGAGGCGGTAGAGGTCGCTCATGGCGGTGCGTCCGGGAAGGGAGGAGGATCAGGCCTGCAGATAGCTGGCGAACACGTGGGCCAGGTCCTCGGTGGGGACCGGCTTGCTGATGAGGTAGCCCTGGACGTCGGTGCAGCCCTCCAGCCGGATGCGCTGCATCTGCTCCGGGGTCTCGACCCCCTCCGCCACCGTGGTCATGCCGAGGCTCTTGCCGAGCCCCGCGATGGCCCGGATGATCGCCTCGCCGTCGGGCTTGGTCGCCAGATCCTGCACGAAGGACCGGTCGATCTTGATCTTGTCGAACGGGAATGACCGCAGGTAGCTGAGCGACGAGTAGCCGGTGCCGAAATCGTCCATCGAGACGCGCACGCCGAGTTCCCGGAGCCGGTGCAGGGTCTGGAGCGTCTTCTCGTTCTCCTGCAGCAGCACGCCCTCGGTGATCTCCACCTCCAGCCGCTGGGCGGGCAGCCCCGAGGTCGCCAGGGCCGAGATGATCGTCTCCACGAGCCGGTCGCTCTTGAACTGCGCGGGCGAGACGTTCACCGCCACCGACATGGGGGCCGGCCAGGTCATGGCGTCGCGGCAGGCCTGGCGGATGACCCATTCCCCGATGGGCACGATCAGGCCGATCTCCTCGGCCAGAGGGATGAAATCCAGGGGCGAGACCAGCCCCCGTTCGGGATGCCGCCAGCGGATCAGGGCCTCGCAGCCGATCAGCCTGCCGCTCTCAAGCTGCAGTTGCGGCTGGTAGTGCAGCTGGAACTCGCGGCGCGCCAGCGCTTGGCGCATGTCGAGTTCGAGCTTGCGGCGCGCCTGCATGCGCGCATCCATCTCGGGCTCGAAGAACCGGTAGGTCCCGCGTCCGTCGAGCTTGGCCCGATACAGGGCGAGGTCGGCATTCTTCAGGAGCTTGTCGGCGTCGGCCCCGTCCTCCGGGGCGAGTGCCACCCCGACGCTGGCGCCGATCGTCAGGAGGTGTCCCTCCACCATGTAGGTCCGGCCGATCAGGTCGACGACGCGGCGGGCGAGCGCCTGCGTCCCGGCGGCGTCGCGGATTCCGGTCTGCAGGATGACGAACTCGTCGCCGCCGATCCGCGCCACCGTGTCGGTGGGGCGCACCGTCGAGCGCAGGCGGTCGGCGACCTTCTCCAGCAGGGCGTCTCCGATCGGGTGGCCGAGCGTGTCGTTGACCGGCTTGAAGCGGTCGAGATCGATCACCAGCAGGGCGCAGGCCTCGCCGTTGCGGGCCAGACGCGCCAGGGCCTCGGCAAGGCGCTCGCGCAGGAGCAGGCGGTTCGGGAGGCCCGTGAGTGGATCGAGGCGGGCCATCGCGTCGGCGCGGGCCTCGGTCGCCTTGCGGGTGCTGACATCTTCCAGCGTCACGACCCAGCGCCCGCCCGCGACGGGGTGGAACTCCGCCTGGACCGTGTGCTCCTGGGCCCGCAGCTCGAACAGGGCGGGCTGCCGCCGGTGGAGCGCGTGGCGCAGGTCGGCGATCACCGCGCGCCGCGCCTGGGCCGTCTCGCCCCGGAGGACGCGCAGGAGCGGCCGCGCCGAGGCGTTCGCCCGCACCGTGACGTTGAGGCTGGCCAGGAGGTGCTGCGCGGGGGCGCTCGCGACGACGACACTCCCGGCGCCGTCGATCATCAGCAGGCCTTGCCGGACCGCGTCGAGGTAGCGGACGAGGGAGTCACGCGTCACCACCTCCAGCTCGGGCCGGATCGGACGCGCTGCCCTCCGGCTCATCGCGGCGAAAGGCTGGGGATCCGCGCTCATGCACGAGGCCTCGGAGTGGCTCCGCGCGGCAAGGCCTGCGGAAGGAAAGCCCGGTCATCCTTGCGTCGAAGGTCCTAACTTCCGGTTTAGGGCACACCGGCGCACAAACCAATCATAGGTTATCCTGCTCCGTCGCCCGTATCGAGAGTGCGACGACGCTCCGCCACCGGACGGCGGCACGCGCGCGATCGGATCTTTACTGCGCCGGATCCGGACATCGTCCGGCTGTTCCGGTTCGGCGCGCGTGATCGCCTGAAGGCGGTCGCACGTCGCGGTTCGGGCACCGGCAACTCTCGAAGGGACTTGAAGCTGGGGCGGGGCTCATCATATAGCCGTCTCGGCCGTGACGGTTCGCCGTCGGCCGAACCTCCCAACAGATCTGCCCCGCGACCCGACCGGGTCGGGTTGGCGTCGGTCCCGGGTCCCGAGTCCGGGGTGGCCGGGCCGGTGATCGTGTGGGGAGCCGTCTCCCGAGCGGATGCGCGACCGGCCTGCGGGTCGGGGCGTGTGCGTCCGCGTTGCGGCCGAAGGGGGCGCAACCCGGATCTGCGGGTTTGGTTCCCGGGCTGTGACGGGGTCGGTTGACAGGGG
>CAXDNE010000180.1:0-15258 GCA_963990595.1 uncultured Methylobacterium sp.
GGGCGCCCCCCGGCCGGTGGGTGGCGAGATCGCGGGCGCGCAGCGTCCGCCCGAGCCCCCGGGGGGCCAGGGTGGCCGAGACGGCGGGCGTCGCCACGGCCCGCCCGGGCCGCGCCTTCTGCCCCGGCCGCGCCGGCGCGGCGGCGACCCGGCACTCGGCCGGTGCCCAGCGGCGCACGATGGCCAGTGCGGTGCGGCGGCCGTAATCGCGATAGTAGCGCCGCAGCAGGCTCGCGGCCGCGTCGGCCCCGTTATCCAGGGTGGCGAAGGCGGTGTGACCCTCGGCATCGGCGCCGATCTCGCCGGGCCAGCGGGCCGACTTGATGCACCAGCCGTTGTTGAGCCGCACGCAGCGGGCGACATAGGGCGGATCCTCCGCCAGCCGCGCCGTGGCCGCCAGCGCCCGCGGCAGCAGGTTCTCGCCGGCCTCCTCGTGCCAGTTGGAGACCGACCGGGTGGCGGGGTCGAAGCGCGGCGGCGGCTTGTCCGCGGGGGCGGCGGCCGTTGGCAGGGCCGGCAGCGCGCGCAGGAGGGCGTCGGCGCCGTCCTGCGCGGGGGCGACCAGGCTCGTGAGCAGGACGAGCGCGTTCAGCAGCACGCGGGCGGGCCCTTGCTGCCGTCCGGAGCGACCCGTCCCTCACCCCGCCGCGGGGATACGGACGTCGCGCAGGGGAACGCGGCGCCCCTCACGGGTTCAGCACCTTGAGCGCCGCCTCGTGGAGCCGCGGGTCGCCCGCCGCCACGATGCGGCCCCCGGACGCGGCCGGGCCGCCGTCCCAGGCCGTCACCCGGCCACCCGCGCCCTCGACGATCGGGATCAGCGCGACGATGTCGTAGGGTTTCAGCCCCGCCTCGACCACGAGGTCGATCTGACCCGCCGCCAGCATGCAGTAAGCGTAGCAATCGGCCCCGTAGCGGGACAGCCGCACCTGCCCCTCCAGCGACCGGAAGCGCTCGGCCTCCTCGCCGGCCGCGAACAGCCGCGGGTCGGTGGAGGCGAGGATCGCCTTGCCCAGGTCCGCGCAGCGGCGGCTGAGCAGGATGCGCTCGCCCGCAGGCCCGCGCAGGCGCGCGCTGCGCCCGTCCCCCGTGAAGCGCTCGCCGAGGAAGGGCTGATGCATCAGGCCGCGGACCGGCACGCCGTTGCGGGTCAGCCCGATCAGGGTGCCCCAGGTCGGCAGGCCCGCGATGAAGGCCCGTGTCCCGTCGATCGGGTCGAGGATCCAGACGCATTCGGCGTCGGTGCGCTCGGAGCCGAACTCCTCCCCGAGGATGCCGTGGCCCGGGAAGGTCTGGCCGATCATCGCGCGGAGCACGACCTCGGCGGCCCGGTCGGCTTCGGTCACCGGGTCGAACGGGGCGCCCGCGCGCGCCTTGTCGTCAAGGCCGAACTGCGCGCGGAAGAACGGCAGGATCGCCTTGCCGGACGCGTCCGCGAGGTCGTCCATGAACCGCCCGAGTTCGACGACGCTCATCGGCTCTCTTCCCTGATCCACCCGCGGCCCGCCCGTCGCCCCGCCGGTGTGACGACGAAACCGGGACGGCCCCCCGGCCGTCAAGCCCCCCTCGATCATGCCTCGACCCGCTCGCTCGCGCGCGACGCGCCATCCCCCTCTGTCCGGACCTCGCCCGGGCCGCCGCCCGGCTCGGCCGCGCCGGACGGCGCGTCGGATTGCTCCTGCGCCGCGGCCAGCACCGCCTCGACGGCCTCGCGCAGCGAGCCGGCCTGCCCGTCCGCCTCGGTGGCGCGCTCGGTCCCGTGGGCGAGGCGGTCGTGCTGGTCACCCTTGGCGAGCCACAGGCCGAGCAGGATCGGCACGCCGGGCATTCTGCCCTTCAGGCGCCGGACGAGCCGGCGCAGATGGGTGGGTTCCCCGTCGAGCGCCAGGGAGACGACGCAGGCCATCCGCGTCGGGCCCGGCTCGAACCGCGTGATCCGGGCCGAGGCCGTCTCGGCGAACGGCACCGTGCGGACGCCGATCCCGCGCTTCTCGAGGATCTGGGCCAGGATGGCGGCGGCGGCCTCGTCGAGGAAGCCGCGCCCGGAGACGCAGAGCACCGCGCCCGGGCGCGTCCAGGCCTGGGACAGGGCCTCCGGCGGCGGGCCCAGCGGCAGCGGGCTGCAGGCGCCCTCGCCCCCTTCCGCGGCGGCTTCGGTGACGGCGTCGCTCCGGTCGGAGAGGTCGGCGATCAGCTCGCCCAGCGCGGTGCGCATCGCCGCCTTCTGCCGCGCGGTCAGGACACCCCGGGCCGCGTCGCGGGCGGCGAGTTCGAGCGCCTTCAGGACCACGTCGTCGTAGTAGGACGAGAGCGCGCATTGCTGCAGGATCAACTCGGCGTGGCCCAGCACCTCCTCCGAATCGCCCGCGAGGATCCGCTGGTAGAAATTCTGCACGGGCGTCAGCGCCGGACGGTCGCCGAACAGCACGTCCAGGAATTCCAGATGCTCGACATGGCGGCCGAGCACCACGAGGCAGACGGTCAGCGGCGTCGAGAGCAGCAGGCCGACCGGCCCCCAGAGCCAGGTCCAGAACAGGGCCGAGACCAGGATTGCGAAGGGCGAGAGCCCGGTGGACTGGCCGTAGAAGATCGGCTCGAACACCTGTCCGGTGAGCGGCTCCAGGACGATGAACAGGATCGCCACGGCGATCATCATGTTCCAGCCGGGATCCACCGCGGCGGCGAGCGCCATCGGCAGGAGCGCCGACACGACGGCCCCGAGATAGGGCACGAAGCGCATCACGGCCGCGAAGATCGCCCAGAGCACCGGGTTCGGCACGCCGATGACGTAGAGCCCGATGCCGATCACGATCCCGAAGCCGGCATTGAGGGCGAGCTGCACCACGAAGTAGCGGCTGAGCCGCCGGGCCGCGTCGTCGATCGCCACGGTGGTGCGGTGCAGGTCGCTCGATCCGGCGAGCCGGATCACGCGGTCGCGCAGGTCCTCGCGCTGCATCAGCACGAACAGCAGCACCACGAAGACGATGCCCACCGTGGCCAGCGGCTGCATCACCGGCGACAGTACGGTGCTGAGCATCTCCAGGGGCGTCGGCGGGGTCGAGGCCACCTCGACCAGCACGGGTTTCCGAGCGGATTGCCCGTGATCCGGGGCCGGCTGCGGCTGCGGCGCTGGCTTCGGCGCCTCCGCGGTGCCCGGTTCCTGGCCGCCGTGGAGCGCCCGCCCGATATTGGCGACGTACTCGGTGAGATGCCCCACGGGGGAGTGGCGCAGGCCGTCGATCTTGCGCTCGATGGTGGTGCGATAGCGCGGGACGTCGCCCGCGAGATCCGCCGCCTGGATCCCGATCAGGGTCCCGAGGGCGGCCACGATGCCCACCGTCAGCAGGACGCTCACGCCCACCGCCACCAGCCGCGGCAGGCGCAGGTGCCGCAGGCGGTTCACCAGCGGCGTGAGCACGAAGGACAGGAGCAGCGCGATCGCGATCGGGATGAAGATCTCGCGGCCGAAATAGAGGGCCGCGATGATGGTGGCGCCGACCACCACGGGCGAGGCCATCGCGGCCCGCGGCGTCTCGGCCGCGGCGACCCGCGTGGGCCGCGGCGGGATCAGCGGATTGCCGCGGCGCGCTGCCGGTTCGACCCCGACCGGGGTTTTCGTGACCATGCCGTAATCCGCGTCCCGAACGCCACGCGCGGGCGCCCGCCGGACCCGACGGGAGCCTCACGGACGGGGAACGGCACGGGGACCGAAAACGATCCCGCCGACCTCGGAAGCCTGACCCGGGCAGCCTGACCCGGGCAGCCGGTTACGCGCCCTGCACGCCGGCCCGGGCCACGTCGCCGGCATCCTTCAGATCGGGCAGCGACCAGCACAGCTGCATCACGCGCTGGGCCTGCGCGTCCGGGAGGACGCCGGAGGCGAGGTCGGTGAACTTCGCCTCCAGCTGCTTGTCGGACATCGGCTTCTCGACGCTGCCGATGGCGTGCTCGATGTGCCGGTGGAACGTCCGCCCGTCGTTCAGCGTCACGGTCATGTCGACCTGCGCGGGATCGACGCCGGGGGTGACCACCGGGACCACCTTCTGGCGCAAAGCCACCACGCGCGGGTCGTTCACCGCCCGGTCGCTGAACTGCTTCTCGCCGCCCGCGCCCTCCACGAAGGCCACCGCCGCGGCGTGGTAGATGCTGAACTTGCCCTCGAGGCCGGTCTTCGGCGCGGTCTTGCCGGTCAGTTCCAGCACGAGCGGATGGACCTTGAGGTCCACCCGCTTGATGTCCTCCGGCTTGACGTGATCCGCGTCGCGGATCTGGATCGCGGCGTCGATCGTCGGATGCATGACGATGCCGCAGGCGAACGGCTTGTAGGTGTTGAGCTGGGATTCGTAGCGGGTCCCGAGCCCCTCGGTGATCTCGGACCAGTCCTGCTTGGTGGAGATCGTGTTGGCCCAGCCGCGCTTGGCCTCGATCATCCCGTCCGACGAGGTGAAGCCCTTCGCCGCCAGGATCGCCGCGAACAGGCCGTTCGCGGCGGCGCGGCCCGGGTTGAAGCTCTTGTTCATCGAGCCGAAGGATTCGCGCAGGCCCACCGGCTGCGAGGCGGCGAGCCCGAGCGCGTAGACCATCTGCTGCTCGGTCAGCCCCATCAACTTACCCGCGGCGGCGGCCGATCCGAACACGCCCGCGGTGCCGGTGATGTGCCAGCCGGCATCGTAGTGGTTCGGGTAGACTGCGTTGCCGATCCGGCACTCGGCCTCGATGCCCACCACCAGCGCGTCGAGGAAGTCCTTTCCGGCGACCGGCTTCATCTGGGCATACGCCAGGATCGCCGAGGCGACCGGGCCGGCCGGGTGGATGATCGTCTTGAGATGGGTGTCGTCGAAGTCGAAGATGTGGCTCGCCACGCCGCTGAGGAACGCGGCGTTCATGATGTCGAAGCGCTCCGTCCGGCCGAACAGCCCGGCCTGCGGCGGCCCCGAGAAGGGCTGCAGCGCCGAGGCCGCCACGTCCACGGTCTCGTGGTGGGACCCGCCGATCGCCACGCCCACCCAGTTGAGGAAGCTGCGCACCCCCTCGCGGCGGACGGGATCGGGCAGCGTGTCGTAGGAGGAGCTGAGGATCCACTGGGCGAGGATCTTCGTGACGTGCGGCGGGGCCGCCTTCGCGGCCGGCTTCGCTGCGTCGGCAGCCTGTGCACCCTGCAGAGCGGGTGCCGTGAGGGCAAGGCCCGCGGCCCCGATGAGCGAGCGGCGATTCATCGACATGGCGTTCTCCCAGACAGAGCCGGCCCAGGCCGGCTCCGGTTGGCCGGCATGATAATGAATTCAGTTGCCGGCCGTCAGCCCGCGTGTTTCACCGTGCCGGGTCTGACACCCCCCTCACACCACCACCGGCAGCGCCTCCTGATCGCCGACGCCGAAGACCCTGCGGTAGCGGGCAATCTCCTCGGCCGGCCCCTGCGCCTTGGTGGGATTGTCGGAGAGCTTCACGGTGGGGCGCCCGTTCGCCTCCGTGACCTTGCAGACCACGGAGACCGGATCGAGCTTGCCGTCGGGCAGGAGCCCGCGGAAATCGTTGGTGAGCAGGGTGCCCCAGCCGTAGCCGATGCGCATCCGCCCGTGGAACCGGGCGTGGATCCGCTCGATCTCGCCGACATCGAGCCCGTCGGAGAAGATCGCGAGCTTGTCCCGCGGGTCGCGTCCGCGATCCTGCCAGAACCGGATCACCTCCTCGCCGCCCTCGATCGGGTCCTTGGAATCGATGCGGATCCCGGTCCAGTCGCTCACCCAGTCGGGGGCGTTCGCCAGGAACCCGGTGGTGCCGTAGGTGTCGGGCAGGATCACCAGAAGGTTGCCGCCGTAATCCTCCTGCCAGTCGGCCAGCACCGCATAGGGGGCGGCGGCCAGCGCCGCGTCGTCCTCGGCGAGCGCGGCGTAGACCATGGGCAGCTCGTGGGCGTTGGTGCCCACCGGCTCGACCTCCTGGCGGGCGGCGATCAGGCAGTTCGAGGTGCCGAGAAAGGCGTTGCCCAGGCCCTCCGCCATCGCCTGCACGCACCAATCCTGCCAGAGGAAACCGTGGCGGCGGCGCGTGCCGAAATCGGCCACCGACAGCTCCGGCAGCTTCTGCAGCCGCTGGATCTTCTCCCAGACCCGGGTCATCGCCCGGGCGTAGAGCACCTGAAGATCCAGCTTGCCGAGGCCCCGCAGGACGGCGCGGGCCCGCAACTCGTTGAGGATCGCGAGCGCCGGGACCTCCCACATGGTGGTCTCGACCCAGGGCCCGTGGAAGGTCAGCTCGTACTGGCCGTCATGGACCGCGAGTTCGTATTCGGGGAGCTGGAAGCCCTCGAACCAGGCCACGAATTCCGGGCCGAGGATGCGGCCCTGGCCCCGGAACACGTTGCCGCGCAGCCATGTCACCTCGCTCTTGCTCAGGCGCAGCGACCGGGCATGGTCGAGCTGCTCGCGCAGGAGCCCGGCATCCACCTCGTCGGCGATGCGGATCCGGTGCGTGCGGTTGGTGATGCCGAAGGTGGTGCGGATGTCGGGATGCCGGCGCAGGATCGTCTGCGCCATCAGGAGCTTGTAGAAATCGGTGTCGAGCAGCGACCGCACGATCGGGTCGATGCGGAAGCTGTGATCGTAGACCCGCTTCGCCAGATCGAGCATTCGTTTCGAACTCTACCGCACGCGTCGCGCCAGCAGAGCGCATGCCGACCCCGGGCCCGTCAAGGCGAAGGGCGGCCGCCGGCCGGCGACCGCCCTCCCCTGCACAGGTCTCGGAACCGGGCGCGAATCGTCAGGCCAGGTCGACCTTCTTGGTCTCGGTCTTGGGGCTCTCGCCCGTGAGCGAGGCCTTCACGTAGCCGTAGAGGTGCAGCATCTTGCTGTTCGGGCTGTCCCAGTACTCGCCCTTCTCCGGATGCACGCGGATCAGCGCCACTTCCGGGTCGTCCTTGCCGTTGGGGAACCAGGTCTTCAGGCTCTCATTCCACTTCTCATTGATCTTCGCCTGGTCGCGGACGATCTCGGCCTTGCCGGCCACCGAGACGTAGTTCTGGCTCGACGGGTCGGAATAGGCGAGGTTCACCTGGTTGTCCTTGCTGATCTCCGCCGTCTTGGGCGAGTGCAGCTTGGTGAAGAACCACAGGTCGCCGTTCTCGTCGGCGTCGTTGTTCCACATCGGGCGGCTGTTGAGCGTGCCGTCGGAATCGACGGTGGTCATCATGGCGATCTTCACGTCCTTGATCAGCTCGAAGAGCTTCTTCGCGCCCTCGTGGTCGCGGTGGTTGCCCTGATGCATGAAAATCATCTCCTACGCGTCGTGTCGGTCGGTCCGGACGGCGATTCCCGGGAGGCGCGCACGCGCTCTGGAAAGGTCCCCGCCTGAAGGCTGCCCCGACAACGGATCAACGTCCGGTTGGTTCAGCTTGCGGGTTTGCCGGAGGTGGCCGGGACGCGATCCGCGACGGGCCGCCGCGCTCCTGATGCGCGGCCCGGTGGAGCGGTGTAACCTCCGCACCCGCCGGCCCGGTCGCGAAGGGCGGGCGCCGCCCGCGTGGGGCCGGTCCACCGCCCGGACACGGCGACGCAGTCATCCGGCGCTCTTCCGGATTGCAGGAACGGGGTCTGGTGTTCTCGCCGCGCTCGGTTACATGCAGCTGGCATATAGGCTTGCCCCGTGTGGAGGATGACTTGGCGATTACCCGCGACGACGTGTTGAAGGCGCTCGCCAGCGTCACCGTCGATGCCGCCGGCACCACCCTGCCCGGCTCGGGCCGGCTCTCACAGGTCGTGGTCGACCCGAGCAACCGGGTGATGTTCTCGATCCTGGTCGATCCGAGCGAGGCCGAGCGCTTCGAGCCGGTGCGGCGGCAGGCGGAGGGACGCGTCCTGCAGATCCCGGGGGTCTCGGGGGTGTTCGCGAGCCTCACCTCCGAGCGGGGGCCGAGCCATCCGGCCCAGAGCAGCGCCGCGCCCCGTCCGGTGACGCCGCTGCCGGTGGCGCCGCCGCGGCCCGGCGCGCCGCCGAACCAGGGGCCGCAGATCGCGGGCGTGCGCCACATCGTGGCGGTGGCCTCCGGCAAGGGCGGCGTCGGCAAGTCCACCACCGCCTGCAACCTCGCCCTGGCGTTCCAGGCGCAGGGGCTGAAGGTCGGCCTCCTCGATGCCGACATCTACGGCCCGTCCGTGCCGAAGCTGTTCGGCCTCTCGGGCAAGCCCAACGTCGTCGACAACAAGGCCATGGAGCCGATGGTCGGCTACGGGCTCAAAGTCATGTCGATCGGCTTCCTGATCGAGCCCGAGACGGCGATGATCTGGCGCGGCCCGATGGTGCAGTCGGCCATCACCCAGATGCTGCGCGACGTGCTCTGGGGCGAACTCGACGTGCTTCTCGTCGACATGCCGCCCGGCACCGGCGACGCGCAGCTCACCATGGCGCAGGCGACGCCGCTCTCGGGCGCCGTGATCGTCTCGACGCCGCAGGATCTCGCGCTGATCGACGCGCGGCGCGGCGTCACCATGTTCAAGAAGGTCGCGGTGCCGATCCTCGGCGTGATCGAGAACATGGCGACCTTCGTCTGCCCGAATTGCGGCCATGCCTCGCACATCTTCGGCCATGGCGGCGCGCGGGTCGAGGCGCAGCGCCTCGGCGTGCCGTTCCTCGGCGAGGTGCCGCTCAACATGACGATCCGGGAGACCTCGGATTCCGGCCAGCCCGTGGTGGCCACCGATCCGGACGGGCCGCAGGCCCAGGTCTACCGCGAGATCGCCGCCAAGCTCTGGGCGAACCTGTCGGGCGCGCCGGCCGGGCGGACGGCGCCGAAGATCGTCATCGAGTGAGCCATGACCCCGCCGGACGTCTCGCCGCCGGTCCTGGGCTTGATCCTGGCCGGCGGTCAGGCGCGGCGGATGGGCGGGGGCGACAAGCCCCTGTTGCGGCTCGGCGGCCGGACCCTGCTGGAGCGGGTGGTCGAACGGCTCGGGCCGCAATGCGGTGCGGGGCTGGCGCTCAGCGCCAACGGCGATCCCGCGCGGTTTGCCGGGTTCCCGGGGCCGGTGCTGCCGGATCCACTGCCGGGTCAGCCCGGGCCGCTCGCCGGGATCCTCGCGGGGCTGGAGCACGCGGCGGCACAGGGCCTCGCGCGGGTGGTCAGCGTGTCGGGCGACGCGCCGTTCCTGCCGGGCGACCTCGTGGCGCGCCTGCAAGCCGCAGCGCCGGAGGCTGGCATCGCGCTGGCGGCCTCGGATGAGCGGCAGCACTTCACGATCGCCCTCTGGCCGACGGCGCTGCGCAGCGACCTGCGGGACTACCTCGAACGGGGCGAGCGCCGTGTGGGCGGGTTCATCGCCCGCCATGCGCGGCGCGCGGTGTCCTGGCCGGTCGCTCCGGTGGACCCGTTCCTGAACGTCAACACGCCGGAGGATCTGGCGGCGGCCGTGGCCCTGGACCGGCGGTCAGACGCTGGCGACCGCGCGTGAGCGCGACGCCGACGCGAGGCAATCCTCCCGATCGCGACCGCATCCTGAGGTGCGGCGCAGCCGCCTCGAAGGCGGGATCCGGACGGTGCTGCGATCCCTGGACGTCTCCTTCGAGGCCGGCCGATCTTCGATCGCCCGGCACCTCAGGATGAGGGCTTCGGGTTGGAGAGACCCGGGCCTCTCAGGATGCTGAGGCCGCCCGCAGGCCTCGGCGCGGGCGGCCGGACGCTCGGGCCGGCCTCAGGCGGCGCCGACGGTCGCCTTCACGATCTTGTCGGGGGAGCGCGGCGGCTCGCCCTTGTTGATCGTGTCGACGACATCCATGCCCTCCACGACCTTCCCCCAGACCGTGTACTGCTTGTCGAGGAAGCGGGCGTCGTCGAAGCAGATGAAGAACTGTGAGTTCGCCGAGTGCGGGAAGTTGGTCCGCGCCATCGAGCAGGTGCCGCGCACGTGCGGCTCGGCGTTGAACTCGGCCTTCAGGTCCGGCAGGTCGGAGCCGCCCGAGCCGGTGCCGGTCGGATCGCCCGTCTGGGCCATGAACCCGTCGATCACCCGGTGGAACGGCACGCCGTCGTAGAAGCCCTGGGACGCCAGCGTCTTGATCCGCTCCACGTGGCCCGGGGCGAGGTCGGGGCGCAGCGCGATCACGACGCGGCCCTTGGTGGTCTCCAGGACGATGGTCTCGTTGTCGGCCATGGTTCTATCCTTCCAGTTGAGGGAACTGTATCGGCGCGCGCCGCTTCCGGCCAGCGCCCGTGACGGGGTTGCCGGCGCTCAGGCCGGCGGACGGTAGACGAAGCGGAGCGCCACCGGCCGGCCCGCGATCGCCCCGCCGAGACCCGGCGTGACGTGGACCGGGGTGCAGCGCGCCAGCGCGTCGAGCGTCCCGCGGACCAGGGTGGTCCGCTGGCGGCCCACCACCCCCGCCGCGTAGGTGATCCGCGGCGGCCCGATCAGGCTGCCGTCGCGCCGGAGCGACAGCCGCGCGGTGATCTCGATGTCGTCGGCGCCGCCGCTCGGACGGCCGAGCCCGGTCGGCACCTGCCAGCAGGCGGCGAGCGCCGGATAGAGCTCCGCCAGGGTGTCGGCGGGCTTCGTCGCCATCCGGGACACCGGCACCGTGATCGTCGCCCGCAGGGTCTGCGGCAGGCTCAGGGGGTATTCGCCCCCGGGCTCGTAGGCGTAGCCGTAGAAGTCGCCGTCATAGGCCGCGGCAGCCCGGATCCCCGGAATCCCCGCCAGGGTCAGCAGGACGAGCGTGGCTGCGCGCCGGCCGGGCATGCGGCCGCTACGGGGCCTTCTCGGCCATGGTCATGCTGACGATCTTGTCGGGATCCTGCACGGCGCCGCCGGGGGCGCCCGGGGCGGCCTTCTTGATCTTGTCGAGCACGTCGAGCCCGTCGGTGACGTTGCCCACGATCGTGTACTGACCATTCAGGAACGGCGCGTCGCCCAGGCAGATGAAGAACTGCGAATTGGCCGAGTTCGGATCCGACGAGCGGGCCATGCCCACCGTGCCGCGGCGGAACTCGGCCGAGCGCGAGAACTCCGCCGGGATGTTGGGCAGGCTGGAGCCGCCGGTGCCGTTCCCCTTCGGGTCGCCGGTCTGGGCCATGAAGCCGTCGATCACGCGATGGAATTTCAGGCCGTTGTAGAAGCCCTGGTTCACCAGCGTCTTGATCTGCTTGACGTGCTTCGGCGCCAGGTCCGGGCGCAGCTCGATGGTGATCCGGCCGTCCTTGGTCTGGAGATAGACCGTGTTGGCATCGGCCGCCCGGGCCGCCGTGGCGGTCCCGAGGGTGAGAGCGAGCGCGAGGAGGGCGTGGCGTCGGTTCATCGAGGTCCTTCCAGTCTCAGGAATGTGCGGCGAAGCGCTGCCGGAGGCGTTCGGCCACGGCGGCGGGCACGAAGGGCGAGACATCCCCGCCCATGCCGGCGATCTGGCGCACCAGGGTCGCGGTGATGGGGCGCGCCTGGGTCGAGGCGGGCAGGAACACCGTCTGCACCTCGGGCGCCATGGCGCCGTTCATGCCGGCGAGCTGCATCTCGTAGTCGAGATCGGTGCCGTCACGCAGGCCGCGGATGAAGATCGAGGCGCCGCAGCGTCGGGCGGCCGCGACGGCGAGATCGTTGAACGTGGTGATCTCGAGCGCCGCCCGCTCGGTCTCGGCCACCGGCCCGCAGGTCTCGACCAGCAGGGCGGCCCGCTCCTCCGCCGAGAACAGCGGCGCCTTGCCGGGATGCACGCCGATGGCGATCACGAGGCGGTCCACCAGCCGGCAGGCTTGGCGGACCACGTCGAGATGGCCGTTCGTGACCGGATCGAACGAGCCGGCGTAGAGGGCGGTGCGGGTCATCGCGACCGACCTAGAGCATTTTCGCGCCCGACGGAACCTGGGGCGGGCGCGGTGCCCGGTTGAGCCGCTGTCGCGGCGCGTCGCGGGCTGGGTCCCGGAACAGGTTCCGCTGGCGCGTCACCGCCCCGGGAAACCGGCGGGCGTCAGGCCTCCTCGCCGTTCTCGACGCCGCCCTCCTCCTCGCCCTCGATATGCTCCACCGAGACGACCTTCTCGTCCTTGGCGGTGTTGAACACCGTCACGCCCTGCGAGGCGCGGCCGACGATGCGGATGTCATCCACCGGCACCCGGATCAGCTGGCCGCCATCGGTCACCAGCATGATCTGGTCGGAGGTCTCCACCGGGAAGGAGGCGACGAGGCTGCCGTTGCGGGCATTGACCCGCATCGCCGTGATGCCCTTGCCGCCGCGTCCCGAGGTCCGGTACTCGAAGGACGAGGAGCGCTTGCCGAAGCCCCGCTCCGACAGGGTCAGCACGTATTGCTCGGCCGCCCCCATCTCGGCGTAGCGCTCCGGCGAGATCGCCGCGGCCTCGGCGCCGTCCTCGGCCTCCGCCTCGGTTCCCTCCTCCTCGCCGGTCACGGCGCGGCGCATCTTCAGGTAGCCCACCCGCTCCTCCGCGGTGGCGTCGAAGGCGTTCAGGATCGTCATCGAGATGACCCGGTCGTCCTTCGCCAGCAGGATGCCGCGCACGCCCGTCGAGTCGCGGCCCTTGAACACCCGCACATCCTCCACGGGGAAGCGGATGCACTGACCGAGCGCCGTCGTGAGCAGCACGTTCTGGTCCGGACGGCAGATCTCGACATGGACGATGTGGTCGCCCGGATCGAGCTTCATGGCGATCTTGCCGTTCCGGTTCACCTGGACGAAGTCCGAGAGCTTGTTGCGCCGGACGTTGCCGCTCGCGGTGGCGAACATCACGTCGAGCGTCTCCCAGGAGGCCTCGTCCTCGGGCAACGGCATGATCGTGGTGATGCGCTCGGAGGTGTCCTGCAATTGCAGGATGTTCACCAGCGCCTTGCCGCGGGCGTTCGGAGCGGCGAGCGGCAGGCGCCAGACCTTCTCCTTGTAGGCCTGGCCCTGGCTGGAGAAGAACAGCACCGGCGTGTGGGTGTTGGCCACGAACAGGCGGGTGACGAAATCCTCGTCCCGGGTCGCCATGCCGGAGCGGCCCTTCCCACCCCGGCGCTGGGCCCGGTAGGTCGAGAGCGGCACGCGCTTGACGTAGCCGGCATGCGACACGGTCACCACCATGTCCTCGCGGGCGATCAGGTCCTCGTCCTCGACACTGCCGTCGAAGTCGACGATCTCGGTCCTGCGCGGGGTGGCGAACTGCTCGCGGACCTCGGTGAGCTCCTGTTTCACGATTCCCTGGATGCGGGCGCGCGAGCGCAGGATGTCGAGATAATCGGCGATCTCGTCGGCGAGCGTCTTCAGCTCGTCGCCGACCTCGTCGCGGCCCAGTGCCGTGAGGCGCTGCAGGCGCAGGTCGAGGATGGCGCGGGCCTGGGTCTCGGACAGGCGGTAGGTGCCGTCCTCGGCGACCCGGTGGCGCGGATCGTCCACCAGCGCGATCAGCGGGGCGATGTCGTGGGCCGGCCAGTCGCGGCCCATCAGGGCCTCGCGGGCCGAGTTCGGGTCGGGCGAGGTGCGGATCAGCCGGATCACCTCGTCGATATTGGCGACCGCGATGGCCAGCCCGCACAAGACGTGGGCGCGCTCGCGCGCCTTGCCGAGGAGGAACTTGGTCCGGCGGGAGACGACCTCCTCGCGGAAGTCGACGAAGGCCTGGAGCAGGTCCTTCAGGTTCATCAACTCGGGGCGGCCGCCGTTCAGCGCCACCATGTTGCAGCCGAAGGAGGATTGCAGCGGCGTGTAGCGGTAGAGCTGGTTCAGCACCACGTCCGCCATGGCGTCGCGCTTGATCTCGACGACGATGCGCATGCCTGTCCGGTCGGATTCGTCGCGCAGGTCGGAGATGCCCTCGACGCGCTTCTCCTTCACCAGCTCGGCGATCTTCTCGACGAGCGTCGCCTTGTTCACCTGATAGGGGATCTCGGTGAAGATCAGCGCCTCGCGCTCCTTGCGCAGCTCCTCGACATGCGACTTGGCGCGCATGATCACCGAGCCGCGCCCGGTCGCGTAGGCCTGCCGCGTGCCGCCGCGGCCGAGGATCAGGCCGCCGGTGGGGAAGTCCGGGCCGGGCACGATCTCGGTGAGCTGCTCGATGGTCAGGCCCGGATCGTCGATCAGCGCCACGCAGGCGTCGATCAGCTCGCCGAGATTGTGCGGCGGGATGTTGGTGGCCATGCCGACCGCGATGCCGCCGGCGCCGTTGACCAGGAGGTTCGGGAAGCGGGCCGGGAGGACGGTCGGCTCCTCGCGCGACTCGTCGTAGTTCGGGCCGAAATCGACGGTGTTCTTGTCGATGTCGGTGAGCAGCGCCGTGGCGGGCTTGGCCAGCCGCGATTCGGTGTAGCGCATGGCCGCCGGCGGATCGCCGTCCACCGAGCCGAAATTGCCCTGCCCGTCGATGAGCATCAGGCGCATGGAGAAGTCCTGCGCCATCCGCACCAAGGCGTCGTAGATCGATTGGTCGCCGTGCGGGTGGTAGAGACCGATCACGTCGCCGACGATGCGCGCCGACTTGACGTATTTCCGCTCGGGCAGGTGCCCGGATTCGAAGGCGGAGTACAGGATGCGCCGGTGCACCGGCTTGAGCCCGTCACGCGCGTCGGGAAGCGCCCGGCTCACGATCACGCTCATCGCGTAATCGAGGTAGGAGCGGCGCATCTCGTCGGTGATGGAGACGGGGCGGATGTCGCTGGCGGGCGGGGCGGCGCCAGTCGGATCGTTCTCGGCCAAGTCGATTTCCGTTCTGAGGCCCGGACGGGCGGTGCTCGCGGCCGCTCCCGGGTGGCGCGAGATGCGCCGGAACGGCCTTGCGGAAGAGCAGTGATATCAGACGGTTAAATAAGGTTTTCCGAGGCCCCCCGCAAGGCCGCGCCCCGGCCCGATCCGGCCGGGGCGCGGGCTGCGCCGCTCAGTAGAACGTCAGGTTCCGATGGCCCAGATGGCGACCCTGCGAGACGGGGTGCGGGCGCCCCTGATGACGCTGCAGCTGCGGCCGATGCGCGTGATGGCGGTGCCCGTAGTGGCGATGCGCGTGGTGACGATGCCAGTGGTGGCGACGGTGCCAGTGATGGCGGCGGTGATGCCAGTGACGCCGCCAGTGCCGGTGCCGGTGCCAGTGGCGGCGGTGGTGCCAGTGGCGGCGATAGTGCCAGCGGGCCTGCTGCACCGCGGGGGCGGGCGCGGTGGCCTCGGCGGTGGCCGGGACCGGAAGGGGCGCGGCGCGCGCGGGCGCGCCCGCCAGACCGCCGATCAGCGCGGCGAGGAGGACCAGGAAGGGCTGTCTCTTATACACATCTGACGCTGCCGACGAAGAGGATAGTG
>CAXDNE010000181.1:0-15175 GCA_963990595.1 uncultured Methylobacterium sp.
CACCCCCGGTTTTTTTTTTCAAGCAGAACCCGGCAGAGGCGCTTGCCTCTTGTCTCGTGGGCTCGGAGAGGGGTATAAGAGCCAGGCCTCCGACGCTGACGGCGGGCCCCGCCTCCGCGGGATCCGACGGCGTCCGGCGCGTCCGGGGAAGACCCGTCCGTGCCCTGCGGGTGACCCGGGCGGGGCTTGCCCGCGGCGGGGCTTGCCCGCGGCGGGGCGGATCGCCCGCACCGGCCTGCCCACCGCGCGCGCTCGGGAGGGGGCGATCTCCGTCCGGCCCGGGCGCTTCTCGGCCGTCCGCCTGCGACGCGGCCCGCCGGACAAGGCCTCGGCGCCACGCCCGATTCCGGATCGCAGCCCGAACACCGCGCCGCGAATGTGCGCGAATGTGACCGCCGGACGCCCCACAGGCGCCGACACGGCGCGGGCGACCTGTATACCGGGACGGGGAGGGCGCCGCGGACGCGTCCCGGGAGGTAAGGAGCGAGCGATGGTCGCGGGTGATGTCCGGCTGCGCGAGACCGCCAGCGAGCCCTGGTACGCGGGTCTGACGCCGCGGCACTGGCGCATTCTCTGGGGCAGCTATCTCGGCTGGATCTTCGACGGCTACGAGGCGGTTGCGCTGGTCTACGCCCTGCGCCCGGCGCTGAACAGCATCCTCACGCCCGAGCAGGCCCAGGCGCCCGCCTTCTACGTCGGCGCGGCCATCGGCATCACGCTGCTCGGCTGGGGGCTGGGCGGCCTCATGGGCGGGATCGCGGCCGATTATATCGGCCGCAAGCGCATGATGATGTTCTCGATCCTGGGCTACGCGCTCTTCACCGGCCTGACCGCCTTTGCCGGGAGCTTCACGCAGCTCGCGCTCCTGCGCTTCATCACCGGCCTCGCCATCGGCTCGGAATGGTCCACCGGCATCGCCCTCGTGGCCGAGACCTGGCCGAACCGGGCGCGGCCGAAGGGCTGCGGCTTCCTGCAATCGGGCTTCGGCGGCGGCGCGGTGCTCGCCGCCATCGTCTGGGCGGTGCTGGCCGCCACCGAGCCGCTCGGGAAGGAATCCTGGCGGATCCTGTTCGCGCTGGGCGCGCTGCCGGCCTTCGTCTGCCTGTACCTGCGGCGTGCGCTGGAGGAATCCGAGCAGTGGATGCAGGCCCTGAAGGAGCAGCGCTGGGCCGCCACCACCGAGGATGCGGCCCGCGCCCCGCACGCCGCGCAGCGCCCGTTCACGCTGGCGGAGATCTTCCGGGAGCCGGAGAGCCGCCGGCGGGTGCTGCTGGCCACCGCCATGTCCTTCGCCACCACGGTGGGCTGGTGGGCGGTCTCGTCCTGGCTGCCGGCCTACACGGAGGGGCTGGCGAAGGCCGCCGGCGAGCCGGCCAATCTCTGGGGCCCGCGCATGGGCATCATCTACAACCTCGGGGCGATCACCGCCTACGTGATCTCGGGCTTCGTGGCCGACGCGCTCGGGCGCCGCACCTTCCTGATCGTCACCTATGTCGGCTGCATCGCCACCTCGCTCGCCTGCTATCTCTGGACCGGCGGGCTGGTGCCGTTCATGGGGCTCGCCTTCCTGAACGGGTTCTTCACCCTGGGCTTCGCCTTCTCGTGGATGGCGATCTACCTCGTGGAGCTGTTCACCCCGGCGGTCCGGGCGACGGCGGCGAGCTTCGTGTTCAACGGCGCGCGGCTGATCGCCTGGATCTTCCCGATCATCGCCGGGCAGATCGTCACCTCCTTCGGGGGCGTGGCCGCGGCGGCGCTGACGATGTCCAGCGTCTACCTGATCGGCCTCGTCGTGCCGTGGTTCATGCCGGAGACGACGGGCAAGCCGTTGCCCGCGTGAGGACACGCCGCACCGGCACCCGGCCCTGCGCGCACCGTGCAGGGCCCCAGCAAGACTCCAAATCGTCTGCCCGGCCACGGGCGCGGAAGACGTGCCCCGGCGGGATCTGAATTGAGACGTTTCGGCGACGGTCTTCACAGGCCGTCGAGCGAGGCCTTAAAGCCGAACACGTCATGCAGACACTGTTCTCGACCCAAGGCCTCCATCCTCGGAACCGTTTCCAGCTCTGGAGAGAGACGCTCCTCGAATACGGCGTCGCGATCGAATGGCAGCGCCTGAACGACGCGCCGTTCGAAGCCAGAATCGAGGCCGGTCGCATCGGCCCTTTGCAGCTCAAACGCATCTTCCAGGGCGGTATTCGCGGCGAGGCGATGCCCGGCCTCATGCGGCGGCTCGGCAATGACGGCAATCTCAGCGTCGTCCTGAAGCTCAGCGGCACGATGACGAGCCTCCAGGACGAGCGGTGCGCGGTGCAAGGCGCCGGCGACATCCTGGTGCTCGACCATCGGCCGGGAATCCTGGCCGCGGCTCAACCCGGCGCGTCGCTGTCCCTGGAACTGCCCCGCGAGCGCCTGGAGCGCGTGCTCGGCCCGGCCCGGCTCTACACCGCCCTCACGGCCGGCGCGGATCTCGCGTCGTCGTCCCTGACGATGACGTACTTCCGGGACCTGATCTCGGTGGGGGGGCAGCTCACGCCCGATGCCGCCGAGCGCATGTCGGCGATCGGGGTCGACCTGATCGTGGCCAGCCTCGCCGAGCGGCTGGCCCAGGAGGTGCCGCGGTCCGTCCATGGCACCGTCACGGTCCAGCGCGCCAAGGCCTATGTCGAGGCCCATCTCGGCGACCCGGCCCTCGATCCGCCCCGGGTCGCCGCCGCGATGGGCGTGTCGCTGCGCCGGCTGCAGGAGCTGTTCCACGAACGGGGCCGGCACATCTCCGATTACATCTGGCACCGCCGGCTCGAAGCCGCCGCCGCGCGTCTGGCGGACCCGGGCTGCGCCCACCTGCCGATCGGCTTGGTGGCCTATGGCTGCGGCTTCCTCACCCAGGCGCATTTCTCCCGACGCTTCAAGGCGCGGTTCGGCAGCCCCCCGGGCGAGTATCGGCAGATGTGCCTGTCCGCGGCGCGGTAAGGGCAGCCTAGTCCTCGTCGTCCTCGTCGTGGTGCCGACCCTTGAGCTTGGCGAAGACCGAGTCGGCGTCGAGCCGCTCCTCGCGGCCGCCGTGATCGTCCTCGTGCTCCCGGTCATGCTCGTCGCGGGCCGTGGAGACCTCGGTCGGGAGCAGCGAGGCGCCGGATTCGGACGCCACCGCCGCCGGGCGGTCGGCCGCGGCGCGCTGGACCTCGAAATCGAGGTTGATCTGGGTGGTGAGGCCCAGCGTCACCGGGTCCATCGGCTGGAGCGAGCCCGAGTTCCAGTGGGTGCGCTCGCGGATCTGCTGGATCGTCGACTTGGTGGTGCCCACCAGGCGGATGATCTGCGAATCCTTCAGCTCCGGATGGTTGCGCAGCAGCCACAGGATGGCGTTCGGCCGGTCCTGGCGGCGGGAGAGGGGCGTGTAGCGCGGCCCCTTGGTGGTGCGCTTCACCTCCGGCAGCTTCACCTTCGAGACGGCGGGCTTGAGCTTGTAGTGCGGCGCCTTCTGGGCCTTCTCGATCTCGTCGCGGGTGAGCTGGCCGGTGGAGACCGGATCGAGCCCCTTGATGCCCGCCGCGACCTCGCCGTCGGCGATGCCCTTCACCTCGAGCGGGTGCAGCTTGCAGAAATCGGCGATCTGCTCGAAGGCCAGCGAGGTGTTCTCGACCAGCCACACGGCGGTCGCCTTCGGCATCAGCGGACCTTGGGACATGTCTCTCGTGCTCCGGCCTGGCGGGACGGGGGCCGGGCATCGGGCCGCGGGCTCCGGATGACCGATCCGGACGTCCCGTCTCACGCTGTCGAATGGGGATAGACCTATATAGGCCGCGGCCGGGAGGGGCGCAATCGCGGGTTCGGGGCGCTGAGCCTGGATTCTCCAAGTCCCGGAGATACGGCTCCGCTTATGCCGTGAGCGTGACCGACTCACCCGCGACGGCCGCACGCGGCCGGTTGCGGCCGGGCGTGTGGAGGGATGGCCTTCTCTCTGGCGTGGTCCCGACAAGCAGACGGCGAGTGGAGGCTCACGCTCCGCCTCGCCGTCCATCCACTTGTCTGGATCTGGCTCGCCCGCCTGAGCGGGTAATGCCAGGGACCGGCGATTGGCCCCGCCGGTCGCACTCCCGAACCTACTGCAGCCTAAGCCCCTCAACAACGGTCCGGTCAGCTGTCAGCGCGGGCGCACGCCGTCGAGGAACAGCCGCACCGCCGCCTGCCGCCGCCGCTCCTGCATCTCCGGGTCGGTCTCGATCCCGTAGAGGGCCGCCTGGGACGACCGGCCGAGGACGAGGCTGAGGAACAGGTCGGCCGCGATCTCGGGATCGGCCACCGTGATTCGCCCGCGCCGGGCGAAGGCCGCGAGCAGCTGCGCCACGGCGCGCACGCCCCGCAGCCAGCCCTCCTCGTGCGCGAGGCGGGCGAGGTCGGGGAATTGCAGCGCCTGGGCCACGAGGTTGCGCTTGAGCATCGCCGCGCCCGGCGATTGGCCGTGGGCCAGCAGGGTGCGGCTCAGGTCGTGCAGGGCAGGCTCGACGTCGTCCGTCCCGACCTGCGCCGCCTGAGCCTCCGCGGCGGCGGCCAGCGGCGCCAGCCACGCGGCGATCCGCTCGCGCAGGACCGCCTCGAACAGCGCCCGCTTGTCGCGGTAGCGGGCGTAGACCGTCGGCTTGCTCATCCCGGCGGCCTCGGCCACCGCGTCGATGGAGGTGGCGTCGAAGCCGCGCTCCATGAACAGGGTCGTCGCGACGGCGATCAGGTGCGCCTCGCGCCGGACCGCCTCCGCGCGGGTCGGCCGGCCGCCGCGCCGCGATCCGGCCTCCGCCCGCTCGATCCCCGTGACCGTCACGCGCGATCCTCCTTGCCTGAAACCGCCGCTCGCATTATCAAAACGATACCGTACCGTTTTGATTCTGGCCAGACCCGATGGACGCACGTCGCAGCGACAGCTTCAAGAGCGCCGGCCCGGTCGCGGCTGCCGCGCTGACCGGTGCGCCCGCCGCGGTGCCGCCGGGCGCACCGGCCAGCCCCGGGGCGAAGCCGCGCCGCGGCCGGGCGCGGATCGTCCTGCCGCTCGTCGGGCTGCTCGCGCTCGGCGGAGCGGGAACCTATGGCTGGCACTGGTGGACCATCGGGCGCTTCCTTGAGACCACCGACGACGCCTATCTCCAGTCCGACAAGGTCACGGTGGCGCCGCGCATCGCCGGCATCGTCGCCGAGGTGAGGGTCGGCGACAACCAGCCCGTGAAGGCCGGCGACGTGATCGCCCGCCTCGACGACCGGTCGTACCGGGTCCAGCTCAAGCAGGCCGAGGCCGAGGTCGAGAAGGACAAGGCGCAGATCCTGGGCGTCGCCGCGGCGATCGTCCAGCAGCGGGCGCAGGTCGCCTCGTCGCGGGCCGACCTCGCCAATGCCGAGGCCGCGCTGACCTTCGCGCAGCAGGAATACACCCGCTACCAGAACCTGCTGCAGACCGGATCCGGCACGGTCCAGCGCCAGCAGCAGGCGGATTCCGACCTGCGCCAGCGCCACGCCGCCCGCGACAAGGCCGCCGCCGCGCTGGACGCGGCGCAGAAGCAGATCGACAGCCTGAAGGCGCTCGAAGCCAGCACCCGGGCGAGCCTGGAGGGCGCCGAGGCCAAGGTCGAGGGCGTGAGGCTCGACCTCAGCTACACCACCGTGGTGGCCCCGATCGACGGCGTGGCGGGCGACCGGGCGCTCCGGGTCGGCCAGGTCGTCTCGGCCGGCACCGGGCTCCTGACCCTCGTGCCCATGGGCCGCGACATCTACCTCGTGGCGAACTTCAAGGAGACCCAGACCGGGCAGATGGTCGAGGGCCAGCGCGTCACCTTCACGGTGGACGCCTTCGGCGACCACGCATTCGCGGGCCGGATCGAGAGCTTCTCGCCGGGCACCGGCTCGCAATTCGCCCTGCTGCCGCCCGAGAACGCCACCGGCAACTTCACCAAGGTGGTGCAGCGCGTGCCCGTGCGCGTGGCCCTCGACGCGTCCGACCCGCTGGTGGCGCGCCTGCGCCCCGGCCTGTCGGTGGAGGCCACGGTCCACACCGCCGATCCGGTGGAGCCGGTCGATCCCGCCCAACGCAGGCCCAAGCCCGCCCCGGCGCTGGTCAGCGAGGCCCTGCCCCGATGAGCGCCGTGCCGGCCGTGGCCGCGCCCGAGGCGAAGGCGAGCGCCCGGGACTGGCTCGCCGTGTTCGGCGCGATCCTCGGCGCCTTCACGGCGATCCTCGACATCCAGATCACCAACGCCTCGCTCGCCGACATCCAGGGGGCGCTCGGCGCCTCCACCGAGGAGGGGAGCTGGATCTCCACCGCCTACCTGATGGCCGAGATCATCGTGATCCCGCTCACCGGCTGGCTCGCCTCGGTGATCGGCCTGCGCCGCTACCTCGCGGTGAACACGATGCTGTTCACCGCCTTCTCGCTGGCCTGCGCGCTCTCGACCACCTTGAGCCAGATGATCCTGTTCCGGGCCGGGCAGGGCTTCACCGGCGGCGTGCTGATCCCCACCGCCATCGTGATCGTGCGCACGCGGCTGCCGAAGAGCCAGCAGGCGGTCGGCATCGCCATGTTCGGCCTGACGGCGACCTTCGCGCCGGCGATCGGGCCGACGGTGGGCGGCTGGCTCACCGACAACCTGTCCTGGCACTACATCTTCTACCTGAACCTGATCTTCGGACCCGTGGCGGCGGCGATCCAGCTCGGCGCCTTCGAGAAGGCGCCCGCCCGCTGGGGCGAGCTGCTCAAGGGCGACTGGATCGGCATCGGCCTGATGGCGACGGGGCTGCCGGCCCTGACCTTCGTGCTGGAGGAGGGCCAGCGCAAGGACTGGTTCGGCTCGCCCGTGATCGTCGAGGCGAGCTGGCTCGCGGCGGCCGGCATCGCCGGGTTCATCGTCCGCGAGCTGACGGCGGCGCGGCCGTTCATCAACCTGCGGGTTCTGGCCAACCGCTCGGTCGGGGGCGCCTGCGTGCTGATGACCGTGCTGGGCGCGGTCTCGTACGGGTCGATCTACATCATCCCGGTCTACTGCGCGCAGATCCAGGGCTACAACGCCCAGCAGATCGGCTACGTGGTGATGTGGTCGGGCCTGCCGCAGCTGCTGCTCTTCCCGATGATGCCGCTGATCATGCGCGCCGTGGACGCGCGGCTCCTCGTCATCACCGGCACGCTGTTCTTCATCGCGAGCTGCTGGATCAATGTCGGCCTGACCCACGATGTCGGCGCCGACCAGCTGATCCTGCCGCAGATCATGCGGGCCATCGGCCAGCCGCTGTTCACGATCCCGCTCTCGCAGCTCTCCACCGTGGGCCTGAGCCCGCGCGACACCGCCGACGCCTCCGCGCTGTCGAACATGATGCGCAATCTCGGCGGCTCGATCGGCATCGCGCTCCTGTCGACCATGATCGACCGGCGGGAGCACTTCCACTTCTCGGTGCTGGCCGAGGCGATCACCGTCAACGCCACCCGCACCCAGGAGCGGCTCGCGGCGCTCGCGGCCGGGATGCACGCCCGCATCGCCGACCCGCTGGCCGCCAAGGGCGCGGCCCTCGGCATGCTGGCGCAGCAGGTCCGCCGCGAGGCCACCGTCATGGCCTACGCGGACGGGTTCTGGCTGGTGGGGGTGAGCCTCGTGGCGAGCCTCGCCGTAGTGGCGATCCTCAAGAAGCCCCAGCGCGCCGCCGGGCCCGTGGAGGCGCACTGACGGCGCCGTGACCGACCGGCGAGGCCCCTGGATCCGCTCGACGCGCCGCGCTCCCGCACGGGAGAGGGGGACCCGTGGCGCGTCCTGCGAAGGTCGCGGTCGGAGAGGCTCCGGGTCGTCGATGCACCGCTTGGACGCGGGATGCGCCTCGTCCCGGCAGCCGCCCTACTTCCCCGGCAGGTTGTGGACGATCGGGAAGAACGTGTCCTTCCAGTCCTTGGGCTCGGCCTTGATGGTCTTCATCGCGTAGAAGTGCCGAGCCTGGAGCATGATGCCGTAGGGCGTGGTGGAGAAGTTGGTCCCGGGCTCCTTCATGATCTCGACCAGCGTCTCGGGCGGGGTCTTCTCGTTGGTGGCCGCCACGTAGTCCTTGGCGGCCTGGAGCGGGTCCTTGGCGATCTCGGCATTGGCCTCGTCGATGGCGGCCACGATGGCGGCGGCGAGCTTGGGGTTGCGGTTGTACCAGCCGGTCCGGGCGTAGAAGATCGCGTTGCTCACCGGCTCGCCGACCAGCTCGTAGGAGTTCAGCACCTTGTGGATCGCCGGGTCCTGCAGCTCGCGCTGCTGGAACGGCGGCAGGGAGAAGTGGCTGTTGACCTCGTTGTGGGGGCTGCCCAGGGCCGCCACCGCGTCGGGATGGCCGAGCTGGACGGTGAGCGGGTCGAGCTTGGTCGCGTTCTCGGGCCCGAAGGCCTTCTTGGCGGCGATCTGGAGCAGCACCGCCTGGGACGAGACCTTCACGGAGGGCAGCGCGATCTTGTCCTTGCTGGAGAAGTCGCCGAGGGTCTTCACGTCCGGATTGCGGGTGAGCAGCAGCATCGGCGTCGAGCCGACCCCGCACAGGCCCTTCACGTCGCCGCGGGTCCGGTCGTTCAAGAGCAGCATGTTGGTGGAGCCGCTGTCGACGATGTCGAGGTTGCCCGAGAGCAGCGCGTCGTTGCCGGCCGCGCCGCTCGTCAGGTTGACCCATTCCACCGTGACGTCCCCGAGGCCGGCGGCCTTGGCGTGCTTCTCGATCAGCTTGTGCTGCTCGGCGAGCACGGCGGGGAGATAGACGAAGCCCGGCTGCCGGCTGATCCGGACCTTGGCATCGTCGGCCCGGGCGGGGGCGGCGAGCGCGAGCCCGGCCAGCAGGAGGGCCGATCCCGCCCGCAGGAGCCGGCGGCGGCCCAGCAGCAACGAGCCCGTCCGCGACGTACGCACCATGACGCTTCTCCCTGTGGCCCGGCGGCTTCGTGTCTGTGCCGGGCTTGTCGTTGGGCGCGAGTGGACAGAATCGGGCCGGCGCGCGCAAGGCCCCGTCTCCACCGTTCACGCACGCTGGAGTTGAAAAGCCCGCAGGTTGAAAGCGCCGCCGCCGCAGGGGGCCCTCGGAGCAGGGGCTCACCGCGGCCCGCGGCGTCGCCCGGGGCTCCCGGATTCCGGCGCCGTGCGGTCCGGTTCGTCGGAGCCCCGCTCCGGCGTCCCGCACGACCTCACGGCTCAGGGATGAAGCGGAGCGTGCCGGCCCGCCGCGTCGGCCGGCCGGTATCGTTCGTGTGGTTGATCCCGTCCATGACGGGCACGTCGGCGAAGTCGAAGGGGCTCACCCCGTCCAGGCAGGCCACGTTGACGGCATAGAGGTTCTGGTTCGATCGCCGCTGATGGTGCGTGTAGATTCCGCAGCGGGAACAGAAGAAATGCTGCGCCGCGCCGGTATGGAAGCGGTAGCTGGCGAGGGCGTCCGCGCCCCGCAGGATCTCGACGCCCCCCGCCTCCGCCATGGCGACGACGGCCCCGCGCATGCGGCAGTAGGAGCACGTGCAGCGGCGGATCGAGTCGAACCCCTCGCTGAGGGTCACCGCGAAGCGCACCGCGCCGCAATGGCACTGGCCCGCCCGAACGTTCCCGTCCCCCGCCATGCGCGCCCACATCCCAGCTTCGGACCCCGCGGCGACCCTATCGCTCGCCGCCGCGCCGGCCAATTCTCAAGACCTCACGCAGCGCGTCAGGAAAAGTCACGCGGTGGATGGCGCCGCCGGTGCCGCGCGGGACCGCCATGGTCCACCCGCCGCCGGGCGTCTGGGCCCAGCTCCGGGGTCGCGGCGGCCGCCCGGTCCGGACCGAGCGCGGCCTAGTGGGGGGCGCCCGGAAAGCCGCGCACCGCCGCGCGGACCAGGGCGTCGATCATCGGGCGCACATCTTCCGCCCCGAGCGGACCGAGGCTGCCGAGATCGGCCAGGTAGGTCATGCCGTGGACGCTGGACCAGAGCGCCCGGGCCATGACGGGGATCTCCGCCTCGGGGAGCCGGCCGCCGTCGCGCAGCACGCCCTCCAGGATCCCGAACAGGGCCGCGATATCGGCCTGGACCGAGTCGGGGGCCGCCACGGTGCGCCGCTCGAAGATCGCCGCCCAGGCGGCGTGGTGTCCGGCCGCGAAGGCCAGATAGGCGTCGGCCAGGCACAGGAGCCGGGCCCCGGTCTCTCGCGACTTGCAGGCGGCCAGCGCCTCGGTCAGGATGTCCCGCAGGCGCCGCATGGTGATGGCGTTCGCCTCCAGCCGCAGCGATTCCAGGCTGTCGAACTGCGTGTAGACCGAGCCGACCGCGGTGCCGGCCCGCTCGGCGACGTTGCGGGCGGTCAGCGCCTCCGAGCCGCCCTCGTTCAGGATCGCCACCGCGGCCTCGATCAGCGCCCGGCGATCGGCGGCCCGATCCGTCTGACCTTTCCGCGGGCGGCCCCGCACTTTTTTTTGAACGACGTTCATTTTATCCCTTGCGCGACGCTCCGCGCCGTGTTTGGTTGTTTTGCGAACGGCGTTCAATAAAATCCGGACGGGATCCGGAGCGCCGTCTCCGCGAGGTGAACCGTGATGAGGACCCTCTCCATCCTGATGCGGGGCGTGGTCGCCGACAACGCGCAGGCGATCCATGACGCGCACGCTGTGACGATCCTGCGCCAGCAGATCCGGGACGCGGCGGGGGCGCTCGCCACCGCACGGCGCGAGCTCGCCGTCGCCATGGCCTACCATGCCGCCGAGGCGCGCGCGCTCGACGCGATCGGCGCCCGCATCGCCTCCCTGTCGGACGGCGCGCGCCGGGCGCTCGCCGACGGACGCGAGGATCTCGGGCGCGAGGCCGCCGGCCTCATCGCGGCCCTGGAGGACGAGCGCGCCGACCGGCGGGCCGCGTCCGACCGGTTCGCCGCCGATGTCGAGCGGCTGAGGCGTCTGGTCGCCCAGGGCGGCGACCGGCTGCGGGATCTCGACCGCGGGCTCCGGACCGCCCGGACCACCGAGGCGCTGCGGCGGGCGGGACTCGAGGGACGCCGGGTCACGGCTCTGTCGGCCGGGGCGCTCGGGGAGGCCGAGCGGACGCTGGCGCGCCTGCGCGAGCGCCAGACCGCCGAGACCGACATCGCCGCCGCGCTGGCGGAGCTGGAGACCGAGGCCGCGGCCGCGGGCGGGACCGAGGCCGATCTCGACGCCGCCGGCTACGGCCGTCCCCGCACGGACCCGCGGGCGGTGCTCGACCGCCTCAGGGCTGAGGCCTGACCGCGTCCCCGATTCCGACCCGTCACCCGAGGAGCACGAAAGATGACACCGCAGATGCCCCACACCGCCGCCTGGAAGACCTTCACGCTGGTCAGCTTCGCCGCAGCCGCCGCCATGCTGGCGCTCGGGATCTTCTTCCTGCCCGCGGATATCTGGATCAAGGGCTACCTCGGCATGGCGGCGATCTTCCTGACGGGCACGACCTTCACGCTGGCCAAGACCCTGCGCGACGAGCACGAGGCGAACCGGCTGATCA
The DNA here is from genome assembly GCA_963990595.1 of uncultured Methylobacterium sp. Lineage (GTDB taxonomy): Bacteria > Pseudomonadota > Alphaproteobacteria > Rhizobiales > Beijerinckiaceae > Methylobacterium. Next base: position 11,489 of record CAXDNE010000181.1, read on the forward strand.
ACAAGATCGAGGACGCCGCCACCGAGCGCGTCCTGCGGGAGGCCGTGCCGGGGCGGCTCTGAGGCGGAAGGCCGGGCGGCCGGCGCGTCGCCCGCCGGGTTCAGCCCTCGTCCGCCAGGAACCCGGCCACCGCCTTCGAGAATTCCGGCGTGCGCAGGTAGCCGTAGGATTTGTGCCGGTTCTCGCCGCCATCCGGCCGCCGGTAGGCGTTGATCACCGGCACGTCCCGGACCCGCACGCCGGCGGCGTTCGGCGCGTAGATGTCGGCGAGGTCGTCGCCCACCGTGGCGATGTCCTTCCGGTCCATCAGGTTGGTCCAGGCGGTGAGCGCGGCCGGCACCCGCAGGGCGCCGTGCTCGTCCGCGAGCTTCAGCTTCAGCTCGGCGAGGCCGAGGGGGGAACCCAGCGTGACCAGGGCGCAGCGGGGCAGGGGCGTCCCGTCCACCTCGGCGGCGCGCAGCACGTCGTAGGCGATCAGGCCGCCCATCGAGTGCGCGGCGATCAGCACGTCGCAGCCGGCGGCCTCCCGCAACGCCGCGCGCAGGCGCTCCCGGGCCGACTCCCGGAACGCGGCGTCCTCGTAGTAGCCCCAGAGGTCGTCGAGGCGGTATTCCAGGATCAGGTCGTCCACCGGGGTCAGCCCGGCGGCCTCCTGCAGGTGCGAGAGGCCGCGATAGATCCGGTCGCTGAGGGTCGGCGCGGCGGCGTCGGGATCGCCCGCCGGGGAGGGGAACGGCCCCAGGCCGTGATCGGGCCTGTACGGCTCGCGGTTGCGGTCCCCGGAAAGCGGCTGCTCGTAGCGCAGGTCGGCCCAGTAGACGAACGCGAAGGGCAGGTCGGCCTCGGTCAACCGGCGGCCGAGATTGCGGTCGAATCCCTCGCGGATCGCGGCGCGCCACCACGCCGATTTCTCGTCGCGCGGCGGCTTGTTGGCCAGCCCGTGGATGCCGATGATGCGCGCCCGACTCAGTGTCCGCTCCCAGACCGAACGCCTCCCGGCCCGGCAAGATAGGGCTGTCCCGCACGGACGAAACTGCGGCTAAGTTTCCGGGTGGATCACGGGCGGCGCGCCCGCGCCGGGCTCAGTCGAACAGGCTGGAGACGCTGGATTCCGTCGCCGTGCGCCCGATCGCCTCGCCGAGGAGCGGCGCGATGGTCGCCACCCGGATGTTGCGGGCGAGCTTGACCGCCTGGGTCGGCTGGATCGAATCGGTGATCACCAGTTCCTTCATCCGCGAGGCGGCGATGCGCGAGACCGCGCCGCCGGAGAGCACCCCGTGGGTGATGTAGGCCGAGACGTCCTTGGCACCGGCGTTGAGCAGCGCCTCGGCGGCGTTGACCAGGGTGCCGCCCGAATCGACGATGTCGTCGACGAGGATGCAGGAACGCCCCTCGACCTCGCCGATGATGTTCATCACCTCGGACTCGCCCGGGCGCTCCCGGCGCTTGTCGACGATGGCGAGCGGGCAGTCGATCCGCTTGGCGATGGCCCGGGCCCGGACCACGCCGCCGACGTCGGGGGAGACCACCATCCGATCGGCGCTGGGCAGCCGCTCCTTGATGTCGCGGACCATCACGGGGGCGGCGAACAGGTTGTCGGTGGGGATGTCGAAGAAGCCCTGGATCTGGCCGGCATGGAGGTCGAGGGTCAGGACGCGGTCGGCGCCCGCCTCGGTGATCAGGTTCGCCACCAGCTTGGCCGAGATCGGGGTGCGGCCGGAGGTGCGCCGGTCCTGCCTCGCATAGCCGAAATAGGGGATCACCGCCGTGATGCGCCGGGCCGAGGACCGACGCGCGGCGTCGATCATGATCAGCAGTTCCATCAGGTGGTCGTTGGCCGGGAACGAGGTCGACTGGACGATGAACACGTCCTCGCCGCGGACGTTCTCTTGGAGCTCGACGAAGATCTCCATGTCGGCGAAGCGCCGGACCATGCACTTGGCCAGCGGCAGTTCCAGATAGGCGGCGATCGCCTCGGCCAAGGGCCGGCTGGCATTACCGGCGATGATCTTGATCGAGGATTTCATGGGCGGCCGCTCACTCGCGGCCGGACTACCCGCCGCGCTCCGAATACCGGTCCCTGGGGGCCGGAACGATCCGATGACGGGCGAGGCTCTTAGCAGCGGGCAGGAAGTGTCACAATGCCTTCACGCCGCCTTCGCGGCTGCGCTGCACCGGACGCTGTCCCCGCGCAGGGGCCTACGGCTCCAGCAGCCGGTGCAGGTGGACCACGAAGTAGCGCGTCTGCGCGTTATCCACGGTGGCCTGCGCCTTGGCCCGCCACGCGGCCTGCGCGGAGGCAAAATCCGGGAAGATGCCGACGATGTCGAGATTCTTCACGTCCCGGAACCGGACGCCGTCGAGATCCTGCAACTCGCCGCCGAAGACCAGGTGCAGCTTCTGGTCGCTGTCGATCGCCGTCGCCATGGCTATTCCTCAACTGTCCTCCGCGGCGCTCGCAAATGGCGGACCTTCGGTCAAGCCTGAATGGCCGCAGCCGAGCCCTGACGCTTGCGCAGGCCTCCGCGACGGCGGGGTTCCGGCCCGGGGCGCGGCCATGCGGCGGCTGCGAACCCCGTGGGGCCCCGTGCTAGGGAGCCCGGCATGACTCGCAGGCTTCTCCGCTCCTTTGCCCTGGCGCTCGGCCTCTCGGCGGTGCCGGCGCTGGCTCAGCAGGCGCCCCGGACGCCGGGACGCGCCACGCCCGACAAGGGCAGCCAGGACAAGAGCGCGGCCGACCGGCGCGGTGGGCCGCCGGTGATCGGCTGCCCGTCGCTCGCCAATTACCGGATGCTGATGCGCGGCGGCGCCCAGGCCGCCGCCGCGCAGCTCGCCGATCCGAAGGCGGACCATCTCGGCTGCACGATGCTGTCGCGCGCGGAGATCACCGGCATCGTCGACCGGGTGTCGCTGGGCGGCCAGAGCTACGATTGCGCCGGCGTGCGGAACACCACGGCGTGCCACTGGGTCGAGGCGGGGGCGGCCGGCCACCCGGCACCGGCCGGGCGCTGACGGGGCCGGTCTCAGCTCAGGTGGCCGCTGGCGCGCAGGTCGCGCTCCACGGCCTCGTGGATGGCCTGGAGCGGATTATCGTTCGTGGCGGCCGGCGGAAGCAGGGGCGCCATCGGGGCCGGCCTCGTGTCGAGGCTCGGCAGGACGGTGGGGCCGGCTTCCGCCTGGCGCAGAGGCCGGCGGGCGGCCAGGGCCCGCAGCGCCTCGCGGGCGCCGGGCGGGAAGAAAGTGACAAGCTTGTCCAGCATGGCCGGCCTCAACGCGCGCGGCCGGCGGCGGCCGGCGGGAACGGGACGAAGGCGGCGGAACGGTTCTTCACGGGGAGCACCAGCGCAGGATCAACCTCTCGCGGGAAACGGGCCGGAGTCCCCGCCGTTCCGACGAGTCAGTATTGCCAATTTCGCGGCGCGTGTCGCCCGAATAACGGCGACCAGGAGAAACATTGGCTCCCCGCCAGAACTGTATGAAACCTGGCGGAAGCGGATGGGAATCGAACCCACCGTACGCTGTTGGCGTACCGCTGGTTTTGAAGACCAGGAGGGCCACCAGACCCCGTTCGCCTCCACGGGCGGGGTTACGGGCGGGTCGTGGCCGGGTCAAGGCCTGTCTCTTATACACCTCTGACGCTGCCGACGAAGAGGATGTGTAGATCTCGGTGGGGGGCGTATCATTAAA
>CAXDNE010000182.1:0-15123 GCA_963990595.1 uncultured Methylobacterium sp.
TACACTATCCTCTTCGTCGGCAGCGTCAGATGTGTATAAGAGACAGAGACGGTGCACGCCCGCGAGTTGGCTGAGCCGGCCGCGCCGAAGCCGGTTGCGCCCAAGCCGGTCGCGGTGACGACTCAGGCCGCCCTGGCGCCGCATGAGAAGGCCGAGAAGACCGAGAAGCCGGCGCGCAAGACGGTCGCCGCCCACAAAGCCCCCGCTCCGGCGAAGGCGGCCGAGAAGGCGAAGGGTCCCCCCTCCACCGCCGTGGCGCAGGCCGAAGCTTCGGAGCCCGAGGAGACCGAGGTGCTGGGCATCAAGCTCCCGTCCCTGGCGCCCGCCGGCCGGAAGCTCAAGGAGAGCGTCGACGCCCTCGGCGACGCGGTGAAGAAGGTCTTCTGATCCCTCCAGCCACCGCCGGGGCCGGATCAGGCCACGGCGACAGCCGCCCTTCGGGCGACGCGGAGGGCGTCCACCGGTGCGTCCGGCACTGCGGCCCGGCTCCGTGCGCGGAGCCGGCACGAAGACCGCGTGATCGTCTTCGGACAGGGCCGTCCGCGCGACCGCGGGATGCTCGACCGCTCGGGCCGAGCGCGGATCGGGAGGCGCGGCGCGACGGCCGCAGCCTCGCCGGAGAGGATCAGCCCGCCGGCGGGGCCTGACCCCGTTGCGGCCCGCGGGAGGGCGCGGCCGCGTGCGCCCCTGCCCTCCTCAGCCCCGGCCCGAATGGCGCCCGGGCTTGTGATCGGGCTTCGGTCCGGACCGCTCGACTTTGCGCTGATGCTTCCCGGCGCGCGGGCTCGCGAAGCCCTTCGGGCCGCCGGGGCGGCCCGGGCGCTCGCCGGAAGCCGCGTCGCCCGAGAGCGCCTCGACCTGGATCTCCGGGGAGCCGTTGCGCGCGAAGGCCTCTGCGAAGCGCGCGGCCGCGTTGCCGCGCACCTCGAACTTGGTCTCGCGATCGAAGATCCGGATCGCCCCGATCTCCTGGCGGCCGATTCCGCCCCGGCGGGTCAGCATCGGCAGCAGGCGGCGCGGATCAGCGTTGTCGCGCCGGCCCAGATTGAGCCGGAACCACACCGCCGGCCCCATCGCGGCGATCCGCTCTGGATCCATCGGATCGTAGGTCGGCCGTTCGCCCCGCGGAGCGCGGCCCTCGCCCGGGTCGCTGACCTCCTCGGGGGCAGGCAGGCGGGTGCGGTAGACGCGCGCCAGAAGGGCGGCGAGTTCCTCCGGGCTCTTGCTGGCGAGCAGCGTCCCGGCGAGCGCCACACCCTCCTCGCCCGGAGGCTCGGAGAAGAGGGGGTCGGAAAGCATCCGCTCGCCGTCGAGGCGCCGGATCTCGTCGGCCGAGGGCGGGCCCGACCACTCCGGGCTCACCTTGGCGATGGCGAACATCTGCTCGGCGCGGCGGCGGCGGGAGTTCGGGATCAGGAGCACCGACGTGCCCTTGCGGCCGGCGCGGCCGGTGCGGCCGCTGCGATGCTGCATCACCTCGGCATCGTGCGGGAGATCCGCGTGGATGACGAGGCTGAGCGACGGCAGATCGATGCCGCGGGCCGCCACGTCGGTGGCGACGCAGACCCGGGCCCGTCCGTCGCGCAGCGCCTGGAGCGCGGCGTTGCGCTCGCCCTGGCCGAGTTCGCCCGAGAGCGCCACCACCGAGAAGCCGCGTTCGGTCAGGCTCGCCTGGAGGTGCCGCACGGCATTCCGCGTGTTGCAGAAGACGATCGCGGTCTTGGCATCGGCCTCGCGCAGGAGGTTGAGCACGACGTGCTCGGTCTCGCGCGGCATGATCCGCACCGCCCGGTAGGCGATGTCGGCATGTCCCCGGGTCTCGCTCTTGATCGCGAGCCGGAGCGCGTCGCGCTGGTAGCGCTCGGCCAGGGCCTCGATGCCCTTCGGCAGCGTCGCGGAGAACAGGTAGGTCGCCCGATCCGGCGGGGTGGCCGAGAGGATGAACTCGATATCCTCGCGGAACCCGAGATCGAGCATCTCGTCGGCCTCGTCGAGCACCACGGCCCGCAGGGCGGTGGGATCGAGGTTGCGCCGCTCGAGGTGATCGCGGAGGCGGCCCGGCGTCCCGACCACGATATGGGTGCCCTCGGCCAGCATCCGGCTCTCCCGGCGCGGATCCATGCCGCCGACGCAGGCGGTGATCCGGCCGCCGGCCGGGCCGTAGAGCCAGAACAGCTCGCGCTGCACTTGGAGCGCGAGCTCCCGGGTCGGCGCGATCACCAGGGCGAGCGGAGCCGCCGGCGGCGGGAGCATCTCGGCGTCGCCGATCAGCATGCCGGCCATGGCGAGGCCGTAGGCCACGGTCTTGCCGGAGCCGGTCTGGGCGGAGACGAGGAGGTCGCGGGAGCCCGCGGCCGCCTCCAGCACCGCGGCCTGGACCGGGGTGGGATCAGCGTAGCCGCGGTCGGCTAGGGCCCGCGCGAGGGGGGCGGGCAGGGTCGGGAAAGGCAAGCTAAGGGAACTCTCAACGGCCGTGCCGCCCCGCCAGCGCGCCATCGCGCGGCGGAGGAATCAGGCGCCGGACTTTAATCGGGTCAAGACATGGTAGCGCCAAGCGGCCCGACTGACCACTCCCGCCGCAGCATGGGGCGGTTGCGCGCAGGCCGTCCAGTGTCACGGCAACCCTGGCGCCGCCGCACGCGCGACCTAAGACACTGTCGGGAAGCGCACGCAGCACGATCCAGTCGGAGCACACCCCGAACATGAAGGCAGCCCTGCGGGTGGCGGTGGCCTGGGCGACGGTCCTCGCCTTCGCGTGGTTCGGCAAAGGGTGGCTCGCCGACCTGTCGCACCCGCTCGTGGCGGGCGGCCTGTTCGCGTGGCTGCTCGCCGTGATCGTCTGGGCGGCCTTCGGCGTGGTGCACGAGGCGGAAGAGCTGGCCCATCGGCTCGGCGAGCCGCTCGGCACCCTGGTGCTCACGCTCGCCATCGTCATCATCGAGGTGGCGCTGATCTCGGCCGTGATGCTCTCGGCCAAGGACGCCCCGACCCTCGGCCGCGACACGATGTTCGCGGTGCTGATGATCGTGCTGAACGGCGTGGTCGGCCTCGGATTGCTGGTCGGCGGCCTGCGGCATCACCAGCAGCGCTACAATCTTCAGGGAGCCTCGGCCTTCCTGTCGGTGATCATCCCGCTCACCACCATCGCGCTGATCATCCCGAACTTCACGAGCTCGACCCAGGACGGCACGCTGACGACGCTTCAGGCCGCCACCTTCTCGGTGTTCACGCTGGCGCTGTACGGCGTGTTCCTGCTGATCCAGACCAGCCGCCACAGCGAGTTCTTCCGGGATGCGGAGGCGCGGGACTCGGCAGAGCCCGCATCCGGCACGGCTCCGTCCCAGGAGGGCGGCATCGCCAGGCATCTCGTCCTGCTCCTCGCCAACGTCGTGCCGATCGTGCTGCTCGCCAAGAGCCTCGCGGTGATCCTCGACCACGGCATCGCGGCACTCGGCGCCCCCTCGGCTCTGGGCGGCGTGCTGATCGCCGCCATCGTGTTCACTCCGGAGGGGATCTCGGCGCTGCGGGCGGTGGCCCGCAACGAACTCCAGCGGGCGATCAACCTGTGCCTGGGCGGGGCCACCTCCACGGTCGGCCTCACCGTCCCGGCGGTGCTCACCATCGGGCTGCTCACGGGCCAGACCGTGGTGCTCGGCCTCAAGCCCACCGAGATGACGCTGCTCGCGGTGACGCTGATCCTCAGCGCGCAGACCTTCTCGGGCCTGCGCACGACGGTGCTGGAGGGCGCGGTGCACCTCGTGCTGTTCTTCGTCTATCTCGTGCTGATCTTCAGTCCCTGACCCGGCCCGTCACGCGCCGAAGCGCTCGGTGCGGATCAGCCCCGGCGCGACGCCCGCCGCCATGATGAGGTCGGAGGCCGCCGAGACGAAGCGGTTGGACCCGCAGATGAACACCTTCCCGGGCATCCCGATCCGGTCCAGCGCCGCGGCGACGAGGGACGCGTCGACGCGCTTGCCGCCGGCCTCGCGGGTCGTCGCGAGTTGCAGCGCGAAGCCGGGATCCGCGCCGGCCGATCGCTCGAGCTCCGGAAGCGCGATGGCCTCCTCCCGGGTGCGCGTCGAGTAGATCAGCGCCGCCGGGATCGCGCGCCAGCCCTGGGCCCGCCGCCGCAGCATCGCCAGCAAGGGCACGACCCCGGAGCCGCCGCCCGCCAGGAGGAGCGGCCCGCCATCGGGCCCGTCCCACGAGAACGAGCCGCCGATCGGCCCGCGCAGCTCCACCCGGTCGCCGACCTCGGCGCAGTGCGAGAACCAGCCGGAGACCTCGCCGTCCGGCAGAGCCTCGACCATCAGCTCGACGGTGCCGCTGCCATCCTGCGCCGAGGCGATCGAATAGCTGCGCTGGGCCTGGTAGCCGTCCTCCGCGGTGAGGCGGACATCGACGTGCTGGCCGGCCCGGTAGCTCTCCGCGAGGCCGCAACGCAGCCGGAAACTCTTCACCTGCGGGGTCACCGCCTCGATCGCGGTGATCTCGGCCGCGTGCCAACGGAAGACGATGGGCTCAGTCACCGATGTAGCGCTGCTCACGCCAGGGATCCCCGTACATGTGATAGCCGCGCAGCTCCCAGAAGCCGGCCGTGTCGGTCTGGGTGAAGCGCAGCCCCTTCACCCATTTGGCGCTCTTCCAGAAGTAGAGATGCGGCACGAACAGGCGCGCCGGGCCGCCGTGATCCGGGTGGATCGGCTGGCCCGCGTAGCGCGTCGCCACCAGGGCGCGGCCGCCGACGAGGTCGGCCACCGGCACGTTCGTGGTGTAGTCGTCGTAGGATTCCGCCAGCAGGAACGACGTCGGCGCGGCGATCCCGGCATCCGCCAGCAGATCGTCGAAGCTCACCCCCTCCCAGGCGGTGTCGAACTTCGACCACTTGGTGACGCAGTGGATGTCCCCGTGCCACGTGGTCCGGGGCAGCGCCTCGAACGCGTCCCAGCTCCACGTCTTGATCGGCCGCGCGCCCTCCCGCAGCGTGAATTGCCACGTGGCCAGATCGACGACCGGGTTCGGGCCGATCTGCAGGATCGGGAAATCGTCGGTGAGATACTGGCCCGGCGGCAGGCGCGCGCCGGTCTCGGGCGGCTGCCTGCGCCCGACGAAGCCCCGTGTCACCATGCCGGCCCCCGCGCCCCTCGCTGTCGCCCCGGGTTTGGTGCGGCGGCACACCCCGCGTCAAGTCGCCCTGTGCGGCCGAACAAACGCCCCAAAGCTCGGGTGTGCTAGCTGGACTGTGCCGACGATCGGCACGAATCGCCTGCTTTCAGGGGGACCTCATGAAGTACCTTCTCGCGACGAGCCTCGTCGTCGGGAGCCTCGCCACCCTCGCGCCGGCCGCCCAGGCCCGCGACGGGATCGGAGCCGGCGGTGCGGCCGCGCTCGGCGTGCTCGGTGGCCTCGCGGTCGGCGGCGCCATCGCGTCGGCCAACAACGGCTACTACCCGGGCCGCCCGGTCTACCGCGCCCCGCCGCCGGTCTACGTCGAGGAGGATTACGGCCCGGTCTGCCATTTCGAGCGCCGCCGGACCATCGACCCCTACGGCGACGTCTACATCCGCCGCGTCCGCGTCTGCGAGTAGGCTTCTTCCGGGATCGCCTCGACGGCGAGCGCCGGCTTCAGGCGCTCGGCGCAGGCGATCCCGCCGAGCACCAGAGCCAGGGCGGCCGCTTCCGTCGCCCCGAACGGCTCGCCGACCAGCAGGACGGCGAGGATCGCGCCGAAGATCGGCACGAGGTTCACGAAGAGGCCGGCGCGGTTGGGCCCGATCATCTCGACCCCGCGCATGAAGAAGAGCTGGGCCAGCAGCGACGGGCCGAGGCCGACGAAGGCCACCATGACCCAGCCCTCGCGGCTCGGCCAGACGGCGTGGCCGGTCGCCCATTCGACCGCGAGCGGCGGCAGGGATGTCAGGAAGGCGGCGAGCGCCATGGCGGCGAAGAAGGTCAGCGCCGCGACCTTCGGCCGGCTCGGCAGGAAGATCGTGTAGCCCGCGTAGAGCAGGCAGGCCCCGAACACGAGGACGTCGCCGCGGTTGAAGGCGAGACGCGTCAGGACCGACCAATCGCCGTGCATGGCGGCCAGGGCCGCCCCGATCAGGGTCAGGACCACGCCGGCCCCCTGCCCGGCCGTCACCGGGACGCGGTAGGCCAGACGGTTGAGGAGGATCACCAGAACCGGGATCGCGCCCTGGAACAGGGCGAGGTTGACCGCCCCGGTGCGCACGCCGGCCGCGTAGAACAGGCCGTTGAAGGCCGTGTAGCCCAGGCCGCCCATGAGCAGGATGCGGAGCCAGTGCGGCCGCAGGAGCGGCCAATCGGCGGCGAGCCTCCGGGCGGCGAACGGTGCGAGACACGCGCACGCGACCGCCCAGCGGAGCGTCGTGATGACCTGGGGCGAGACGTGCCCCGGGGCCCAGCGGCTGGTGACCGCGTTGCCGGCCCAGAGAAGCGCCGTGACGGTGAGCAGACAGTAAGCGGGCGCGGCCGACGGAGCCCGGGCCGCGCGCCCGGCCCTCAACGGCGGCGGAACTGCCCGCCCCGCACCGGGGGACGCGGGCCGGAGGAACGCTCGTCCTTGTGGCGGAACACGAGGCGGCCCTTCTCGAGATCGTAGGGCGACATCTCGACGGTCACCCGGTCGCCCGCCAGCGTCTTGATGCGGTTCTTCTTCATCTTGCCGGCCGTGTAGGCCACGATCTCGTGGCCCTGGTCGAGCTGCACGCGGTAGCGGGCATCCGGCAGGATCTCGATCACGAGACCGTCGAACTGCATCAATTCTTCTTTCGCCATGCACCTTCTCCAGTCGGACCGTCCGGCAGCAGGCGTTCCGGCAATGCGTCTTCGGCTGTCATCGAGCTCGGGAAACGCCGCAGGGCGCGGATCCGATCCGGTGGACCGTCCGCGCCAGCTCAGCAGCACCGCCCGCATGTAGTCCCCGCGGGAACCGGCCGCAAGTCACGGCGGCAAAACCCGTTCCGTCATCGACATGAATTACCGGCTCTCACGGGTCGGCGACCGCGTTGCCGGCATAATCGAGGCGCCCGTCCGGCGTCAGCCGCCACACCCGCAGGGTGACGACGTCGCCGGTGCGGTCACCCCGGGCATCGAAGCCGACCGGTCCGAGAACCGTGCGCGCGGGATGGTCGCCGCGCAGAACCTCCGCCACCTTGCGGCCGTCGGCGATGCGGCCGGTCTTCGGATCCGCCGCATGGGCGCGCTCGGCGGCTTGCACCAGGAGCTCCACCGCCGCGTAGGCGTCGGCCGCCACGCTCTCCGCCTCGGGACTCCGGGCGGAGGGCCGGCCGCCGCGCGGATCCGGCAGGCGCGGCGGATCGGGCGCCAGCGTCATCACGGTCCCCTCGGCCGCCGCACCGGCGGCACTCGCGAAGCCCGGATCGAGGATGCCGTCGCTGGCCACCAGGATGGCGGCCAGCCCGGCCTCGCGCATCGCCCGCAGCAGGGTCGAGGCCTCGGGGGCGAGCCCACCGAAGTAAACGGCGTCGAGCCGCGCCGCCTTCAGCCGGGCGGCGAGGTCGGAGAGATCGCGCGTGCCGCGCGCGAAGCCGTCGAACAGCACCTCCGGCGCACCGGCTTCCTTCAGCCGCGCCGCCGCCGCGTCCGCGAGACCGCGCCCGAAGGTCGAGCGGTCGTTGAGGATGCCGACGCGACGACCGGCAAAGGCTTTCGCGAGGTAGGCGCCGGCAGCCCGGCCTTGCTGGGCGTCGCTCGGTGGCAGCCGGAACAGGTTCCAGAACCCGCGGCCGGTCAACGGCGTGTAGGCGGCGCCCGGCGTCATCATGACCGCTCCCGCATCCTCGTAGACGGGTGTGGCGGCGGCGACCGCACCGGATTCGAACGGCCCGACGACGAGGCGCACGCCGTCCGCGGAGAATTTCCGGGCGACCGCCATGGCCTGCTTGGCTTCGCCGCCGTCGTCGGCGGGCACGAGGAGGAATCGCGGTCGTCCGCCGGCCGCCCGATTGAGGTCGGCGACCGCCTGCTCGGCCCCCTGGCGGAGCCCCTGTCCGAACGCGGCGTCGGGCCCGGTCAACGGCGCCGAGAGACCGATCCGCAGCGGCGCCTGAGCGGCAGCGGGGGCGACGGCGAGAAAGCTCGCGAGGGCCGGGGCGAGACAGCGCATCATGGCATCACCTTAGGGTGAAATTCCGCGCTTTCGGAAGATCCGCCCCGGCGCGAATACGGTCTCCGGCACGCCGACGACGGCCGCAAGGCGATCCAATCTCTCTTCCGCCCGGCTCTAGCCTGCGCGGGCCGGACCGCGCAGGATCAACGCATCAATCCCTCGATCCCTGAGCGGATCGGGAGCCTGATACGCGCGGAAGCGCTGGCGCGCGGCGGCAATGTGCGGAATAAGGCCATCGGCCCGATCCGCGACGGTCGATTGAACCGCTCTTCGCGGCCGTACACGAAGACCCTCTGGGACGATTGACGATCATGACCTCGCTGTTCGCCGGCATCCAGGACGCGCCGCTCGACCCGATCATGCGCCTGTTCGAGGCCTTCAACGCCGATCCGAGCCCGAAGAAGCTCAATCTCGTCGTCGGCGTGTACACGGACGCGGACGGCAAGGTGCCGCGCCTGCGCGCCGTGCAGACCGCCGAGAAGCGCTGGATCGAGAAGGGCCTGCCGAAGACCTACCGGCCGATCGAGGGCACCAAGCCGTTCCGCGACGCGGTCCAGGAACTGCTGTTCGGCAAGGGCGCGCCGATCCTGTCACAGAACCGGGCCGCGACGCTCCAGAGCATCGGCGGCACCGGCGCCCTGAAGACCGGCGCGGACGTGCTGGCCAAGCTCTACCCGGGCGCCACCGTGGCGGTGAGCAACCCGAGCTGGGAGAACCACAAGGCCCTGTTCAGCCAGGCCGGCTTCACCGTGGTCGACTATCCCTACTTCTCGGCCGAGACCGGCGGCGCCGACTATCCGGCCATGAAGGCCTATCTCCAGAACCTGCCGAAGGGCTCGATCGTGGTGCTGCATGCCTGCTGCCACAACCCGACCGGCGCCGATCTCAGCCTCGACGAGTGGCGCGACCTCGTGCCCCTGATGGCCGAGCGCGGTCTCATCCCGTTCCTCGACATCGCCTACCAGGGCTTCGGCAACGGCCTCGACGCCGATGCCGAGCCGGTGCGCCTGTTCGCCGAGTCGGGCCAGGAATTCCTCGTCGCCTCCTCGTTCTCGAAGTCGTTCTCGCTCTACGGCGAGCGCGTCGGCGCGCTGACCATCGTGGCCGAGAACCCGGCCATGAAGGCCAAGGTCGAGGCCTTCGCCAAGCGGCTCGTCCGGGCGAGCTACTCGAACCCGCACACCCATGGCGCGGCGATCGTCGAGATCGTCCTCACCGACCCGGAGCTGCGCGCCGACTGGGAGCGGGAGCTCGGCGAGATGCGCGACCGGATCCGCGCCATGCGCGAGCGGATGGCCGACAGTCTGCAGCAGCGCCATCCCGAGCGCGGCTTCGACGCCATCAAGGCCCAGAAGGGCATGTTCTCCTACACGGGGCTGAGCCCCGAGGAGGCGACCCGCCTGCGTGAGGAGCACGAAGTCTACGCGCTGGAAACCGGCCGGATCTGCGTGGCCGCGGTCAACACCCACAATATCGACCACGTCATCGACGCGATCGACGCCGTGGTGAAGGGCTGACCCGGTGGCGGCCCTCAAGCGCGTCTGCCGGTTCAACGTCTGGATCAACCCGGTCTTCGACGAGCGGCTGAGGGCCGAGCCCGACATCGACCTGCAGGTCGGCGACCTGCAGGGCCCGGAGAGCGCGCTCCGGGCCCTGCTCGCGCAGGCCCATGTCTTCCACGTCTCACCGGCGCGGGACGAGCTGCCGCGCCGCTGGCACGTCACCGACGCCCTGCTCGCCGAATGCCCGAACCTGCTCGCCGTCTCGTCGGGCGGGGCGGGCTTCGATACGGTCGATGCCGCCGCCTGTACCCGCGCCGGCGTCGCGGTGGTCAATCAGGTGGGCGGCAACGCGCAGTCGGTGGCGGAGCTGGCGATCGGCCTGATGCTCGCCGTCTCGCGCAAGATCTGCGTTTCGGACCGGCTGCTCCGGACCGCGCGCGGCTTCTCGCGGGAATCGCTGATGGGTCACGAGATCGGTGGCTCGACCCTGGGTCTCGTCGGGATCGGGCATACCGGCCGCGCCGTGGCCAAGCTCGCCCATGGCTTCGACATGCGGGTCCTGGCCTACGATCCGCTGCTCTCTCCCGAGGAGATCCGGGCGCGCGGCGCGGAGCCGGTCGACCGGGCCCAGCTTCTCGCCGAATCCGACATCGTGTCCCTGCATTGCCCGCTCGACGACACGACCCGCGGCAGCTTCGACGCGCGGACCTTCGCGGCGATGAAACCGGGGGCGCTGTTCATCACCACCGCCCGTGGCGGCGTGCACGACGAGGCGGCGCTCGCCGAGGCGCTGATCTCCGGGCACCTCGCGGGTGCCGGCCTCGATGTCTGGGCGCCGGAGCCGCCGCCCCTCGATTCGGCCCTGCTCCAGCTCGATACCGTGGTGGCGACCTACCACACGGCCGGCGTCACCCATGAGGCCCGCCGCAACGTGGCCGCCTGGGGCGCCGAGCAGATCATCGGTGTGTTGAAGGGTGAGACGCCACCGCGCCTCGTCAATCCGGAAGTCTGGCCCGCCGTGCTGGAGCGCCGGGCGCGGCTGCTCGGCTGAGCCTCGCGCGGCGGCCATCATGCCGCGTTGATCCACCCGCACCCTGATCCTGAGGTGCGGCGCGGCCGCCTCGAAGGAGGCTTCCGGCCGGCCGCGCGATCGCAGGAGGGCTCCTTCGAGGCCTCCGCTGCGCTGCGGCACCTCCGGATGAGGGCAAGACTTGGCGTTGCCGTTCGAACGCGCGGCTCCAAGCCAGCTTCGCTCCGTTCGCCAAGACGGCGAAGGATGCGCAACCGCTCGCTAGGTGGCCGCCCGCATCCAGCCGAGCCCCGCCTCGGTGCCGGCTGCAGGGTGGTACTCGCAGCCCACGAAGCCGGCATAGCCGACCTCCTCCAGCGCCGCGAAGATCGGGTCGAACGCGATCGTGCCGGTTCCGGGCTCGTGCCGGCCGGGATCGTCGGCGATCTGGACATGGGCGATGAGCGGCGCGTGCGCGCGGATCAGCGCCGCCGGATCGTGGCCCAGGCAGACGCAGTGATAGGCGTCGAACAGGAGCTTGACGTTGTCGCGACCGATCGCCCGGATCGCGTCCACGGCCACCTGCGGATCGTCGATCACGTAATTGGCGATCGAGCCCGGACCGATCGGCTCGACGATCACCGTCATGCCGCGCGCCTTGGCGGCATCGGCCGCGAAGGCGAGATTGTCGAGGTAGGTGTCCCAGAGCCGCGCCTGCTCGACCCCGGCGGGCCGGACACCCGCCATCGGGTGGACCATGCGGCAGCCGAGCTGCGCCACGTAGTCGAGCGTCGGCTCGATGGTGGAGCGGTAATAATCCACCTTGTCGGGCAGTGCCGCGAACCCCTTCTCGCCCTTGCTCGCGTCGCCGGCGGGAAATCCGGTCTGGACCAGCGGCACGCCGGCCCGTTCGAGCCAGCCCGCCACCTCCCGAGCCGGCGTTGCGAACAGGTTCGGATGCTCGACCGCGCGGAACCCCGCCCGGGCGGCGGCCGCGAAGCGTTCCGCGAGCGGCAGCTCCGTGAACAGGAAGCCGCAATGGCCGCTGAGGCGGTCCTTGAAAGCACCGAGCTTCATGGGTCAGGCGCTCCTGCCGGTCTCGATCATCGCGCGCATCCGCTCCACCGCCGCGTGGGGCGCGGTCAGGACCGGGACATTCACCGCCTTTCGCACCGCCTCGGCGGCCCGGGAGGTGGAGAAATGCGCCAGCATGATCGCGTCGCACGCGGCGAGCTCCGGCGCCCGCTCGGCGATCAGCCGGTTGTGGGTTTCGGCGTCGCCGGCCCGCAGGCGCGCCATCGCGTCGTCCACCAGGATCGTCCGCAGAGTCGCCGGCCGACCGCCCTGCCCGACGAACTCCTCGAACTCGTCGGTCATCGTGCCGATGGAAGGCCCGAAGGTGGCCAGCATCCCGATGCGCTGACCCTGCGCGATCGCGGCGCGGAACATCGCCTCGTTGGGCTTGAGCACGGGGATCGGCACGGTGTCGATCAGCCGGTCGATGGCCGGCCCGAAGGCCGAGCAGGTGATCAGGATCCCGTCCGCCCCCATGTCGTGGCCGTACTGGCCGAACCGCACGAAGCGCTCGGTCATGCCCTCCGAGATCTCGCCGGGCTCCTTGGCCCGATCGAGGGACAGGCCGTCGTCGAGAAGATTGACGGTCTCGGCTTCGGGCCAGAGTTCCGCGAAGGCGGCCTGGATCGGCGCCATGGCGACCGGCGTCGCGTGCAGGAGAACG
Organism: uncultured Methylobacterium sp.; assembly: GCA_963990595.1. Lineage (GTDB taxonomy): Bacteria > Pseudomonadota > Alphaproteobacteria > Rhizobiales > Beijerinckiaceae > Methylobacterium. The sequence continues at coordinate 12,402 of CAXDNE010000182.1, forward strand.
ATGCGGGGAGCCATGCTGCGTCTCGGGTTGGGCGTGCGCCGGCCAGAGCCGGGACACGATGCGTCAACTTGTAAGCGATTTCAAAACGGGAGCAAGAGAGCCTGCGATGCGCCTGCGCCGGTCTAGCGCGCGGGTGGGGCCGTGCTGGCGCGGAGGATCAGCTCGGCGTCGATCTCGGTGAGGCGCACCACCGGCCGGCCCTGGATCCGGGCGATCAGATGATCGCCGGCGGCGTGGCCGATCTCGGCGGAGTGGATGCGGATCGTCGTCAGCGGCGGATCCAGGAAGGGCGCGAAGTCAGAATCGTTGTGGCCGACCACCGACAGGTCGCCCGGCACGGCGAGCCCGCGGGCCCGGGCCTCGATCATGGCGCCGAAGGCGATCTGGTCGGTGCCGCAGATGATCGCGGTGGGTGGCGGACCGCCGGCCAGCATCTGGCGGAAGCCGTCGCGGCCGCCGCCGATGCCGTAGGAGATCTCGATGTCATGCTCCGGCGCGAGCCGCAGGCCGCGGGCCGCGAGCGCCTGCGCGATGCCGTTCACCCGGGCGCCGCCGCGGTCGTTGTCCTTGCGCAGGCCCGAGATCACGCCGATCCGGCGATGGCCGAGATCCATCAGGTAGTTGGCCGCCCGGGCCGCCGAGGCGGCGTTGTCGAACCCGACGCAGGGGCGCACGCGCGACAGGCTGAACGTCTGCACCATCGGGATCCCCGTGCTGGCGATCCGGGCGTAGAGATCCGGGTGGTGGATGTCGCCGACCAGCATCAGGCCGTCGACGCCACGCTCAAGCAGGAAGGTCGCCTCGCGCAGTTCGTCCTCAAGGTCGTAGCCGGCATTGGCGGCGACCAGGGTGTAGCCGGCCTGCCGCAGCCGCTCCTGGAAGCTCGACAGGACGCGCACGAAGGCCTCGTTCTCGATGTTGGGCACTACCGCGCCCACCGCCATGAACCGGCGGGTCGAGAGCGCCCGGGCCGCCCCGTTGGCGACGAAGCCGAGATCCTGGGCGGCGCGCATCACCGCCTCGCGCTTGTCGGCCCGCACCCCGGCGGAGCCGTTGAGCACCCGGGACACCGTCGCGGTGGAGACGCCGGCGCGGCGGGCCACGTCCCGCGCGACCGGGCTGCGCACCGGCGCCTCGAGGATCTCTCCCGGCAGATCCAGCACTGAAATCGGCCTCCCCTTCCCGCCCGGACCCGGCGCGCATCGCGATGATTGCGGCGCGCATCGCGGCGGCTCCGGCCCGCATCGGCGCCGCGCAGGCCGAGTCGAACCGGCCCTATATTGACACCGCTCCGGGGCGCTGGCTATCTGAAAGCGCTTTCAAAAACGGCCCCGCGGCGGGCGACAGGGAGGAGCGGATGGCGACGCTCGACCGGCCAGCCGCCGGCGCGGGGGCACCGGAGCGCGAGGCGCCGACGGTGGGTGGGGCGGATTCGACGGCGGCCGGCATCGCCGCCCCGCAGGCCCTTGTCACCAGCCTGAAGCGCAGCGACGCGGTCACCCCCTACCGGTTCCGCGACCTGCTGGCGCTCGACGATTTCGAGCGCCATGCGCGGCGGCTCCTGCCGCCGATGATCTTCCAGTACGTGTCCGGCGGGGTCGAGACCGGCTCCGCGATGGCGCAGAGCCGCGGCGCCTATGCCGATTACGCCCTGCTGCCGCGGCTGATGCGCGATACCTCGGCGCGCGACACCGCCACCGAGCTGTTCGGCAACACCTACGCGGCCCCCTTCGGGATCGGCCCGCTCGGGGGCGCCGCCTTCATCGCCTATCGCGGCGACCTCGTGCTCGCCGAGGCGGCGCGGCGGATGAACCTGCCGATGTGCCTGAGCGCCTCCTCGCTGATCAAGCTGGAGGACGTGCATGCCCAGAACCCGCAGGCCTGGTTCCAGGGCTACCTGCCGGGCGACCAGCACCGGATCGACCGCCTGCTCGACCGGGTCGAGGCCACCGGCTACCGGACCTTCGTGGTCACCGCCGACACGCCGACGCTGGGCAACCGCGAGCACAACATCCGCAGCGGCTTCTCGATGCCCATCAAGGTCACGCCCAAGGTGGCGTGGCAGAGCGCGACGCACCCGCGCTGGCTGCTGGGCACCGTCGCCCGGACCTTCCTCAAGCACGGGGCGCCGCATTTCGAGAACACCGAGGCCGAGCGCGGGCCTCCGATGATGTCGCAGGGGGCGGTGCGCAACACCATCGCCCGCGACCAGCTCTCCTGGAAGAACTTGGAGGCGATCCGCAAACGGTGGCGCGGCAACCTGCTGGTGAAAGGGCTGCTGGCCCCGGAGGATGTCGAGATCGCCCGCGGCTGCGGCGCCGACGGCGTGATCCTCTCCACCCATGGCGGCCGCCAGCTCGACTACGCCATCGCGCCCCTCGACGTGCTGCCGGAGATCGCTGCCCGGAAGGGCGATCTGAAGATCATCGTCGACAGCGGCATCCGCCGGGGCACCGACGTGATGAAGGCGCTGGCGCTCGGCGCCGATTTCGTTCTGCTCGGCCGGCCCTTCATGTTCGCGGCCGCCCTCGGCGGGGCGGCGGGCGTCGAGCACGCCATGCGGATCCTCAAGGAGGAGCTCAACCGCGACATGGCGCTCATCGGGGTGAACCGCCTGTCGGAACTCAATCCCGACTTCCTGCGCCGCGTCCCGCGGCGCAGGAAGTCGGGATTGAGCTGTCTCTTATACACATCTGACGCTGCCGACGAAGAGGATAGTGTA
>CAXDNE010000183.1:0-15060 GCA_963990595.1 uncultured Methylobacterium sp.
GTATAAGAGACAGGTTCGAGGCCTACCTGCTGATGCGGTCGCTGCCGGCGCGGATGCCCCGGATCCGCTCCCAGAACGCGTCCGCCCGGGCGCCCGCCAGCACGCCCGCCACCACGTCGGAATGGCCGTTGAGGATCTTGGTGGCCGAATGCATCACGAGGTCGGCGCCGAGTTCGAGGGGGCGCGTGTGCACCGGCGAGGCGGCGGTGGAATCGACCGCGAGCCGGGCCCCGGCCGCGTGGGCGATCGCGGCGGCGGCGGCGATGTCGGTGACCGTCCAGAGCGGGTTGCCGGGGGTCTCGATCCACACCAGCTTGGTCCGGCCCGGCGCGACGGCGGCGCGCAGGGCGTCGGCATCGTCCGTGTCCACGAAGGTCAGGGTCAGACCGCGCCGGGGCGCCTCCTCGCGCAGCCAGCGCTTCAGCGCCCAGTACATGACCGTGCCGGCCACCACGTGGTCGCCCGGCTCGAGGGCGCCGAACACCGCGGTCGCCGCCGCCATCCCGGAGCCGAACAACAGCGCGCCGGCCTCGGCGCCTTCCAGCATCGCCAGGACGGATTCCGCCTCCCGCACCGTGGCGTTGTCCGGGCGCGCGTAGCTGTAGCCCGAGCTGTAGCCGTTGTCGGGATCGCGGATGAAGGTCGTCGAGACGTGGAGCGGCATCACCACCGCCCGGGTCTCGGGCTCGATCCGGCCCATCGCCTGGGCGGCGAGGCTCCGGCGCGAGAAGGCGGGCGCCGCGTCGCGACGGGTATCCGCCGGCCCCTCCGGCGCGTTAGGCTGTGACATCTGGCGAATCTCGGCGGGTGGAGACAGGCGCGTGCCACGGCGCGCGGGCCCCGGCAACCCGCGCCGCGTGGAGACGGACGACCATGACCGCCCCGACACACGTTCCCGAGCGTCCGATGCTGCCGCGCTGGCTCCGGCTCGCCGCCGCGATCCTCCCGGTGGCGGCCACCGCGACCCTCGGCTCGGTGTCGACCCAGGCCGAGATCCCGGGCTGGTATGCGGGCCTCAACAAGCCGTCCTTCAACCCGCCGAACTGGGTCTTTCCGGTGGCCTGGACGATCCTCTACACGATGATCGCCGTCTCGCTCTGGCGGCTGCTCGGCGCCATGCCGCGCACCGGGCCAAGCCGCGAGGGCTTCTGGCTCGCGCTCGCCGCCTTCCTGGTGCAGATCGCCCTCAACGCCGCCTGGACGCCGGTCTTCTTCAGCGCCCACGCGATCGGCGCCGGTCTGATCGTGGTGGCGATCCTGCTCGTGATGGTGCTGTGGACCATCCGGCTGACATGGCGGTTCGACCGGCTCGCGGCCTGGCTGCTGGTGCCCTACGCGGCCTGGGTCGCCTTCGCGACGCTGCTCAACGCCGCGATCCTGCGGCTGAACTGAGCGGCCGTCACGGCCCGCTGCTCGCGGCCTCGTCGCCGGCCGGCCGCCCGTCATCCCGAGCGCGGTGGAGCAGGAAGATCGCGAAGACCATCGTGAGGATCAGCCCCGCCAACACGCCGAGCTCGATCATCGAGGCCTGGAACAGCGCCTGCTTCTCGGGCGACCAATCCTTGGCGTGCATGATCTCCGAGGATTGCAGGGTGATCACGAGCACCCGCCGGATCGAGGCGATCAGCCCGACGATGAGGAACGGCTCGCAGGTCAGCGTGCCCGACCGCATCGAGACCCGGACCGTGTGCAGGATCTCGATCAGCATCAGCAGGAACAGCAGCCGGTCGATCACCTCGAGGATCTGCTGGGCGCCTCCGAGGGCCCGGAGCGCCTCCCAGGTCAGCCCCGCCGCCTCGATCAGCGCGATGAGCGCGGTCAGCGCCAGCAGGAGCCCGAGCGCCGCGTAGATCGCGTGCTCGGTGTGCAGGAAGATCGCGCTGGCGATCCGCGTCAGGCGTCCCTGATCCTCAGTCTGGTCCGGCATCATTCCCCCCTGGAATAGGCCGACAAGATAAGCTTCCGCCGCCTGCGTCCAGTCCGGCGCCGCGCGGGTGCAGTCGATCGTGATCGCGGGTGGCGTTACGTCGCTGCCCCGGGCGGATGCTCCTCAGTGGAAGAACGGCAGGGCGTGCGGCGCGAGATAGCCGAAGCCGAGGAGCGCCGCTCCGGCGAGCCCCAGGACGCCGCCGGCGAAGACCAGCAGAACGATGCCGGTGATCACCTCGGCCGAGGCCAGCACGATGCCGATCTGGAAGGCCGCCGAGGCCAGCTCGTAATGATGATAGCGCAGCAGCGCGAGGTCGCGCCGCTCCTCGGAGGCCCGGGCCTTCGCGGTCAGCTCCTTGCGCCCCTCGCCGGTGGCGGGCTCGGATTCCCAGCGCGCCAGGGTCTTGGCCCACTCGGCGCGCTTGGCCGCGATCGCGTCCTGGTTCGGCCCGGGCGGGACGAGCGCCAGCGCCTCGTCGGCGGTCTTGAGCACCGTCGAGCGGATCGTGCGGGCCTGGAAATAGGCCCACTGGTTCGCGGCCTCGACGTTCGACCCGATCGAGTCCGTCTGCGCCGCCTTGCCCAGCGTCTCGCTGAAGGCGAGGAACAAGGCCAGGACCGAGATCAGCAGCGCGACGCGCTTGTTCGAGCCCTCGACGGCCCCGTGACCACCCGACATCGCTTCCCGATTCTCCGCTGACTCGTCCGGGGCGACACACAGCGCATCGCGGCGCGGGGCGCAATGCGCCGCGCGTGGCCGGGCCTACTCCGCGGCGATGCGCGGCGGCATCGGCCGGCCGTCATTGGCCGGATGCTCCGGAGCGCCGTATTCCAGGGCGTCCGCCGGCTCGTCGCGCGCGCCCACGAAGCGGCCCAGCAGCCGCTTGAGCAGGCGCGAGAGGTCGTCCATCAGCACGAAGATCGCCGGGACGAAGACCAGCGACAGCACGGTCGAGACGATCAGGCCGCCGATCACCGCCACCGCCATGGGCGAGCGGAACTCGCCGCCGATCCCGAGCGCCATCGCGGAGGGCACCATGCCGGCGGCCATCGCGATGGTGGTCATCACGATCGGCCGAGCGCGCTTGCGGCCGGCATCGACGATGGCGGTGTTCCGGTCGACGCCGGCGTGGATCTGCTCCACGGCGAAATCCACCAGCATGATGGCGTTCTTGGTCACGACGCCCATCAGCATCAGGATGCCGATCACCACCGGCATCGAGATCGGCATGTGGCAGATCAAGAGAGCCAGGATCGCGCCGCCGATGGAGAGCGGCAGCGAGAACAGGATGGTGAGCGGCTGCAGGAAGTTGCCGAACAGCAGGATCAGCACGCCGAAGACCATCATCAGGCCGGCGCCCATGGCGAGCGCGAAGCCCTCGAAGACCTCGCCCATCACCTCGGCATCGCCGGTCTGGCTGATCGTGACCCCGGGGGGCAGGTTCTTCGCCGTGGGCAGGCTCATGACCTTGGAGATCAGCTCGGCGAGCGCGTCGGTGCCCTGCATGTCGCCCTCAAGCGCCACGCGCACGGCGCGGTCGTAGCGGTCGATGCCGGTCGGCCCCTGGCCGAGGCTGATATCGGCGACGGTGGCGAGCGGGACGGCGGCCCCCCCCTTCACCGGCACCTTCAGGGTCTCGAGCTCGGAGAGCCGGCCCCGCAGGCTCTCGGGCAGCTGAACGCGGATCGGGATCTGCCGGTCGGTGGCGTTGAACTTGGCGAGGTTCATGCCGATGTCGCCGATCGTGCCGACCCGCACCGTCTCGGCGATGGTGTCGGTGGTGACGCCGAGATCGGCCGCCACCGCGGGCTTCGGCCGGATCCGGACCTCGGTCCGGTCCAGGGGCGCCGTCGACATGACGTTGACGAGGTGCGGGACCTGCTGGGCCTCGCGCTGGAGCTTGGCGGCGACCTCCGCCACCACGGCCTTGTCGGGGCCGGCGATGATCAGCGCGAGGTCACGCTGGCCGCCCTCCCGCAGGGCCCAGAAGCGCAGGTCCGGCTCCTCCCGCAGGATCGCCGCCACCTCCGCGTCGACCTGCTTCTGGGTCTTGTGGCGTGTGTTCTTCGGGGTGAGGTTGATGGTGAGGCTCGCGAGCCGCACCTCCTTCTTGGCCGGCAGCTGGCGACCGCCGTCCACGAACACGCTCTTCACCTCGGGGAGCGCGCGGATCTTGTCGACGATCCGGTCGGCGACCCGGACGGTGTCCTGAAGCCGGGCGCCCGGCGGCAGCTCGACCACGAACAGGGTGCGGGCCTGGTCCTCCGCCGGCAGGAAGCCCGCGGGCAGCAGGCCCGTCGAGGCGATCGAGGCGGCGAAGCACGCGATGCCGAGTACCAGCGTGATGAACTTGTGCCGCACCGACCACGCCACGAGGCGGGTGTAGCCGCGCATCACGAAGCCGTCCCGCTCGTGGTCCGGCCCGTGGTCGCGCAGGAAGTAGGCGGCGAGCAGCGGCGTGATCAGCCGCGCCACGAGCAGCGACATGAACACCGCCGCCGCGATGGTCAGGCCGAACTGCTTGAAGTACTGGCCGGCGATGCCGCCCATGAACGAGACGGGCGAGAAGATCGCGATGATCGTCGCCGTGATGGCGATGACCGCGAGCCCGATCTCGTCCGCGGCCTCCAGGGCGGCGCGGTAGGGCGATTTCCCCATCCGCATGTGCCGGACGATGTTCTCGATCTCGACGATGGCGTCGTCGACGAGAATGCCGGTGACCAGCGTGATCGCCAGCAGGCTCACGGCGTTGAGCGAGAAGCCCAGCGCGCTCATGGCCCAGAAGGTCGGCAGCACCGAGAGCGGCAGCGCCACCGCGGCGATCAGCGTCGCGCGCCAGTCGCGCAGGAACAGCAGCACCACGATGACGGCGAGGACTGCGCCCTCGATCAGGCCCATCATGGCCGAGTGGTAGTTGCCGATCGTGTTGTCGACGCTGGTGTCGATCAGGTCGAAATGCACGTTGGGATTGGCCGCGTGCAGCGCGGCGATCTTCTTGGCGACGCCCACCGAGACGTCGGCGTCGCTGGCGCCGTTCGCCCGAGAGATCGCGAAGGCGACCACCGGCTCGCCGTTGAAGCGCGCGAAGGTGCGGGGCTCCTCGGCGGTGTCCGACAGGGTCGCCAGCTCGTCGAGCCGGACCTTGCGGTTGCCCGGCACGACGATGGAGGTCTTGGCCAGCGTCTCGAGGCTCGCCGAAGCGGCGAGCGCCCGGATCGACTGCTCCTGGCCGCCGACCTCGGCCCGGCCGCCGGCCATGTCGGCAGAGGTGAGGCGCAGCTGCCGGTTCACGTCCGCGGCGGTGATGCCGAGCGCCAGCAGCCGGTCCGGCTTCAGGGTGACGCGGATCTCCCGGGCGACGCCACCGAGGCGCTCGACGCCGCCCACGCCCTTCACGCTCTGGAGCCCGCGGGCGACCACGTCGTCCACGAACCACGACAGGTCCTCGGGCGTCATGGCGGGCGCGGAGGCGCCGTAGACCATGATCGGCAGGCCGGCGATCTCGACCCGGGAGACGATCGGCTCGTCGATGGTCCGCGGCAGGTTCTGGCGGATCTTGGCGATGGCGTCCTTGACGTCGTTGGTCGCCCGGTCCTGGTTCACCTCCAGGCGGAACTCGATCGTCGTCGTCGAGATGCCCTCGGTGATGGTCGACAGGATATGCTTGACGCCCTTCACGCCGGCCACCGAGTCCTCGACCCATTTGGTGACCTGCGTCTGCAGCTCGGCGGGCGCGGCGCCGGACTGGGTGATCGTCACCGAGACGATCGGGATGTCGATGTTCGGGAACCGGGTGATCGGCAGGGAGCGGAAGCTCACCAGCCCGAGGATCATCAGGACCAGGAACAGGACCACCGAGGGCAGCGGCTTGCGGATCGCCCAGGCGGAGACGTTGAGGCGCATGGCGTCGTCCTACCGCGGGGCCGCGTCGGCCAGAGGGGCCGCGTCGGCCAGAGGGGCCGCCATGGGCGTGACGTCGGGCGCGGGGACGGCGCGCACCCGGTCACCGTCGCGCAGGAAGCTCCCGGCGCGCGCCACCACGGTCTCGCCGGCGGCGACGCCCGCGCGGAGCTCCGTGAATCCCTCGGCGGAGAGGCCCGTCGTCACCGCGCGTGACTCGACCCGACCGGCCTTGACCACGAGGACGCTGGCGCGACCGTCGGCGGCATAGAGCAGGCTGGAGACCGGAACCGAGACGCCCGTGCGGCGCGCCACCTCGACGTTGCCGCGGGCGAAGGCGCCGATGCGCAGAGCGGGATCGTCGCCGAGGCGGATCCGGACCTTGCCCAAGCGGGTGGCGCGGTCGACCTCCGGATAGACCCGGCGCACCGTACCGCGCAATTGGCGGCCGTCGTCGAGGTCGAGGCTCGCCGGGTCGCCGATCTTGATGCGGGCCAGGGAGGTCTCCGGGATCTCACCCTCGAGTTCGATCTCACCCCGGGCGATCAGCCGGAACAGGGGCTCCCCCGCTGCGGTGGCGGTGGCGCCGATCCGGGCGGTGCGGCGGTTGATGATCCCGGCCTCCGGCGCCCGGATGTCGGTGCGGGCGCGCCGCAGGGCGATCTCGGCGCCCGCGGCCCGGGCGGTGGCGAGGTCGGCCTCGGCGGATTGCAGGCCGCCCTTGGCGGCGGCGAGCCGGCCCTCGGCGCCCTGCGCCGCCGAGACGCGCTGCTCCAGCACCGCCGCGGTGGCGTTGCCGGTCTTGGCGAGCGCCTGCGCCCGTTCGAGCGCCTGCCTGGCTTCGAGGTTGGCAGCCTCCGCCTGGACGATCTGGCTCCGGGCCTGGACGATCGCCGCCTCGGCCCGGGCGACCGCCGCGGCGTTCGAGGCCTCCTGCGTGGCGATCATCTCCAGGGACAGCTTGGCGAGCACCTGCCCCTTGGTGACGCGGTCCCCCTCCTCGACGAGCAGGTCGGTGATGCGCAGGCCCTCGACCTCCGGCGAAACCAGGATCTCGTCCCGGGGGACCAGCGTGCCGGTGACGACCGCGCGCTCGACGATCTCGCGGCTCTCCGCCGGGACGACGGTGACCGCCGGGGCGATGGCGGCGGCATCGGGGACGGCCGCGGTCTCGACGGCCCCGGCCGGCGCCGCGGCGAGGATCGCGAGCCCGCACAGGAGGCTGAGGCGGGACGCGCGCCAACGGACGTACTTCAAGACGGGGGCCTCGTGTTCGGCGCGCGATTGATGTCGCCTCATCTTGGCTGCGCAGGCCGGCGTTTTCATGGCGCTTTATCCTTGACGCCGCCGAGCATAGCGCCGTCCGGGACGGCCGTCGCCGGCTGTCGCGCCGCAGGTTGCGGGCCTGCGCCGATGAAGGCTGTTCAGATGTTCCAGCGTGCAACCTGCGGCCAATAGCGACGTTGTTGCGACGATGGTCTTCTCGCGACGGGGGAGGGATCGATGAGCATCTTTCAGGTCAAGCAGAAGAAGAGTGGCGCCGTGCTCTGGACCGGGGCGGCCGATGACGAGCAGACGGCCCTCGACGCCATGGCGCGCGAGGCCGGATACCGGGACTTCTCGGCCCTTCCGGACACGATCCGGGCGGACGGGATCGAGGCGGCCAAGCTCGACCTGATCTCCTGAGGCGGGCACTTCAGGATTTGGTCGATGATCCGCATCCCGTGGTCCCGCGGGGGGCGGGGGGCCGGACCTCGAACGACCGGGCCAGCGCCTCGATCGCGGCCGCGCAATCCGTGACCGCGTCCGGGCTGTGCAACCCGCCGATCACCGACGGATCGAGGGCCAGTCCGGCCCGGACGAGATCCGGCCACGCCGCGTCCGGCGGCCAGCCCGGATGCACGATGGCGGCGCCGAGGCGGGCCAGGGCGGCGGCCTTCTCGGTCTGCTCGCCGTAGGCGCGCTCCTCCGGCAGGCAGATGAAGCGCTTCGCCTGGGCCGCCGCGAGGGCCACGAGCCCGTCGCCGCCGCCGCCGACCAGCAACGCCGCCCGCGCCACCCGGGCCTCGACGTCGGCGACCCAGCCGTGCAGATGCAGGTTGTCGGGCACTGGGCCCGAGCCCGTGACCGGTCCCAGGACGTGCCAGGGCCGGTCCGGCACGGAGCGGGCCGCCGCCGCGAGTGCCGCGCGGTCTCCGCCCGCGCCGCCGCGGCCGAACACCACAACGATCTCCCGGCCGGTCTCGGACACGGGCTGGGACGGGGCGCCGAGGAAGCCGGCATAGAAGGTCTTCGCCCGGACCCAGTCCGGCACGCTCGCTCCGTCGAGGGCTTCGGGGAAGGGCGCGAGGAGCCGCGTCGCGCTCCGGAAGGCTTCAAGGTGCGGCCGGTCGGTCCGGGTGCCGGCGAGCCGCACCACCAGCGTCGGGACCGACAGGAGCCGCGCCAGGAACGCGATCTCCACCGAGACGTCGACCACGATCAGGGCGGGATCGGTCCGCTCAACCCAGGCGGCGATGCGCGCCATCCGGGACCGGATGCCGGGATGGTTCAGGGGCGCGTAGTGCAGCGCCTCCGGCCGCTCCACCTCCCCGTCGCGGCCGTCGAAGGCCGCCGTGCCGCCGAGCGGGCGGTCGTCGGGCAGGTCGAGGATGTCGAGCCCGCTCGTGTCGAGGCCGGCGAGCGTCCCGAGGATCGTGCAGGGGCGGGGCAGGGCGGCGGCCACCGCCCGGGCCCGCTGGAGATGGCCGGCGCCCTGGTGGTGGACGTACCAGCCGATCCCGCGGGTCACGCGGCGTCCCGCAGGGTGAGCGCCAGGGCGTCGAGGTCCGCGAGCGCTTGGTCGAGGGGGCATTCCCGCGCCGGCGGGCTGCGCGATTCGAGGATCCGGTCGGCCCGTTCCACGAAAGCGATGTCGTTGGGGCATGCGCCGATGGCGGCGAGGTCCTCCGGGCCGAGTCCGAGCCGCGCGCAGGCTGCCGCGCGGGCCGGGGGCGCGAGGTGGAAGGTCCGGCGCAGCGCTGCCCGGCGCAGGATCAGCGCCTGCCAGTGGGCGGCTTCCGGCAGCAGGTAGGCCTCGCCGCCGATCACCCGGGCGCGGCGCGCCATCTCGGTGGCCATTCCGCCCGAGACCCGGCCCTGGTGGCGGGACGAGACCATGACCCGCACATCCGGGCAGTGGCGCAGGCGGGCGCCGCGCGCGCGCAGCAGCCCGACCAGGGCGTTGTCCTCGCCGCAGGGGAGCGGCGGCAAGCCGCCCACGGCGCGGTAGAGGGCGACCGGGACCGCGAGGCTCGCCCCGGTATGGTCGCCGTGGCGCGGCGCCGGGTCGTGCGGCGGCGGGTCGAGGATGTCCTCCAGGTGCCGGACGCCCGACCAGTAGCGCTCGATCCGGGCGTGCAGCGCCGCGAGTTCCGGATCCGCCTCGCCGTCGTCGTCGATCACCAGCCGGCCGCCGACCACGTCCGCGCCGTCCAGCGCCCGCAGGTTCGCCGCGACCCAGTCGGCCGGCAGGCGGGCATCCGCGTCGGTGGTGAGCAGGATCCCGTCCGGCGCCCCGTCCGCGGCGAGCCAGTCGGCGCCGGCGTCGAGGGCCATCCGCCGGGCGGTTCCGACATGGGCTTCCGCGCCAGCGAGTTGCACGGCGCGAACCTGGAGCGTGAGCGTCGCGAGAAGTCCTGACGTCTCCACGTCCCGGACCGCCGCGACGGTCCCGTCCGTGCAGTTGTTGGCGAGCACCAAGACCCGGAGGGGGGCACGCACCGAGATCCCGTCCTGTGCGGCCAGGGAGGCGAGCAGCCGCGGCAGGCGCTCCGCCTCGTTCCGGGCGGGGATGCAGACGACGCAAGGAAGCGGCGCCGGGCGAACGGCTTCGTCGATCATGTCAGGTCTCCCGTGGCACCGTCACCGGCGGAGGAGAGGGGCGGGGCATCGGCCCGCGGGGCTCCGGTCTTCAGGGCGCTGTCCCGAGCGGCGCACGACCGCGCCGGTCAGCCCCGTCCACCCGCGACGCGCAGAGCGGGCCGCGCCCGCTCGGCGCAGCGCGCGATCACGGCATCGTAGGCTTCCAGGTATCGGTCGGTCATGGCCGCGGCGTCGTAGAGCGCCTCGGCCCGGTCGCGGCAGGCGCGGCGCGACAGGCCGGCGGCCTCCCGAATCGCCACCGACAGGGCCTGCGGATCGTCCGGCCTGGCAAGACGGCCGCAGGAGGCGTCGAGGATGTCGGGCATGGCGCCCCGGCGGAAGGCGGCCACCGGCGTTCCGCAGGCGAGCGCCTCCGCCACCACGAGGCCGAAGGGCTCCTCCCAGCGCGGCGACACGATCGCCACCCGAGCCCGGCCGAGATGATGCGCGAGATCCCGGTGCGCGAGATGGCCGAGATGCGTCAGGTCCGGCCCGAGGCGCGGGGCGATCTCGGCGGCCCAGTAGCCCGGGTTGAGCTTCGGCCCCGCGAAGGTCAGCGGCAGGCCGGCTGCCCGCGCCGCGTCGATGGCGAGGTGCAGCCCCTTCTCGGGCACGATCCGGCCGGACCAGAAGGCGAAGGGCGGATCGTCGGCTTGGTCGGAGAACGCGAAGGACGAGAGGTCGACGCCGTTATCGACCACCTGCGCGCCCGGCACGAGCGAAGCCCATTCCTGAGCCAGGGACGGCGAGACGGCCAGGAACGCCATATCGGGATCGGCCTCGACGACGCCGCCGACGAGGGAGTCGAAGGGCGGCGTGTGCAGCACGGTGATCCAGGGCAAGCCGAGCTGGGCACTCTCGCGCAGGGGCAGGGCGTGGAGGGAATTGTTGTGTACGAGGTCGAAGCCGCCGGCCGCGACCATGTCCATCATCTGCCGGTAGGCATCGTGCTCCGCGCGGTCGATCGCCGCCTCGCGCTCCGGATCTAGAAGCGCGTCTCCGGTCGGGTCGCAGAGCATCACCGGGTCGAGTGCCGGATCCGATCCGCGGCTGGCAAACAGCGTCACATCGTGCCCGCGCCGCTTCAGGGCGACGGTGAGGAGATGCGTGTGCATCTCCAAGCCGCCGGCATAGGGCTGGCCGATCGGGTATTTCAGATGTGCGAGGACAGCGATCTTCACGCGCGCACCGAATCCGGTTGAATGGGGATTTCTGCCGCCCGCAGCGGCGCGAAAGGACTTCATTCCGCGGCGAGGGTGGCCGATATCATGCCGATTGTTTCTTCAACAAGCGTTTCACAGGCGACGCCGAAGCGACGACGAGCGCGACGCTGACCGGTTCCTAAGCTCGGCAGCCTGAACCGATGATGATCGAGCCTGTGGGGTGCCCGTTCACGCAGGCTCGGCTGCGCCGGGCCGGATCGTGCCGTCGAAGCGTCCCTGACGAAGGGGGCCGTCCGTCTCCGGCGCGGACGGCCGGCCTTCGACGACGGCGACCGTCGCCATCCCTGTGACGGCGCGCAGGCGCGTCGCGGCGGGCAGGGCCGTGTAGGCGCGAGGGCGCAATCATCGGGGCAGTTACCCGATGGCGAGGCCGCGGTCCGTCGCGCATCTGACCCGCCTCATGCCGCCGCGCAGGCAGATGCCCGACGAACGCGCGACGCCCGGCTGCACGGGCTCTCAACCGCCCACGCGGTGGTGAGGGCGCCTGTGGGGCGGATAGTCGGGCGAAGCCGCGGGGGCGTCCCAGGGCGATGCCGCACGACGATTCCCATGCGCGGTCCCGAAATCCGGCCTGCCCCACGCCTCACCGCGACGCGGTCACCCGAACGCCCCGACCTCGTGCTGGATCATGCCGGAGACCTCGCGCACTTGGTCGAACAGCCGGCGGATCGGCTGGAACAGATTGGCGTGCTCGGCCTCGTAGGTGCCGACATCGCGCGGGCCGGCCGGCTCACCGAAGTTGAGGCCCAGTGTCGGATCCGGCGTGATGGGAAAGATCTCGTCCAGGAGCTTCAGGCAGCCGTCGATATCGAGGCGCAGAAAGCGCTCCAGAAGCTGCTCGCGGGAGATGCCGGCCTGCGGTCGGAAGCCCGGAATGTGGACGGCCAGGAACCAGATCCGGTGGATCAGCGCGAGGCGTACCGCGTGCAGCAACGTCAGCCGCGCCGACATGGCGGGAAGGTCGGGCGCGGCCGCGGTGAGGGCGAGCCAGTCACGGGTCAGCCGCCCGAACAGGCTCCGGAGCGAGGGGGCCAAGTCGAGGCGCTCCAGCGCTCCGGAGATCACCACCAGCTCGTCCCTGCGGAAATCCTTCTGCGTCCGCCGCGCCCGCTCCAGCCACACGGCCGGATCGAGGGTGTCGATATAGGCGCGCAGCACGTCGAGGTCGCCCACCGAGGCGGCATGCTGCACGAGCCGGAAGGCGCGGGAGAACCGCACCGAATCGCGGCGCATGTCCCGGAACAGGTCGGGGCCGCGCTGCGCTGCGCGGCCGATCCCGTGCAGGGAATTCGCCAGGAAGCCCAGCTGGTGCAGGATCGCGTTGTTGGGAATCGCCCGCATCTGGCGCGGATGCGTGATGCGGGCCGGGCCGCCATTGTCGGTCTGGCGCGCCACGGGGCGCGAGCCGGTGCGGTCGATCAGGCTCGGACCGAACGTACCGAGCAGCGCCGCGTAGCCCGGATCGTCCACCAGCGCCTCCATGTCCTGGCGCGCCGCGGTGAAGAATTCGAGGGCGAAGTCCGGCTCGGAATAGATCGGATCGTCCTTGGCGTCGGCCCCCGGGGGGCTGTCGTTGAGGGCATAATCCGAGAAGCTGTCGTCCTCCGCCACGTCGAGGGCGTAGACGTGTTCGGCGATGCGGGCGACGCTGGCCGCCGCCAGGGCTTCGGTGCCGTACAGCAGATAGCCGTCGCTGCCCTGAAAACTCGATTCGAGCCGGACCCGGATCCCGGCCTTGCGGGCGCGGTCCCGGGCGTCCTCCGGAGCCAGGTAGGCGAGGCGGTCGCGCAGGGAGGTCGGATGGGCGCCGCGCCCGATCGATTCGCCATGCGTGTCGAAGATCGCGAGTTCGATGTCGGCCAGCCCGTTCTGCACCAGCATCTCGGTGATGCGCAGGCGCAGCCGCTCGATCCAGAAGGTGGCGGCGAGCTGTCCGACGTAGCGGCCCGAATCCGAATAGCCGAACTGCACGGTGAGCCGGCCGATGCGCTTCAGATACTGACGCCAGTGCGGGTTGCGCAGGGCATCGTCCAGAACGCGGATCCCCTGTTCCAGGGCGCTCGCCGTCTCGAACAGCGGCGTGATCTCCAGCTTGTCACTGATCCCGTAATGGCGTGCCAGCCAGAGGGCGGCCAGCAGCGTGTAGCCGGTCTCGGTCTCGGCGATGAGGAAGCGCACCGGGTGGGTGCCGTCGACGTGCTTGAGGATCTGGGCGATCGTCATCATAAGGCGGGCGGCCGAGGCGCGCTCGGCGGCGAGCGCACCGAAATCCACCGCCACCGGCCGCACGTCGTTCAGGAGCGTGTGGACCGTCGCGAGGTGCGAGCGGCGCCGGGCCGCGTCCGTGGGCTCGCCCTCGAGGTCGACGACGCGGCGCACCGCGTTGTGGATCTGGCTGGCGTTCAGCCGGAAATGCGGCAGCGCGTTCGACAGGCCGTGCGTGGCGACGCCCGCCCGCAGGACGGCGATCCTGCGCTGGTCCGCCGGGTCGTCGGCGGCCTCCAGCGCCGCGGTGAGGCCGGCGATCAGCGCGCCCGCATCGGTCTGAGCGCGCTCGCGCTCGATGATCAGCGCCAGGGCGAACCGGTGCACCGATTCGAGGGAGGGCTTGTCGCCGAGGCGGGGTGCCACGGTAAGCTGGCGGTTCACCGCCGCCAGCGCCGCCTCCGCCAGGGCGCGGACCTCGCGGCAGGCGCCGATCTCGGGCAGCTCGCGCATCACCCGGTCGAACTGCATGCGCTTCGAGATCAGCCGGTAGCGCAGGGTGTCCCACCAGCCGATATCGGTCCGCCCGTCGGTGTCGCAGCCGACCCAGCTGGCGATCGCGAAGGGGCGGGGCGTCAACTCGGTCCAGCGCTCGGGCCAGCGGGCGCGCGCGGCATCCAGCAGCGCGCCGTTGAACGCGTCGAGGGCGAGCCGTCCGTTATTGGCCGCCGCGCAGGCCTGCTCGAACTCGACATCCAGGGTGATCGGAACGTCCGGCCGGGTGGAGAGCGCCGCCGCGCGCGCGACGAGGCCGGCGCGGGCCGCCGCGTCGGGCAGGCTCGCGGCCTCGGCGAGCAGGCGCGCCACCGCCCGCGGCATGCCGAAGGTCGGGTGCGCGGTGAACACCACCGCGAAGGCGGTGCGGTGGATGAAGGCCGTGAAGGCGTCGAAGCCGTCGGGCCGGTCGGGAACCGCGGCCACCAAGCGGGCGGGGATCGCGGCCTGGGCATCGGTCGGCCCGGCCTCCAGCCCCACATAGGCCCGCAGCCGCGCCGCCCGCGCCGCCAGGGCGGCGGCGCGCAGCCGCACGAACAGGCCGTCGAGGTCCCCCGCGGAGATCTCGTTCCGGTCGAAGCGGCGGGTGATCGCCAGGGTCACGGCCAGGACGGGGTTGCGGAACGGGTCCTCCCGGGCCTGATCCCGGGCCGCCTCGATCAGGCCAAGGAGGTGGCCCTCCAATTCCTCGGGCTCGCGGCTCGGCTCATGCTGCATCGGTCGGTCCCGCTTCCGGTCTGCCCGCATCTACCCGGTCCGCCGCCCCACGCAAGGAGCGTTCCGCGGGTGACGGGCCTCCGGCCCGCAGGCCTGTGCGTAGCGTCTGCCCGCGGACCAGGCGCGGCGGCGGGCCGGCATGCGCGAGAGCCGGTCACGCCCGCTTATCCCCGAGGCGAGTCGGCTCAGGCGTCGCGGACGCGCCCCGTTCCACGCGCGACGGGGTGGCGGCGGCTCTGCGCGCGGGTTAGAGCTTTCAACAGCATGGAGCGCCTGCTGATCATCCTGGCCATATTGGTCTTCGCCGTCGCCATCGTGGCTGTCGTCGCCATGGCGGCCCGGGGCCGGCGCGCGCCGCTGCGCATGGGTTCCGAACTCGACGCGGAGGACGAAGACCTGTTCATCGGCGCCCTCGGGCCGCGCAAGAGCCCGATCGACCGCACGGCGCAGGTGCTCGATCCGCGCGACTTGGATCTGGAAGCGACCGAAGTGGCACCGATCAAAACGCTCGGCCCGACGGACCGGGCCGATCCGCCGGGACCCGGGCCAGCGGAAGTCCGGCGATGAGGGTCTTGATCCGCGGGGCGGCCGCCCTGCTGCTCGCCGGGCCCGCCGGCCTGTCGGCGG
>CAXDNE010000184.1:0-14975 GCA_963990595.1 uncultured Methylobacterium sp.
ACACTATCCTCTTCGTCGGCAGCGTCAGATGTGTATAAGAGACAGGTGGTGGCCGCCTCGGCCCCGCGCCGGAGCGCCGCGACCGCCTCGGCGGTGCGGCCGTCGATCTCGCCCGACAGCCCCTCGACGGTGCCCCGCAGGGACTGGACCGCCGCGCTCGCGCCCGTCTCGAAGCCCCGGCCGAGGGCCGCGAAGGCGGCCTCCAGGCTCGCCGCGACCGTTTCGGTCCGCTGGGCGATGCTGCCGCCGGCGTGCTCGGCTGCCGCCGCGACCCGGCCCTCGAGATCCGCGGCCCGCACCGTCACGGTCTCGTCGAGACGCGCCGCGATGCCGTCCATGCGGTCGGCCAGGGCGCTGCCGCGGTCCGCGAGCGCGTCGGCGATCCGCTCGGCGGTGCCGATCAGGTCGTCGCGCACGGCGCCCGCGCGGGCCGTCAGGGTCTCGCCGGCGCCGCTGGCGGCCAGCGCCAGGGCGGCCTGCGCGTCGCGCCCGCGGCCCTCGATCGTCTCGGCGACCGACAGGCCCGCGCTCTCGATCTCGGCGCGGAGCGCCAGGCCGCGGCCGGCGATGTCCTGGGTCAGGGCAGCGCCGGTATCGGCGAAGCGGGCCGTGATCTCGGCACCCATCGCGCCGAAACGCTCGGTCAGCTCCGAGCCCCGCGACAGGAAGACGGATTCCAGGCCCGTCACCGAGCGCTCGAAGCTCTCGCGCACCGTGCCGGCCTGGCGCTCCAGCGCCTCGCCCACGCGCGTCCCGGTCTCGGCAATGCTCCGGGCGAGGGTGCCGGCATCCTCGGAGAGGCGGCCCGCGAGCGCGGTGCCGGCCGCCTGGAAGGCGCCCGTCGCCTCGCCGGCGCGGCTCTCGAATGTGCGGGTCAGGGTCTCGCCGACCTCCTGGAAGCTGCCCCGCACCTCCTGGCTGGTGGCGGTCAGCGTGTCGATCAGGTCGCTGCCGCGGGCGGTCATCAGGCCGACGACCCGGTCGCCGGCCTCGCCGAGCGACGCCGTGATGGCGGCGCCGCGGGTCTCCAGCGCGCCGGTCACCCGCTCGCCCGCGCCGGTCACGGCCGAGACGATCCGGTCGGAGGCGCCTTCCAGCTCCTGGCTCAGGCTCTGGTGCGAGCCGGTGATGGCGTTGCGCACCCGGTCGGCGTTGGTGACGATGGCCTCGCGCTGCGCCACCAGCTCCTCCACCAGGGAGCGGATGCGGATCTCGTTGTCGGAATAGGCCCGCTCCAGCGTGGCGATCTCGCCCCGCACCAGCGTCTCCAGTTCACCGGCCCGGGCGAGCGCCCGCTCGACGCCGTCGCCCACCGCCGCCACCTCGCGGCGCACGGTCTGCGACATGGTCAGGACCGCGTCGGTGGAGAAGCTCTCGGGCTCGGCGAGGCGCACCGCGACCTCGCCGACCGCGCGGGCGACGAGGCGCATTTCCTGGGCGCGGACCGCCAGCATGGCGGCGATGACGAACAGCACCACCGGGCCGAACAGGGCCGCGGCGCCGACGCTCGCCTGGAGGGCGGTGAGGCCCGAGATGGCGCCGCGCAGGTCGCCATCGGATTTCGACCACGCGATCAGCACCAGCGCGCCGATCCAGGCGAGGCCGGCGGCGAGCGCGAACAGGTAGGGCTTGGGCGAGGAGCGCACCCGCAGGGTCTGCTGCAGGATGCCGATGTTGCGCCGGTCGTCGTTGGCCACGAGCGAGCGGTCCGGGGGCAGGAGCCCGCCCTCGCGGCGCGGGCGGTCCAGGCCGGGCGGGGGCAGGTCGGAGACGAGGGGCGCATCGAGGTCGAGGCGCGGCGGCATGGTGCGGCCGGCCGGGTCGAGGGCTCCGTCCATCAGCGGATCGGCGTCCCCCACATCGGGCAGGCGCGGCTCGGCGCGGCCATCGGTGCCGTTCGGCGTCAGGGCGTCGAGGTTCAGCGCCTGCTCGATCGCAGAGAGCGCGGCCTCGGCCGGGTCCTTCAGCTTCTTCTCGGTCGCCATTCAACGCCTCGTTACACGGGCTCACCGGCACCTGGGCAGGCTGATGCCGGAGACGCAACACCCCGTTTACCATCGAAGATTAGACGCGGGCAGCGATTGCCGATACCCGAGCCTCCGGCCGGCCCCAGAAAACGTTAACCGAATGGTTACCGAGCCTGCCGCTCACCGCCTGCCCCATCCTGCCGCAGAGGCGGGGCCCGGCGCGATCCCCGCCGGGCGAATCAGGGGGTGAATTGTGTGGATCAGATCCGCAATCCCCGAAGAATCCGGATGTCGGGAGCCCGGCCATGCAGGCGATTGACCGCGTCGCGCTGGCGGCGCAGACGGGCGGCGATCCCGACCTCGCACGCGAAGTTCTGGATCTGTTCGTCGGCCAGTGCCGGTCGATCCTGCCGCGGCTGACCGACCCCGCCTGCCCGCGGGACGCGCGTGCCGACCTCGCCCACACGCTGAAGGGCTCGGCCGCGGGGGTCGGAGCCGTGCGGGTGCAGGCGCTGGCGGATGCCGCCGAGGCGCGTCTGCGGGCCGGCGCCGAGACGGTCCCGCTCGACGATCTCGCCGCCGCGGTGGCGGCGGCGCTGGCGGAGATCGCGGACGGCCGGATCTGACGCGGCCGCCGCGCCAGCGTCGCCGCGACAGCGTCGCCGCGCTGCGGCGTTCGATCCGGGACCGGCGTAAACCGTCGCGCTTGCATTCCGCGGCCTCTGCCGCCAAGCAGGCACGCCGCCCGTCGGACAGATTGCGCTCGACGCGAGCCCGGAGCCCCCAGCATGCCCAAGATCACCTACGTCGACCAAGCCGGGACGGAGAGGACCGTCGAAGGCAGCGTCGGCGCGACCGTGATGGAGACGGCTTTGCGCAACAACGTGCCGGGCATCGACGCGGAATGCGGCGGCGCCTGCGCCTGCGCCACCTGCCACGTCTACGTCGCCGATGCGTGGATCGAGGTGGTCGGCAAGGCGCAGGACATGGAGCAGGACATGCTCGATTTCGCCAGCGACGTGCGCGAGAATTCCCGCCTGTCCTGCCAGATCAAGATCACGCCGGAACTCGACGGGCTCGTGGTGACGACGCCCGCGCAGCAGGGCTGACAGGCTCTCCGGCCGCGGAGCCGCAGGGCGACGGCGCCCGGTTCGCGCATCCCGTCCGCGCCCCCATCCCGAGGCGCCGGCGCCCAGCAGAGGCCGCGCGCTCCCTGGAGCTCTCCCGCGAGGCCCGCTGACGCGGGCACCTCAGGATGAGGGCACGGATGGGATGCCGGCCCGATATCCGGGGCCTCACCGGACGAGGGCCCGCGCCGCCGCGTCGAGCCCCTCCAGGGTGAGGGGGAACATCCGGCCGGCGACCAGCCGCTGCATCATCCCGATCGACTGGGTGTAGCCCCAGTGCGTCTCGGGCACCGGGTTCAGCCACGCCACCTTCGGGAAGTGGTCCAGGAGCCGCTGCATCCAGACGGCGCCGGCCTCCTCGTTCCAGTGCTCCACCGAGCCGCCGGGCGTGGCGATCTCGTAGGGGCTCATCGACGCATCGCCCACGAAGACGAGCCGGTAGTCGCTGCCGTAGGTGCGGATCACGTCGAGGAGCGGCGTCCGCGCCTCGTGCCGCCGCCGGTTCTCGGTCCACACCGCCTCGTAGGGGCAGTTGTGGAAGTAGTAATGCGCGAGGTGCTTGAACTCCGAGCGCGCCGCCGAGAACAGCGCCTCGGCCTGCTCGATGTGCCAATCCATCGAGCCGCCCACGTCGAGGAACAGCAGGACCTTCACGGCGTTGCGCCGCTCCGGGCGCAGCCGCACGTCGATGTAGCCCTGGCGGGCGCTCTCGCGGATCGTGTTGTCGAGATCGAGTTCCTCGGCCGCCCCCGTCCGGGCGAAGCGGCGCAGGCGCCGCAGTGCGAGGCGCATGTTGCGCGCGCCGATCTCGCGGTCGTCGTCGAGATCCTTGAATTCCCGCTTGTCCCAGACCTTCACCGCCCGGAAGTTGCGATTGCCGTCCTGGCCGATGCGGACCCCCTCGGGATTGTAGCCGTAGGCGCCGAACGGCGAGGTCCCGCCGGTGCCGATCCATTTCGAGCCGCCCTGGTGGCGCCCCTTCTGCTCGGCGAGGCGCTGCTTCAGGGTCTCGAACAGCTTGTCCCAGCCGAGCGCCTTGAGTTCCGCCTTCTCGGCCTCGGTCAGGTACTTCTCGGTGAGCTTGCGCAGCCATTCCTCCGGGATGGCGGCGGGCTCCACCGCCGCGCCGAGGCTCTCCAGCCCCTTGAACACCGTGCCGAACACGCGGTCGAACCGGTCGAGATGCGCCTCGTCCTTCACCAGCGCCGTGCGCGAGAGGAAGTAGAACGCCTCGACGTCGTGTTCCGCGAGCCCCCGGTCGAGGGCCCCGAGCAGGGTCAGGTACTCCTTCAGGGAGACGGGGACCTTGGCGTCCCGGAGGGCCGTGAAGAACTGCAGCAGCATCCCGGGAGAACGCGCCAGCCGGGCGCCCGGGTCAAGCCCGCGCGAATCGGCCAGGGCCACGCCAAGCGTAGCAGGACTTTCCCGACAGGATTTCGAGTCTTCAGCGATGGTCGACAAGATTCAGGCCCGTCGACACCGCTGATTCCAGCCCCCAAGCGAGTCTCTCCGGGCGGATGGGACTCATAACCTGGGCATAAGTCAGCGAATCTGTTGATATGTGACCGGACAAGCCTCGTCCGGTCACTCAATCGGTCATGGGAATCGCTCAACTCGGGACATCGAGTGTGTGCGGGCGCGTCAAAGCGCTCCACACGGGGCTAGCGAGGAGACCTGCGATGGCGGTCATCCTGCGGAATCTGGCGGAATTCAAGCGGTTTCTCGGGAAGCCGGGGGCGACGATTCAGCTGGTGCGCAACACCTTCATGGAGCGCCAGCCGGCGGCGACCCAGGAGGCCTACCGCGACAAGGGCATGTACGCCCCCCGCGCCGTGCAGGCCCTGTCGCGCAAGGCGGCGGTGTTCACCCTGCGGGGCTTCCCCGGAACGGTCTGGCTCTACTGGGACAAAGGCGCGCGCGGCTGGCGCTTCTCCGGCGACACCGTGACGGTGCCTCTGGTCACCGGTCTCGGGCCCGCGGACGAACTCGTCTATCGCTGCAGCTTCGCCGACGGGTTCGAGCCGGCGCCGCGCAGCCGCGTCGCGCGGCGGCCCAAGCTCGACGAGGCCCTGCGCGCCTCGGCCTGACCGAAGGGCGGCGGCTCACGCCTCCTGACCGGCCGCCTCCTGGCGCTCGGGCTCCCGCTTGACCGCCGGCTTACCCAGCGCCTTGCCGACGGTGCGGCGCGCCCGGAAGATGGGCTTGGCCTCGCTCTCCCGCTTCTTCAGCAGGGCGCGGTACTCGTCCCGGCGCTCGTGGATCGATGCGATGACGAGCCCCATCGGCACGCCGACATCGACCAGCACCGCCTCCGACAATTGCAGCGAGGCCTCGATCGTCTCCGGCACCGCGTCGTCGACCCCGAGTTCGTAGAGCGCCGAGGCGTGGCGGGCATCGCGGGCCCGGGCCACGATGGTCAGGTCCGGCCGCTCGGCGCGGGCCGCCGCCACCGCCGCCTCGACGGCGCGCGGATTGTCGAGGGTGACCACCAGGGCCCGGGCCGTGGCGATGTCGCAGCGGCGCAGCATCTCGGTGTTGCCGCTGTCGCCGAAATAGACCGGCGCCCCGGCGCGGCGCTGCTCGGCGACCCGGGCGGCGTCCGAATCGAGGGCGAGGTAGGGGATCTTGTGCCGCTCCAGCATCTCGCCGACCTGCCGGCCGACGCGGCCGAAGCCCGCGACGATCACCCGGTTCTCCACCCGCTCCGGCATCGGCTCCGCCTTGGCGGCGGCCTGGGCGCTGGCGGTCGCCCGCAGCTTGAGCCGCCGGCCGAGCGCCGCCAGCGCCGGGATCATGATCATCGTGACGGTGGTGACCACGAGGGCGGCCGCCCCGACCTCCTCCGGGACCAGCCCGGTGGCCATGGCGCCGCCGATCAGCACGTAGGCGAATTCCCCGCCCGGCCCGAGCAGCAGCGCCGTCTCCAGGGCGACGGGCCGGGGGATCTTCAGCACGGGGGCCGCCATCATCACCACGGCGGCCTTGATCAGGACCAGCGCCAGGGACAGGCCGAGGATCGCGCCGGGGCTCGCCATGAGCTGGGCCGGATCCAGGTTCATGCCTACCGAGACGAAGAACACCCCGAGCAGCAGGCCCTTGAACGGGTCGATCGTCGCCTCGATCGCCCGGCGGTACTCGGTCTCGGCGAGCAGCAGGCCGGCCACGAAGGCCCCGAGGGTCATCGACAGGCCGCTCGCCGCCGCGGTCAGCGCCGTGCCGACGATGACCAGAAGGCAGGCCGCCATGAACAGCTCGGTGGAGCGCGTCCGCGCCACGAGCTGGAAGAGCGGGCGCAGGGCGAGGCGGCCCGCGACCACGATCAGCACCAGCGCGACGGCGGCCTGGCCCAGCGCCATGGCCAGCGCCCAGCCCTTGTCGCCGCCATCGTCGCGGCCCAGCACCGCGATGGCGAACAGGACCGGCGCCACCGCGAGATCCTGGAACAGCAGCACCGCGAAGCTCGTCCGGCCGGTGGGCGCGTTGAGCCGCTTCTGCTCGGCCAGCACCGGCAGCACGACGGCGGTGGACGACAGGGCGAGCCCGATCCCCACGATCGCCGCGCCCGCGAGCGGCACGTTGAGCCCGTACAGGATCGCCCCGAGGATCAGCGCGGAGCAGCCCACCTGCAGGGAGCCGAGGCCGAAGACCAGCCGCCGCAGGATCCGCAGGCGCTCCCAGGACAGCTCGATCCCGATCATGAACATCAGAAAGATCACGCCGAACTCGGCGAGGTGCGCGATCTCGGCCCGGTTGCCGATGGTGAACAGGTGCACGTAGGGATGGGCATCGGCCAGGCGGCCGAGGCCGAAGGGTCCGAGCAGGGCACCGGCGCCGATGAAGCCGAGCACCGGCGAGATCCGCAGGCGGTGGAACAGCGGCACCACGATGCCGGCTGTGACGAGAAACAGGATCGCTTCCTTGTAGGAGCCGGCGTGGACTTCAGGCATCGGCGGCGGATCCAACCTCGTCTCTCGGGGCGGCGGGGATGCCGATCACGGCTGCGCGATCATGGGTCCGCCGCGGACGGGGGGCAACCGGATTCAAGGCCGCAAAGCCTCGGGCAGGTGTGCTGCGACACAAGCCGGATACACCGATCCGGTGAGACATTTCCGCCACCGCGGCGCCGGTTCCCAACGGGCGGCGGGTGGAGGCGTGCAATACGGCCCAAAATCGGCACAATGCGCGCATACACGCCTGAGTTAACTGGGGGTTAAGCTCGGCCGGGCGGCGCCCGAGACTGGACCCGATGGATGCGACGAGGCCGATGATCTCCATCAAATCGATATTCTCCGGTCCCGCAGCGCCTCCCAACCGCGACCTGAAGCGCGAGCAGCGCGAGTGGAAGCTCGAATCGGACCGGTGGCGCCACCAGCGCCATGTCGAGCGGGGCTACCGCATCAAGTGGGGCTACGTGGCGATCGCGTACCTCGTCGAGTTCATGGTGATCGGCGCCTCGCTCTGGGGCGCGTGGCTGTTCGCGGGCGTCTACAGCGACGGCGACTGGCACGCCTTCTACTTCATGCTGCTGGCGCCGATGGTCTACGCCGCGGTGGAGCTGTGCCGGGTGCCCCTCGGGATCCTGGCCCGGACCCAGCGCTCGTATTTCGTGCGCGCGCTCGCGGTCATCGGCATCATCTTCGCGGCCGGCGTGACCACCAAGTCGGTGTCGCAGCTCGGCGAGATGATGTTCCATCCCCGCCTGATGGAGGCCGCCCGGACCAAGACCGCCCTGAAGGACGCCCAGGCCGACCGGGCCACGATCGGCGACCGGATCAAGGCGGCGGACGAGCGGGTGGCCCAGTACACGGCCGAGCTCGACCAGATCGAGAAGCGCTCCGCCGACAACGCCCAGCAGCTCGCCGGCCTGCCGGCCCAGCGCTGCGAGCGGGTCTTCGGCACCAACAGCAAGGGCCGGAAGTACCAGAACCTGAAATGCGTGGCCGATCCGCGCGTCGCCGCCCTGTCGCAGGGCGTCGCCAAGGCCTCGGCGGACCGCGCGGGGATGATCAAGGACCTCGAGGAGGCCCGCAAGGCCCGCGCGGCCCTCGATCCGGGCGCCGCCGACCGGCGCGTCGCCGATGCCGAGCAGGCCTACCGCAACGCGGTCAACCGCTCGCAGCTCCACTCCTTCACCGCCATGGTCTACGGCGTCGATCCGATCGACGTGACCGAGAGCCAGGTCCACGCCTTCCTGCGGATCTTCGTGTTCCTGCCGGCGATCTGCGCGGCCTTCGCATCGACCATCCTGGCGCTCTGCGCGGTCTCGACCCGCCGGACCTTCATGGACGAGGACGATCTCGGCGCCGCCGTGAACCCGGAGGCCGCCCCCTACATGCTAGACGCGATCGCCGACGCCCTGCGTTCGCACCCTGAGCCGATCCTGCCGCGCGCCGCCAACGCCTCGGGGGCGGTGATCCCGATGAACCGTCCGGCCCAGGGCCAGCAGGCCCTTCCCGGACAGCCTCTGGCCGGCCAGACTCATCCGGGCCAGACCCTACCTGCCGCGGGAGCCGGGGCATGAACTACGTCGCGAGCGGGACGCCCGAGAACATCGCCCTGGCCCAGCAGGTGAATTCCCGCCTGCGGGCGGATTCGAGCTACGTCGCGGCCCGGGCCTTCCTGTTCCGGGCGCTCGGCTTCGGCGCCTTCACGTGCCTCGCCGGCATCGGCATCGGGGCGGCCGCCTATGGCTGGGCGACGCTCAACAGGTTCGACACCGCCGCCGAGAAGATCGCCGCCGCCATGCAGGCCGCGCTCTCGGACGTGACCCTCAAGACCAGGGGCGAGGTCACGCTGACAGACAACGTGCTCAAGCTCGAGGGCCTGCCCAAGGTCGCCGCCACGCCGACGCCCACCAAGGCGCAGCTCGGCAGCGATGCCGCCCCGGCCTCGAAGGCGACGGTGAACACGACCTTCACGGTGTTCAAGCAGGTGCCCTATCTCGACGGGCAGATCGTGACCGGCTGGAACTTCAAGGACAATGCCGACCAGCCCTACCAGCAGTACTGCTACTTCTCCCGCCGCTCCAACGAGGCGAAGGGACAGGTCGAGATCAAGATCGACCTCGCCATGGACGGCAAGACGCTGCCGCAGCCGCAGAAATCGGACGTGAACCTCGAGATCCTGGCCCGGAACTGCGTCTGGCACGAGAAGGGATAGCAGTCGCCGCCGGCAGGACCCGGCGGCAACACCGGCCCCCCAACCCATACTCCTCATCCTGAGTGGGATGGGTTGGAGACAGCGGCGCGCTTGCGGCCCGCCCGCGCGCCGCGTTACCGGTTGGCCCAGGCCAGCCTCTTTGAGACCGCGATGCGCTTTTCCGGAACCGAGACCTACGTCGCGACCCCCGACCTCACCGCGGCGGTCAACGCCGCCGTGGTCCTGGAACGCCCGCTCCTGGTGAAGGGCGAGCCCGGCACCGGCAAGACCGTGCTGGCCGAGGAGATCGCCAAGGGACTGAACGCGCCGCTCATCGTCTGGAACATCAAGTCGACCACGAAGGCGCAGCAGGGCCTGTACGAGTACGACGCGGTCTCGCGCCTGCGCGACTCCCAGCTCGGCGACCCGCGGGTCTCTGAGATCGGCAACTACATCCGGCGCGGCAAGCTCTGGGAGGCGTTCACGGCGCCCGAGCGCCCGGTCCTGCTCATCGACGAGATCGACAAGGCCGATATCGAGTTCCCGAACGACCTCCTCACCGAGCTCGACCGGATGGAGTTCCACGTCTACGAGACCGGCGAGACCGTGAAGGCCGTGCGCCGGCCGATCGTGATCATCACGTCGAACAACGAGAAGGAGCTGCCGGACGCCTTCCTGCGCCGCTGCTTCTTCCACTACATCAAGTTCCCCGACGCCGGGACGCTGCAGCGCATCGTCGATGTCCACTACCCGGGCATCAAGCACCGGCTCGTCGAGGAGGCCCTGCGGACCTTCCTGGCGATGCGCGAGGTGCCGGGCCTCAAGAAGAAGCCCTCGACCTCGGAACTGCTCGACTGGCTGAAGCTCCTCGTCTCCGAGGACATCGCCCCCGAGACCCTGCGCGAGCATGACGGCCGGAAGCTGATCCCTCCGCTTCACGGGGCGCTCCTGAAGAACGAGCAGGATGTCAGCCTGTTCGAGAAGCTCGCCTTCATGATGCGCCGGGAGCAGCGGGGCGGCTGAGGAACGCGCGGCTTATCCTACAAGCCCCCTCATCCTGAGGTGCGGCGAAGCCGCCTCGAAGGCGGGCTCCAGCCAGCGCAACGGTGTCTGGAGGGCTCCTTCGCGGCCTCCGCTGCGGGGCGAACGCTCCATCGGGAAGCCTCCTTCGCCAGGGCGCGCCGCGGGCGAGGCGTGGAATGCCTGTTCCGAACAGGGCAGGAAGGCCGAGGTTCCCGCACGGCGCGCTTTCGGATAACCGGGCACAGGCTGCCGGCCGCACCCGCCCGGCGCGCGCCGGCAGCCGCGGCAGGCTCATTCCGGAGGCCCCTTCCATGCGCAGGCTGATCCTGTTGCGGCACGCTAAGTCGGACCGTCCGGCGGGTGTCGCCGACCGCGAGCGTCCGCTCAATCCCCGCGGCCGCCGGGCCGCGCCGGCCGTGGGCGCCCATCTCGCGAAGGCGGGCTTCCGCCCCGATCTCGCTCTGATCTCGCCGGCACAGCGCACGCGGGAGACCTGGGAGGCCGTGGCTGCAGGGCTCGGCGATCCCGAGACGCGCTGGCAGCCCGAGATCTACGAGGCGCCGGCGGAGCGCATCCTCGCGGTGATCCGGACCGCACCCGATCAGGCCGGGACGGTGATCGTCGTCGGCCACAATCCGGGCCTGGGTGACCTCGCATCGGACTTGGTCGGGGAGGGGCCGCGCGAGGCCCGCTCCCGTTTGGCCCTCGAGTTTCCGACGGCGGCCTACGCGGTGATCGATTTCGACGCCGCCCGCTGGGCCGAGGTCACGCCGAAGCGGGGCCGCCTGGAGCGCTTCGTGCGCCCGCGCGACATCGACCCCGATCTGGCGGGCTGAGGCGTCACGCCACCGGCACCGCGGTGCCGTGCGCCTCCACCTCCGCGTGGGAGGGCAGGGGCGAGCCTGGCACGAACACCTCGAAGGCCGCCCAGAAATCCTGCCGGAGGGCATCGCGCTCGGTCAGGATCTCGTGCCGGCAATCCGGCAGGACCAGGATGTGGCCGGCCTTCAGCCGGGCCGCGAAGCGCTCCGTATCGGGGGTGCCGCAGACCGGATCGGCGCCGGCCGCGATGATCAGCGTCGGCACCGTGATGCGCGGCGCCGCGCGCGGGTCGCGCAGGCGCGCCATGGCCCGGAACGCCTCGGCGAGCCACGCGACCGTCGGGTCGCCGACGGCGCCGGCGCCGACCTGCCGGGCCGCCGCGGCATTGCGGGCATAGCGGATCGGGTCGCGGGCGAGGCGGTTGCCGGCATAGGGCTTGGTGGCGATCGAGACCGGCTTGCCGAACGGGATGTAGCGGCTCCCGAGCCCGAGCCGGTGCAACCCCCGCGAGAGCAGGGCAGCCCCCGCCGGCCAGCGGATCATCCGGATCGACAGCATCGGCGCCAGTGCCACCAGGCGCTGGAACGGCAGCCAGCCGTCCAGGGCCCCCAGGAGGGCGACGCATCCGCCCATCGAGTGCGCGAGACCGATATGCGGCTCCGGCATCAGGGGCACCAGCACCGTATCGGCCACGGCCTTCAGGTCGAGGCGGTAATCGTCGAACCGGGCGACGTGGCCCTTGTGCGGGTCATCCACGCGCCGGTCCGATTCACCCTGACCGCGCCAGTCGAAGGCGACGACCGCGAAACCCCGCGCCCGCAGCTCGCGGATCGTCTCGTAGTATTTCTCGATGAACTCGGCCCGGCCCTGCAGCAGGCAGACCGTGCCGCGGCAGCTGCGCGCCGTGGTGTGCCAGTAGGCCGCCCGCAGGGTGCAGTCGTCGCCCGTGCCGACCGCGATCAGGGTGCCGCCGGGCGGCACCGGGTTGTCCGGCGTGCTGCGCAGGGTCAGGAGCGGCGGCTCCCGCCCGATCTCATCGTCGAACCGTCTCACAGGGCTCACCTCAAACGCGTCCGTACGCGGTCCGACCGTAGCGAAAAAATCTCGATTCTTCCCATCCACCGGGGTCTTGAAGCCCGATTTTCCCCCTCCGATATCTCGTCTGTGCCGGCCGTCAGGCGGCACGAGAGACGGGTCCGGCCCATCGGGCGGACCGGAATTGCATGTTGCTCAGACGAGGATATGTCATGCGTCAGTTCGATCTCGCTCCCCTTTACCGTTCCACCGTCGGCTTTGACCGGCTGTTCTCCGCGCTCGACCAGTTCGCCAGCGCCGAGGCTGCGCCCACCTACCCGCCCTATAACATCGAGCGGACCGGCGAGAACGCCTACCGCATCACCGTCGCGGTCGCCGGCTTCACCGAATCCGACCTGTCGATCGAGGTGCGGGAGAACGCGCTCACGCTGAAGGGCGAGCGCAAGGCCGAAGGCAAGGCGGAATTCCTGCACCAGGGCATCGCGGCCCGCGCCTTCGAGCGCCGCTTCCAGCTCGCCGACCACGTCCAGGTCACCGGTGCGGCGCTGGAGAACGGCCTCCTCCATATCGACCTCGTCCGCGAGGTGCCGGAGGCGAAGAAGCCCCGTCGCATCCAGATCGCCACGGCCGGCCGCGCCAGCGCCCCGGTGATCGAGGGTGACGTCCGCACGGATGCGGTCCAGCAGGCCGCCTGATCCGGCCGCGCACGTGGAACCCCCAGGGTGATGGAGCGCCCCGGCCCCGGCCGGGGCGCTTTCTTGTGTCGGCTGTCATAATGGCGTTTGGCCTTCGTGCTCTGTGTCGCTGTCGACGGTGCACGGATGGGCACCCGGAGTGAACCCGACCATGGTCGCCAATCTCGCCCGCGGAGCCTACAGCGCGCTCGGAGCCGGCTGGCACAGGGGCGTTCAGTGGGGCGTCGTCGCGCCGATCGCGTAGCTGCGTCGCCGCCAGATGGCCCCGCCGGCGGCCGAGCTGGGTCCGGCCGGCATCGCCGATGTCCTCTCGGCCGAGCGCGCGATCCGTCTGCCCGAGCCGTTTGCGGGCCGCAGCCTCGGTCGCATCGGCAGCCTGGAGGTGCGGCTGGCGACGAAGAAGTCCGAGATCCGCCGGGCACAGCGCCTGCGCTTCAAGGTCTTCTACGAAGAGATGTCGGCAATCCCCACCGGGCTCGCCGCCCTGTCGCGCCGCGACGCCGACAGCTACGACGCGATCTGCGACCACCTCCTCGTCCTCGACCACGCCGCGCCGAGCCGGAAGAAGCCCTTCGTCGAGCACCGGCCGAAGGTGGTCGGGACCTATCGGCTGCTGCGCGGCGATGTGGCCCACCGCCATGCCGGCTTCTATTCGGAGGGCGAGTACGACCTCGCGCCGCTGCTCGCCGCCCAGGGGCACCGGCGGTTGCTGGAACTCGGCCGCTCCTGCGTGCTCAAACCCTACCGGAGCAAGCGCACCGTCGAGCTCCTGTGGCAGGGGATCTACGCCTACATCCTTCATCATCGGATCGACGCGCTGATCGGCTGCGCCAGCCTGGAGGGCACCGATCCGGACCGGCTGGCGCTGCCGCTCGCCTTCCTCCACCACCATGCCCGCGCGCCGGAGGGCTGGCGGGCCTGCGCGCTGCCCGAGCGCGCGGTCGCCATGGACCGGCTGCCGAAGGAGGGGGTGGATGCCAAGGCCGCACTCCAGGCGCTGCCGCCGCTGATCAAGGGCTACCTGCGCCTCGGCGCCACCTTCGGCGACGGCGCGGTGATCGACCGCCAGTTCGGCACGACGGACGTGTTCGTGACGCTGCCCGTGGAGGCGATCGGCGCGCGCTACCGGGGGCATTTCGCGCCGGCCGGCTGAGCGACGGGCTGGGAGTCAGGTCGCGGTTCGGTTCGCGCCTCCCACCAGACCCCCTCATCCTGAGGTGCCGGAGCGCAGCGCAGGCCTCGAAGGGGGGGGCCAGCCGGCCGCGCGATCCCTGAAGTCCTCCTTCGAGGCCCGCTGACGCGGGCCCCTCCGGATGAGGGGATCTGGCTGGAGGCGGCACTCCGCGCCCGAACGGTTCCTACAGATCGCCCAGCGCCAGCTGACCCTGGTTGCGCGCCTTCGGCGGCGCGGCCTTGCGTTCCTTGGCCCGGGCCGAGGCGGCGCGGACGGCCGGCTTCCTGGGCTTCGGATCGCCGCGCATCCGGGCGACCGCCTTGTCGCGGGCCACCGCCTCCGGGGCGCTCGGATCGTCGGTCAGCCACTTGCCGCGCTTGATCACCTCGTTCACGCGGCCCTGATTGACGCCGACCTTGAAGGCGATCTCCTGCTGGGTCATGCCGGTCGTGGCGTGCAGGTCCAGGATCGCCCGGGCGAGTTCCGGGGTCATCTTCTGCCCGGTCAGCCGCCGGGCGGGCTTCACCGTGCGGGTCGCGCGGTCGCGCTCGCGCAGGCGCTCCAGAAGCGCCAGCGCCATGTTCATGCCGTGCTCGCGCAGGGCTTCCTCGAATTCCTTCAGGGTCGCCATCGGCGCCATCCTCCGCCGCGCTCTCGGGCCGGTCCTGGCGCGAGAACGTGCCGGGAACGGGACCGTTGCGCAAGCGCTGGGGACAAGCACCCGCGCCGGTGTCGGTCGGCGGGCGATGTCATCCACCGGAAATGCCGGCGATCGCCGCCCCTGGCCTCCCCGCGGCGGCTCGGCTACAGGGGGCCACCCGTTCCGGCAGGGTCAGCCCGCACACGATGATCAGCCCGATCCGCACCGTCCTCCCCGGCGAGACGCACGGGTCCCTGGCCCGGGAGCTGGAGGCCGGGGCGGTGCTGCTGTTCCCGGACCTGCCCTTCCCGTTCACCGATTTCGAGCGCCGGTTCACCGAGCGGCCCTTCGCGG
>CAXDNE010000185.1:0-14937 GCA_963990595.1 uncultured Methylobacterium sp.
TTCCGACTCACCGACGCCACGCCTCCGCAGAACGGGCCGTCGATTGGTATTTGGTATGCCATATGCCGAATGCCGTCAACGTCCGGGGCGTGAGTTGCACTTTCATGCCGGGGCGTTCTGTAGCTTGGCCCAGCGGATCGGCCGGGGGCGAACACCCCCGCGCGGGCGCCTATCGTCTTCTCAGATTTGCCGCTTTCCGCGAGCAGGAACCCGTCAGCCCGACAGCTCGGACCGGCGGGTCGGCAACCGCCCTGGAGACCTATCCGGTGATCCGTTTCGAGAAAGTCAGCAAAGTTTACCGGACGGATGGCCACCGGCGGACCATCCTGGACCAAGCCTCGTTCAGCCTGAAGCAGGGCATCTCGTACGGGATCCTCGGCATCAACGGCGCGGGCAAATCCACCACGATGCGGCTCATCGCGGGGACCGAGGACCCGACCCGCGGGAAGATCCACCGCGGCCTGCGGGTGTCGTGGCCGCTGGGCTTCGCCGGCGGCTTCCACCCGAAGATGACAGGTCGCGACAACGTCACATTCGTGGCCCGGATCTACGGCGAGGATCCCCGGAAGGTTCTCGACTTCGTCGAGGATTTCTCGGAACTCGGCAGCTACCTGGATGTGCCGATCTACACCTATTCGTCCGGCATGGGCGCCCGACTCGCGTTCGGCATGAGCATGGCGATCCCGTTCGACTGCTACCTCATCGACGAGATCACCTCCGTGGGCGACGCGCGCTTCTCCAAGCGCTGCGACGAGGTGTTCTCGCAGCGGCGCAAGCACGCGGACATCATCATGGTCTCGCACTCGATGGAGACGATCCGGCAGTGGTGTACGCAGGGCCTCGTGCTGCTCAACGGGCGCGCGATCGTCTACGAGGACGTCAACGACGCCATCGAGGTCTATCGGCGCCTCAACGCCTGAGGCACCGGCGCGGCGCGAGACCGTGAAGACATGCTTTTGCCGTGTCCACGTGCGAGAGGGTTCGGACGCAGGCGTCGCGCTGCGGCGGCGTGCCCGCGGATGAATCGACCTTCGAGACCGGGAAGGCCGGGAACCGAGCCATGAACATGGAGATCCGGAAAGCCGAGGGGCAGCCGCTCACGACCGCGGACCGCCAGCAGGCGATCACCGAGTCGCTGCGGCAGATCGCGCGCATGTCGCGATTCGCCGACCGCAAGAAGGGCATCCGGTCCTACCAGACCAGCGTCAAGAGCGATCCCTGGATCCCGATCCTCTTCGTGGTCTGCTTCGTGCTGCCGACTCTGGTCGGCGCCATCTATTTCGGGCTGATCGCCTCGGACCGCTACGTCACGGAGGCGCGGTTCGCGATCCGGCCCGCCCTCGGCGCGTCCGAGAAAGGATCATCCGAATCGGGGGGCGCAAGTTCCGGCGTGCCGAACCAGATGGTCGCGCAGGACATGCTGATCACCCGCGAATACATCCTGAGCCGGCCGATGCTGGAGTTCCTCGAAGCCCAGCTGCCGCTGCGCGCATGGTTCAGCGGCGACAACATCGACTACTTCTCGCGATTCGATCCCGACAAGCCGATCGAGAAGTTCCTCCGCTACTGGAAGCGGCGGGTCAGCGTCGACGTCGAAGCCGGCTCGGGAATCATGTCGGTCTCGGTCGAAGCCTTCGACCCCGATCAGTCCCTCACCATCGCCAGGGCGGTGATGAAGGAGGCCGAGCGGATGGTGAACGATCTCAGCGTCAAGGCGCGCGAGGACGCGGTGGCGGAGAGCACCCGTGAGCTGAAGCTCTCCGCGGAGCGGATGACCGCGATCCGCCTCGCCACCCGCGATCTGCGCAACCGCGAAGGTGTGCTCGACGCCCAGAAGACCAACGAGGTCAACCTCAAGATGATCGGTGAGCTGCGCGCGTCCCGCATCAACCTCGCGAGCCAGCTCGCGATCGGTCAGCGCGATCTCGGTCCGGATTCCCGGCGGATCATGGATATCAAGCAGCAGATCAAGGATCTCGACGACAACATCGCCCGGATCGAGCGGGAAGCCACCAGCCAGGATCCGGATCAGAAGCGTCTGCTGTCGGATGCGCTGACCCGGTTCGAGTCGCTGGAGAACGACCGCAAGAATGCCGAGAAGTACTACCAGCAGGTGCTGACCGCCTACGAGCGGGCCCGCATCATCGCGTCCCGGCAGATCGAGTTCTTCAGCCCCATCGTGGAGCCGGTGAAGGCGGAATCCTCCGTCCAGCCGCGGCGTCTCCTGATGATCAGCCTGATCACCTTGGGATCCGCGATCCTGTTCGGTGCGGCGATGTTCGCCCGGAAGATGATGGCCTGAGGCAGACCCCCGACGCGGTCGGGGGGCTCCGCTCAGCGGCCGGTGCCGGTCGGCACTTCCGACCTGCTCGCCGCTGGGCCGACGGTGCCGCCCGTCCAGCCCTGCGCCCGCCAGCCTTCCGTGCGCTCGTCGAGGTCGATCGAGCCCGCCCGGTCCAGGATGGCCAGGACGTGATCGGCCCGGCTGGCATCGGCCCGCACGGTGACCAGGGTGCCACCCCGCCGGACGCCCTCGGCGTAAGTCTCGGCCTCGCCCTCGCTCAACCCCGCGCTCGTGAGACCGCCGATCAGGCCGCCGGCCGCCGCGCCGACCCCGGCTCCCGTCAGGGCCGCGACCAGCCAGCCCGCGGCGATCACCGGGCCGAGCCCCGGAATCGCCAGGAGACCGAGGCCGGCGAGCAGGCCGGCGCCGCCGCCGATCACCGTGCCGACCGTCGCGCCGGTGCCGGCGCCGTCCACGGCGTCATCCGCGGGGTGCGGGGGCTCGACGGCGGGCCGCGGCGCGGCGGCGCCGGGCTCGGACCGGTTCGAGACGATGCTGATGTCGGTATGGGGGATGCCGGCCGCCTCCAGCTCGTCCACGGCGCGGGCGGCGGCCTCGTAATCGTCGAACAGGGCGGTCAGGGCGCGTGCGGCCATGGGGCTCTCCCGAATCCTCGGGCCTCGCGCCCGATTGCGTGGCGGCAGCGCCACCGCCCCCGGACAGCGAGGACCTGATCGGGGCGCATGCCGACCGATCAAGCGGCGGAACCCGTCGGGGTTCCCCGGGCGACGCCCCCCTCTTAACGCCCCGCTAACCATCCACCCGGCAGATCTTGCCGGGTGCGCTCGTGGGATGCCCCCGCGGCGCGCGGCAACGGGTGGGATCGATGGCGGAGACGGCGAGCGCGCCGGCACGGACTGGGGCCGCGACGGTGCTGGGCCAGCTCGCGCTGCCCACGCGCGGTGACCTCCAGGCCCTGTCCAAGCGGTCCGACCTGCTGTTCGCCACCGGGGTGCTCGGGATCCTCGCGGTCCTGATCTTCCCGCTGCCGGCGATGCTGCTCGACCTGTTGCTGGCGGTCTCGATCATCACCTCGGTGCTGATCATGATGACCGGCCTGTCGATCGACAACCCGCTGGAATTCACCGTTTTCCCGACGCTGCTGCTCATCGCCACGATGCTGCGGCTCGCCCTGAACCTCGCCTCGACGCGCCTGATCCTTGGCCACGGCCACGAGGGCACCGCGGCGGCCGGCCACGTGATCGAGGCCTTCGGCCACTTCGTCATGGGCGGCAACTTCGTCATCGGGATCATCGTGTTCGCGATCCTGATCATCGTGAACTTCGTGGTGATCACGAAGGGCTCGGGCCGCATCGCCGAGGTCGCGGCCCGCTTCACCCTCGACGCGATGCCCGGCAAGCAGATGGCCATCGACGCCGATCTCTCGGCCGGGCTCATCGACGAGAAGGCCGCCAAGGCCCGGCGCGCGGCGCTGGAGGAGGAATCCTCCTTCTTCGGCGCCATGGACGGCGCCTCGAAATTCGTGCGTGGCGACGCGGTGGCGGCCCTGCTCATCACCTTCATCAACGTGGTCGGCGGTATCATCATCGGGGTGGCGCAGCAGGGCCTGAGCTTCGGCGACGCGGCCAAGAGCTACACCCTGCTCACCATCGGCGACGGCCTGGCGAGCCAGGTTCCGGCGCTCATCGTCTCCACGGCCGCCGGCCTTCTGGTCTCCAAGGCCGGCGTGAAGGGCGCGGCCGACAAGGCGCTCGGCAAGCAGCTCGCCCATTATCCCAAGGCGCTGGGCATGTCGGCGGCCGTGATGCTGCTGATCGCGCTGCTGCCCGGCATGCCGATGCTGCCGTTCGTGCTGCTGGGCGGCGGGGCGGGCTACGCCGCGTGGCGCATCAACAAGACCGCCAAGGCGGCCCCGCCCCTCGACGCGCAGGGCGCCCCGATGGACGCGGCGGCGGTCGCCGCGGCGGCGGCCGCCAAGGAGGAGACGGTCACCGACCTCCTGAAGCTCGACGACCTCAAGCTCGAGATGGGCTACGCGCTCCTCGCGCTGGTCAACGGCGAGGGCCAGGACCGGCTCACCGACCAGATCAAAGCCCTGCGCCGGCAGCTCGCGGCGGAGCTGGGCTTCGTGATGCCGTCCGTGCGCATCCTCGACAACGTCCAGCTCGACGCCAACACCTACGTGGTGCGGGTGAAGGAGATCGAGGCCGGCTCCGGCCGGATCTTCCCGGGCCAGTTCATGGCGATGGATCCGATGGGCGGGCAGGTGCAGCTGCCGGGTCAGCACATGCTGGAGCCGACCTTCGGCCTGCCGGCGACCTGGATCGACGCCGCCCTGCGGGATCAGGCGCAGCTCAAGGGCTACACGGTGGTCGATGCCGCCACGGTGGTCTCGACCCACCTCACCGAGGTGATCAAGGCGCATGTCTCCGAACTCCTCAACCACGTCGAGGTCTCGAAGCTGCTGCGCGAGCTGCCCAAGGAGCACGCGGACCTCCTCAAGGAGTTCGTTCCGTCGCAGATCTCCACCACGGGCATCCAGCGGGTGCTGCAGTTCCTCCTCGCCGAGCGCGTCTCGATCCGCGACCTCGGGGCGATCGTGGAGGCGATCGCCGAGGTGGCGGGCGGGGTGAAGAACCCGCGCGACGTGGTGGAGCACGTCCGCGCCCGCCTCGGCCGGCAGATCTGCGCCCAGTACCAGGACCAGAACGGCACCCTGCCGATCATCACCCTGTCGCCGGCCTGGGAGCAGGCCTTCATGGAATCGATCGTCGGCGAGCGCGAGGAGCGCTACCTCGCGATGCAGCCCTCGAAGCTCAGCGAGTTCGTCAACACGGTCCGCGACCGGTTCGAGACGGCGGCGCGCCAGGGCGAGATGCCGGTCCTGGTCACCTCGGCCCAGACCCGGCCCTTCGTGCGCTCGATCATCGAGCGCTTCCGCCGCGAGACCCCGGTGATGAGCCAGGCGGAGATCCATCCGCGGGCGCGGCTGCGGACGGTGAACTCGATCTGAGCGGGCCGCATCCCGCATGGCCCGGGGTCCGCGGGTGGCGCGGACACGCCCGGATCCACCGAGTCCTTCCGGCGCGCCACCCGAGGGCCGGCCGCGAACGGCCCGACCGGTCGCGGGGCTTCGGACGCGGAATGCCTACCGCGCCGTCACCTGTTCGCCTCGGATCGCCTTCTGCTTGAGCTCCCGCTCCATCTCATGCGCGTCGAGGCCGGGCACGACGACGGGGGGCTCCGGCACGGCGGCCGGCTTGGCCCCCTGCGCGACCGAGCCGATCGCGGCGGCGAGGCGCGAGCGCTCGAAGGCCACCACGACGACCACCGAGATCAGCGCCGGAATCCAGAAGTAGAAGATCCGGAAGATGATCACCGCCGCGATGATCGCATCCTTCTGGGCCTCGTCGGTGATGTGCATCGCGGTGATGAACACGATCTCGAAGACCCCGAGGCCCCCGGGGGCGTGCGAGGCGAGCGCCACCGAGAACGAGGCGAGGAAGATCGCCAGGACCGGGATGAAGCCGGGATTCATCGCTTCCGGCAGGGCGAAGTAGATGATGCCCGCCGCGCCCAGCAATTCCAGCGGCGCCGCAAGGAGCTGGCGTCCCATGATGCCGGGCCGGGGATATTCGAGCTTGAACGAACGGATGTGCAGCGGCCGCAGGTGCAGGATCGACCCGATCACGTAGAGGGCGACGAAGGCCAGCATGCCGATGCCGACGACCAGAGCCGTCTTGGGGTCGGTGAGGAAGCCGGGAAGCTTGCCCTCGAGCCGCGTCAGCAGGTGCGGATCGACCACCAGGGTGAACCCGCCGAGCAGGACGGTGCCGAGGAAGAACGTGAAGGAGCACAGGGCCACCAGCACGGCGACCTGCGCCGCGGTCAGGCCCTTGGCCGTGTAGGCGCGGTATCGCACCAGGGCGCCCGAGAAGACCGAGGCGCCGATATTGTGCGAGAGCGCGTAGGTCGTGAAGGAGCAGAGGGATACGAACAGCCACGAGATGTGGCGGACGCCCAGGTGCAGGAGGGCGATCCGATCGTACCAGGCCAGGGCCGCGTAGGCGACCAGCGTCGAGAGGGCCGCCAGGAGGATCCGGTGCGGCGGGATCGCCAGGATCGCGGCCCAGATCGCGGAAAGCGAGGTCGTCTTCAATTCCTGATAGAGGAAATAGCCCGATATCACGACGGCCGCGAGGCCGATCAGAGGCCAGATGAACTCGCTGATCTTCTTCATGAACACCGACGCCCCGGGGAAGAGCCCCTGATGCGCCGGTAAACGACGCGCTGCAAGCGGCCTGATACCACCACGATCCCGCTTGTCAGGTGATCGTGACGGTTTCGTGCCGCGAGGATGGCCTGCCCGACCGGCAGGGCCACCACGCGCCCGATCTGTCGCGTCTCAGCCGCGCGCGCGGTTCAGACCGATCCCGTCCATCGCGGCCTGGTCCCGGACCGCCTCCGCCGCGCGCTCGGCGCTGCGCTCGCGGTCGTTCAGGATCTCGACCTTCTTCAGTTCCTCGAAGGCCTCGCCCAGCTCGGCTTTCGCCTCGGCGAGCTGCCCCTCCAGCGCCTGGGCGGACTGGCGCATGTTGTCCCGGCGGGTGGCCGCCGCGCGGGCATAGGTCGGGTAGGCGAAATGACCGACATCGGTGATGCCGGCGCGGGCTTCCTCGACCGCGACCTCCCGGTCGAGTTCCACCGCCATGCGCTGGAAATCGGCCATCATCATCTCGATCTGGGTCACGCGCCGGCGCTTCTCATCAACCTGGAAGCGGCGCAGGCGGATCAGCGTGTCACGCGATTTCATTAGGACGCTCACTCCACGCAACGCTTGAGGCCGCGTCTGGGACCAGGCCCGGCTCGCGCCCCTGAGGAGACCTGCCTGGGGCAGCTCCGCTCAGATTTTTGGTCGTGCATCCTATCCGCCTGGGCGTTACCGCTTTGGCACGGGATGCTCAGGCCCCGCCGACGATCTGGCTGAGCCGTGCGTAACCATCGCCGATGGACGTTGCTTCTTCCTTACCCTGCCCCAGAAAAGCCTCAAGGTGAGGCATGAGCGCGACGGCCTCGTCGACTTCCTGAGATGAGCCTGCGCGGTAGGCGCCCAGCCGGATCAGCTCCTCCATGTCGGCGTAGGTGGACAGCACGCGGCGCGCCCGGCGGACCACCGACAGGAAGGCCGGATCGCAGGAGCGGGGCATGGTCCGGGAGACCGAGCGCAGCACGTTGATGGCCGGGTAGCGTCCGCGCTCGGCGATGGCGCGCTCCATGACGATGTGGCCGTCGAGGATGCCACGCACCGCATCGGCCACCGGCTCGTTGTGGTCGTCCCCCTCGACCAGCACGGTGAACAGGGCCGAGATCGTCCCCTGCCCCACCCCGGGACCGGCCCGCTCCAGCAGGCGCGGCAGCTCGGAGAAGACCGTCGGCGTGTAGCCCTTGGCTGTGGGGGGCTCCCCGGCGGCGAGGCCGATATCGCGCTGGGCCATGGCGAAGCGCGTGATCGAATCGATCATGCAAAGGACCTTTGCGCCCTGATCGCGGAAATATTCGGCCACCGAGAGCGTCACGTAGGCGGCGTTGCGGCGCATGAGGGCGGGCTCGTCGGAGGTCGCCACCACCACCACCGAGCGCGCGAGCCCCGCCGCGCCGAGATCGTCCTGCAGGAATTCCTGCACTTCGCGGCCGCGCTCACCCACCAGCCCGATCACCGCCACGTCGGCGGCGGTGTAGCGGGCGAGCATCGAGAGCAGCACCGACTTGCCGACGCCGGACCCCGCGAAGATGCCCATGCGCTGGCCGGCACACATCGTCAGGAAGGTGTTGATGCACCGGACTCCGAGATCCAGCGGGCCGCCCACCCGCGTGCGGGCATGCGCCGGCGGCGGATCGGCACGGAGCGAATAGACATCCGGCCCCTGGGGCAGCGGCCCGAGCCTGTCGACCGGCCGCCCCAGCGCGTCGATCACACGTCCGAGCCAGTTGCCGGACGGCCGGATCGCGCCGGCCGATTCGTCGCGTACGTAAGCCGGGCAGCCGCGTCGGACCCCCTCCAGAGAGCCGAACGGCATGGCGAGCGCCCGGTCGCCCTGGAAGCCGATGATCTCGCAGGGGACCAGCCCGTGGCCGTTCGCCCCCTCGACGTCGACCCGGCCGCCGAGCCGCATCGCCGCGACGGGTCCGGCCACCTCCACCAGCAGACCGCGGATCGCCACAACCCGGCCGAAGGTCTCGAGGACCTCGACGCGCTCCAGGGCCGCCCGGGCCGCCGCGAGGGAAGAAACGGATCTTGCCGGATCCTGTGTCATCGGCCTGGCTCTCAACGCTTCGTTTACCGGCCTCCTTAACACTGCGGTCCACGGGCTCGTAGCGGCTCGATCCAGGCTGCGGCCACGGCCAGGCTCAACGAAGTCGGGCCGCTGTGTCCGTTGAACAACAGTCGGGATCGGACCGTTACGCGGGAAGTACTTACGCCGAAGGTTGCGGGCGGCTCGCACGCAAACGGATCGGAATCACGGCCTGGGGCGGGGCCGGAGGGACACCGTCCCTCCTGTCAAGCTCGCGGGTCTGCGAACGAGACGCTTGCGGGTGGGAATCAGGTTTTGTTAACGATTAATCCATAGCGTTCCACGTCAACAGTGACGGAGCGCCCGTCCACAGGCCGGTGGCGGGCGAACGATAGGGACGTGTCTGCGCGCTGATGCGGCCGGCGGGGCTGGGGACCGACGATGCGGGTACTTTTGATCGAGGACGACAGCGCGACTGCGCAGAGCATCGAGCTGATGCTCAAGTCCGAGAACTTCAACACCTACACCACCGACCTCGGGGAAGAGGGTGTCGATCTCGGTAAGCTGTACGATTACGACATCATCCTCCTCGATCTGAACCTGCCCGACATGTCGGGCTACGAGGTGCTGCGCTCTCTGCGCGTGGCGAAGGTGAAGACGCCGATCCTGATCCTGTCCGGCATGGCCGGCATCGAGGACAAGGTGAAGGGGCTGGGCTTCGGCGCGGACGACTACCTCACCAAGCCGTTCCACAAGGACGAGCTGGTGGCGCGCATCCACGCCATCGTGCGCCGCTCGAAGGGCCACGCCCAGTCGGTCATCACCACCGGCGACCTGATCGTGAACCTCGACCAGAAGACCGTCGAGGTCGGCGGCGCCCGGGTGCACCTCACCGGCAAGGAGTACCAGATGCTGGAACTCCTCTCGCTCCGGAAGGGCACGACCCTCACCAAGGAGATGTTCCTCAACCATCTCTACGGCGGCATGGACGAGCCGGAGCTGAAGATCATCGACGTGTTCATCTGCAAGCTGCGCAAGAAGCTCGCCAACGCCAGCCAGGGCAAGAACTACATCGAGACCGTCTGGGGCCGCGGCTACGTGCTGCGCGAGCCGATGGACGGCGAGGAGCGCATGGCGGTCTGATCCGCCTTCGCCTCGCCTGTCGAAAAACCCCGTGCGGTCCGGCCGCGCGGGGTTTTCGCGTTTCGATGGGCCGGATCGCGCGCCGCTCTGCCCGCAGGAAGCGCCGCCCGTCCCATCGACGCCCCTCGTCCTGAGGTGCGGGTTGGACGTCCTGCTCACGTTCTGAGGGTTCGAGGCCGGGCCCGCTCACGGGTGGCACGCGCGCCCTCACCGCACCCCGGTCGCGGAGAAGACCTGGGCGGCGGGCGCGATCACCACGTAGCCGCCGCAGGGCGCGGCCCGGCTGATCACCGCGCTGGCGACGCCCCAGACGTAGGTCCCGTGCCTGTCCTGCGCGACGACGGGCCCGCCGGAATCGCCGAAGCAGACCCGGGCGCCGCTCGCCTGGGCGATCGTCAGCCCCGTG
This sequence comes from uncultured Methylobacterium sp., assembly GCA_963990595.1. Lineage (GTDB taxonomy): Bacteria > Pseudomonadota > Alphaproteobacteria > Rhizobiales > Beijerinckiaceae > Methylobacterium. The sequence goes on from CAXDNE010000185.1 coordinate 10,148, forward strand.
CTGCTGGCCGCCAGCGGGATCAGGGTCGCGGTGCGCAGGCGCCCGACCCTGCGTCCCGAAAGGCCCGCACCGGCGATCCGCAAGCTCTTGGGAACGCGATTGGCCTCGGCGGCCAGAGGCACCGGACGCCGGTCGCGCACCGGCTGCGACAGGCGCAGCACCGCGAGATCGACCGAGAGGTCCGCGAGGCTGACATCGGCGGCCGCGTTCGGCAGCATCTCTCCCGGATCGCGGCTGTAGCGGGCGGCGACGCGGGCCGCGTAGACCGGCCGGGCCGGTTCGGTCCCGCGGAAGAACACCACGAGGGCGCCGAGCGGATCGCCGTTCACGCAGTGCGCCGCCGTGAGCACGAGGTCGGGGGCGATCAGCACGCCCGTGCAGCGGGTGAGCTGCAGCGCCTCCTCAGGCTTGGTGATCGTGCCGATGGCGACCGTGGCCTGCGCCAGGGCATCCCGCCCCGCGGGCGCGCCGCCGTCGATGGCCGCGGCTGGCCCGGACAGGCTGAGTCCGAGCGCCAAGGCCGCTCCGGTGCAGGAGAGCCGCGCACCGATGGTCCCGAAGATGCTCACGTGCAGATCTTTCCCGCGAGAGCCCCCCGCGGACCACAGTCGCGGTCCGCGGGCCGCGGGGCAAGCCGGCGCGGGGACGCGGCCCCCGTCACGTCCGTGTCATCGGGACCGCGAGCCGGTCAGCGCGCCACCGTCCAGGTGGTGGTGCCGTCCTTGTTGTCCTTCACGGCCACGCCCAGTGCGGCGAGCGCGTCGCGGGCCCGGTCGGAGGCGGCCCAGTCCTTGGCGGCCCGGGCCGCCCGGCGCTCGGCGATCAGCGCCTCGACCGCCGCGACGTCGATGCCGGAGGCCGCGACCTGCGCGTCCTCACGCTCGCTTCGGGTGCGCGTGAGGAAGCCGAACAGGTTCGCGCCGGCCCGCAGCGCCCCGGTCTGCGCCTCCGGACCGCTGCCGAGCCGGTGCACCTCGTTGATGGCCGCCGGCGTGTTGAGGTCGTCGCAGAGCGCGTCGATCACCCCGGCGGGGACGTCACCGGCGGCGGGAGCATCCCCGGCCGCGTTGTACCAGCGGTCGAGGACGCGGCTCGATTCCTCCAGCCCGCGCAGCGTCCAGTCGATCGGCTGCCGGTAATGCGTCTTGAGCATGGTGAGCCGCACCACCTCGCCCGGCCAGTCGTTCAGCACGTCGCGGATCGTGATGAAGTTGCCGAGCGACTTCGACATCTTCTCGCCCTCCACCTGGAGGAATCCGTTGTGGAGCCAGACATTGGCCATCACGGGCGTCTCGAAGCAGCAGCGGGATTGGGCCACCTCGTTCTCGTGGTGGGGGAAGATCAGGTCGATGCCGCCCGCGTGGATGTCGAAGGTCTTGCCCAGGTGCTTCGCCGACATGGCGGAGCACTCGATGTGCCATCCCGGACGCCCGGCAACGGCGATCCCGGCGGGCGACGGCCAGGACGGCTCGCCGGCCTTGGCGGGCTTCCACAGCACGAAGTCGAGGGGCGAGCGCTTGTACGGCGCGACCTCGACCCGGGCCCCGGCCTCCATCTCGTCGAGCGGGCGCTTGGACAGGCCGCCGTAATCCGGCATCGACGGCACGTCGAACAGGACGTGATCCGCCGCCACGTAGGCGTGCCCGGAGCGCACCAGCGCGTCGATCATCGCCACCATTTCGGCGATGTGGTCGGTGGCGCGGGGCTCCACGAAGCGGGGCCGTGCCCCCGGCACGTTCACGTCCTCGGGCATCAGCACGCCGAGATCGCGCACGTCGCGGTGGAACTGTGCCAGCGTCCCGTCGGTGAGTTCGCGGATGGTGATGCCCCGCTCGGCGGCACGGGCGTTGATCTTGTCGTCCACGTCCGTGACGTTGCGCGCATAGGTGACGTGGGCCGGCCCGTAGAGGTGGCGCAGCAACCGGAACAGCAGGTCGAAGACGATGATCGGCCGCGCATTGCCGATATGGGCCGCGTCGTACACGGTCGGGCCGCAGGCATAGATCCGGACATGGTCGGGATCGAGCGGCGCGAAGGCCTCCTTGGCACCGGTCAGCGTGTTGTAGAGCCGCAACATCGGCGCCATGAAACCCATCCCCCTCCCGGCGCCGCGGATGACGTCCGGCACCCCGCCGTCGCCGGAAAACCGGCCCTGCCTTCAACGACCTGCGGGCTTCGCCCGGCGAAGAACGGCTGAAACGTGGCGGACCCTGCAGCCCCGCCACAGCATCCTGTTGCATTGCCGCGACGGCGGCGCCCGCGCGATGGGGCTAACCCAAAAGCGTGAGGAATTCGAGATGGCCTTCGCGCCGCCCGGGTAAGGCTTCCTTAACCGCGTCGTCGGACCGTTGGGTCAGCGATCCTCGCGCCACAGATCCTGCGCTCAAGGACATTTCATGCGACGCTCGGCCGCCGTCTCCTTCGCCCTCGCCACCGCTCTGGCCACGGCCTGCCTGGCGCATGCCGCGTGGGCCGGCAGCGACGGCGAGACGCCCGCGAAGGCGCCGACCCATGTCGAGAAGACCTTCCTGATCCCGTCGAGCGACGGTTACGGCGTCGGCGAGTGCCTGACGACCCCCGGCAGCGAGTGCGGCCAGGTGGTCGCCAACGCGTGGTGCGAGGCGCAGGGCTACGCGGCCGCCAATTCCTACGGGGTTGCCGCCGCCGACGAGTACACCGGCGCCATCAGCCAGCCCATCGCGACCCCGTCGGAGCGCCCGATCCGCATCACCTGCCAGGATTGATCGCCCGGACGGCGCGCAGAGCGACCGCTCCGCCGCACGCTACTTCAGGGCGTCCGCACATTTCGGGGCCGCTTCCGTGCCCCAGGGCGCCAGCGGCACCGCGGATGTCGAGTTCTTCGGCGAACCCTGAATGACCTTGTCCGAATAGACCATGTAGATCAGCGTGTTGCGCCGTGTATCGCAGCCGCGCACGATCTGCATCGACTTGAAGATCAGTGAGCGGCGCTCGCTGAACACCACCTCGCCCTGGCTGAGCTTGCCCTTGAAGGCGATCGGCCCGGTCTGGCGGCACGCCAGCGAGATGTCCGAGACGTCCTCGGCCAGGCCCAGCGTGCCCTTGATCCCGCCCTTCTCGGGCTGGGTATACCAGCAGGCGACGCCCGAGACCGCCGGATCATCGATGCCGTAGACGACCAGCTTGTCGTTGGGTGTCAGCGGACGCCAGACCGTCGATTTGTCGAAGATCCGGTCCGGCTCCTGGGCCGAGGCCGGTCCGGAAGCGGCGAGGCCCAGGGCCAGAAGCCCAACATAAGTGAGACTCCGAAACCACATCGCCGGCCAATTCCCCCTCAAGCTTCTCGGCGGGATGTAGGAGGGGTGTCGCCCTCTGACGAGGGGGCGTAGGATGGCTCCGCTTCGGCCCCGAAGCGCGGATGCGCTCACGCCCGGTCTCTTCGGCGCGCCGCGCACCCGATCACTGCGATGCCGCCAATGCCTCACCGCCCGACCGTCCGTTCGCTCGGCCGCCTCATCCGGAGCGCGGCCCTCGTCCTCGGATTGTCCAGCCATCTCGTGATCCCTGCCGGCGCGCAAGAGGCGGCGGCAACCGCGCCCGCTGCCGAGGCGAGGCCGGCACCGCAGATGCCCTCGCCCCAGTGCCGGCGCTACCGGGCCGAGCTCGCTTCGCTGCAGAATGGCGCCAGCACCACGCGGGCCCTCAACGACGAGATCGGCCGGCTCGAAGCCTATTTCCGCGGCCTGAACTGCGAGGGCGGGAAATTCCTGTTCTTCGATACGCGGCCGCCGCAATGCGGAGCCGTCGAGCAGCGGATCCGGGCGCTCAAGGCCACCTATGGCGGCGCGGTGCTCGACGACAGCGGCGCCCGCAGGCGCGAACTCCAGGGGCTGGTGGCGTCCACCTGCCCGGCGCGGGAAACCTATGCGGGGACCGGAGAATCCTACGCCCGGGGTGGCCCGCAGATGGTCTGCGTGCGGACCTGCGACGGCGGTTTCTTCCCGATGAAGAACCTGCCCGAGGGGCGCGGCGGCGCGGACGAGATGTGCCAGGCGCTCTGCCCCGGCACCGAGGCGCAGGCCTATTCCATGCCCTACGGCGACGACGCGCTGAAGCACGCTGCCTCGGTCAAGGGCAGCCGCGCCTATGCGAGCCTCGCCAACGCCTTCAAGTTCCGCAAGGAATTCGTCCCGAACTGCTCCTGCAAGCCCGAGGGCAAGACCTGGGCGCAATCCCTGGTCCGGGCCGAGAGCATGCTGGTCCGGCACAAGGGCGACATCTTCGTGACCCCGATGCAGGCCGAGGCCCTGTCCCGGCCGAAGGTCCGCCTGACCCTCGTCGGTCGGGCCGACCGGACCGCGGCGGAACTCGCCGCCGATGCCGCCGGGCGCGCCAGGGCCGACACGAAGGTCGGCGCCGATGCCGCCGGCACCGCCGGGGACAACAAGGAGACGGCGGAACCGGGCCCGCTCGAGGCGGCGAAGGCGGACGCCGCCAAGCCGGACCACGTGGCGGTGCGGATCATCGCGCCGAACGTGATCGCGGTGCCTCAGCGCCTCACGCCGTAAGACGCGCGACGGCGCTTCGGCGCGGAACCAAATGCGGCGTCCCGTGTTCGGCTCGGCTTGAACCGACACGAGATCGCGATGCGGCTTCTTCGACTGATCCTCCTCACCGGCACAGTGCTGCCGGGCCTGACGCTCATCCAGCCCGTCGATGCGGCGCCGGGACGGATCCTGATGGCGCAGGGCGGACCGGACGAGCGCGGTCCCCGCGGCGGCGAGCCTCCGCATGGCGGCCCGCGTCAGGAG
>CAXDNE010000186.1:0-14895 GCA_963990595.1 uncultured Methylobacterium sp.
CACTATCCTCTTCGTCGGCAGCGTCAGATGTGTATAAGAGACAGGTGACACCGAAGGCGTGAACGAGCCGGGCAGGTCGGCCATGCGCAGCGCCGGCGTCGCGGGTTCCGCGGGCTTCGCGGCCGCGGGCTGGGCGGCTCCGGCCACCGCGGGAAGCCCGTCCTTCAGTTCAGGCCAGTCGGCGGCCCGGCTCGAGACGGTGATGGCCGACGTGAGTTTGACGGGCGTCGGTGCGGCGAGCCCGGCCATCAGCGTCGAGGCCGCGACGCCGAAGGCACCGAGCGCACCGGCCCCCGCCAGCCCCAGCAGAATCATGCGCAGATTGGGTGATCGCCGCGGCCGCGCCTCCGGCTGCCGAGTCTCTCGGGTCTCGGAGGGATCCAGGGCGAGATCGATCATGGTCCGGGGTCTCTAGACTCGCTGCACGACGCGCGCGACCGGGCTCCCCCGCGACCGGCCGCCTTCCCCCAGTCAACGGAGGCGGTTCGACTCTGCACGCGATAGAGAAACCGCAATGCGGCGCAAAGATGTCGTTCCGAAGTGCGGGCGCTTCCAGTCGAGGCTCGACTATCCACAAGATATGCCGGGTCCACTTAAGAATCCGTCATCGCCGCGACCACTCCGGATCCACCGGTTGGCGCCCGGAGGCCGCGGGCGATCGCGCCGCGTGCGGCATGGACTTCGACGGCGCGCCCGCTAAGCGTTTCGGCGTGAGTACCAGGCCGACCCGATCTCCGACCCACGATGAGACGACGCCCGCGGGTCGCCCGGCGGGACGCTGGTCTTGGTCCGTCTGGTCGACGCGCGCGCGGCTCGTGGCCGTGGTGCTGTTCATCGACGCGCTGGCGGCCCTGATCTCCTGCGGCGTGATCGTGCTGAATGCCCGCACGGCGGTGCGGGTCGAGACCCGCGCCTCGCTGGCGACCGTCGAGTCCCTGGTCGCCGACACGATCCGCCTGTCCGACGCCGGCGCGCCCGACACGCTGCTCCAGACCCTGGACGTGCGCTTCAAGGTGCTGCGGCACGTCCGCGTCGCCGTGCTCGACGCGGACGGGGATCGGGTCGGGACACCGGCTCCGCCGCACCGGTCCGAGCGCGCGGCGCCGCGCTGGTTCGCCGACCTGATCATGCCGGCGATCGAGCGCCACACCCTGCCGATCGCGGTGAACGGCCGGCTTCTCGGCACCGCGCAGATCACCACCCAGCCGCTGGACGAGATCGACGAGATCTGGGGCTATGCAAGGGCGCTGTCGCTCACGACGCTGGCGATCAATGTCGCGATGCTGATCGCGCTCTACGTCGCCCTCGGCCGCATCCTGGCGCCGCTGCGGCGGCTCGGCGTCGGCCTGACCCAGCTGGAGCACCACGACTATACCGCGCGCCTGGAGCAGCCGGGCGCCCGGGAGCTCGCGGTGATCGCCGAGCGGTTCAACAAGGTCGCGGAGGCGCTCGGGGCAGTCCGGGCCGCCAATGGCCGGCTCAATCGCCAGCTCCTCACCGCGCAGGACGACGAGCGGCGCCGCACCGCCCTCGAACTCCACGACGAGTTCGGTCCCTGCCTGTTCGCCCTCGAGGCCAATGCCGCCTCCATCGCCCGGATCGCCGCCGGGCCGGCGGAGCCCAATCGGGAGAAGCTCGCCGCCCGGGCGGCCGAGATCAGCGACATCGTCGGGCAGGTCCAGACCGTCAACCGCGAGCTCCTGAACCGCCTGCGCCCGCACGGGCTCGGGCAGGCCCCCCTGGCCACCTGCCTCGACCTGCTCCTGCGCGGCTTCGCCCAGCGCCATCCCGGCATCGGCTTCGTCGGCCGGTTCGACGGGCTGGCGCGGGGCTACGGTGATCTCGTGGACCTCACGGTCTTCCGCTGCGTGCAGGAGAGCGCCACCAACGCCGTGCGCCACGGGGGCGCGACCCGGGTGGAGGCCGAGGCGCGCGAGGCGGAGGGTCAGGTCCTGGTCACGATCCGCGACAATGGTAGCGGCATCCCGGCGGAACACGGGACCGGACTCGGTCTGTCGGGGATGCGCGAGCGCGTCGAGGCCCTGGGCGGCACCTTCGCCCTTGACAAGGCCGGTCCCGGAGCGATCGTCCGGATCACGATCCCCGTTCCGCCGGAGCGGGGCGACGAGAGCAACGCGCCGAGCGCATGAACGCCATCGCTTCCCAGATCGACGTCGCCGCCACACGCCTGCCGGTCCTCGTGATCGACGATCATCCGATCGTCCTTCAAGGCTGCCGACGCGTGCTGGAGGATGCCGGCGTGGAGACCATCGCGGAGGCCACCACGGTGGTCGGTGGCTACCGCATCTTCCACCGGCTCCGGCCGCCGGTGGTGATCTGCGATCTCACGTTCCAGGGCAGCGGCCTGGCCGGCCTCGGCCTGATCCGCCGGATCCGGGCGGTGGCGCCGGAGACACGAATCCTGGTCTTCAGCATGCACAACGACCCGGTCATCGTCGCGCGCGCCCTCGAGGCGGGGGCGCTCGGCTACGTGCTGAAGGACCATGCCTCGGCCGAGCTGTTCGAGGCCTTCGGGAAGGTCCGGATCGGCGAGGTCTATCTCGACCGCCGGCTCGCCACCGAGGTGGCGATGCTGCGCGCCGATGCCCGCCGCACCCCGGAATCGCAGCTCACCCCGCGCGAGCAGCAGATCCTGGCGCGCCTCGCCCAGGGCCGCTCCTACGGCGCCATCGCGGCCGACCTGTCGGTGAGCTACAAGACGGTGACCAATGCCTGTTCGCAGATGCGCCAGAAGCTCGGGGTGCGGACGCTCGCCGAGCTGATCCACGTCGCCGTCACCCACGCCCAGCGGCAGGGCTAGCTGGATGGTTCCTACGATGCATGGACACAGGAGCGGTGATCGCGATCCGGGATCCTTCTCGCGGGAGGCCTGGGCGCGCAATGCCGCAGCCTACGAGGCCATCCGGTTCATGCCGTTCAACGCGGAGCTCGCGGCCGGCACGCTGCCGCGCGAGACCTTCCGGCACTACATCGTCCAGGATGCCCATTACCTCATCGGCTTCGGCCGGGCCCTGAGCCTCGCCGCCGCGAAGGCGCCCGAGCCGGACGGGATCGTGCAGTTCTCCCGCGCCGCGCAGGAGGCCATCGTGGTCGAGCGTGCGCTCCACGGCGGCTTCTTCCGCGACTACGGGATCGACCCGGACAGCTTCGCGGCGACCGCGCTGACCCCGGCCTGCGATCATTACGTCTGCTACCTGCTGGCGACGGCCTATGCGGAGCCCTTCGAGGTGCTCTGCGCCGCCCTGCTTCCCTGCTTCTGGATCTACAAGGCCGTGGGTGACGACATCTACGCCCGGGCCGCGACCGGCAATCCCTATCGGGCCTGGATCGACACCTATGCGGGCGAGGAGTTCGCCGAGGCGGTCGCCGCCATGATCGGCGCCACCGACCGGGCGGCGGAGGCGGTTTCCCCTGACATGCGGGCGCGGATGCACCGGGCCTTCACGCAGGCCACCCGTCTCGAATGGATGTTCTGGGACAGCGCCTACCGCGACGCCGCCTGGCCCCTGTGATGCGGCCGGGGCGGCCGTGAGCGCGCGGGCGCCCGGCCGGCGCGACGTCGTGGCCGCCGCGCTCGCCGCCGCCGCGCTCTGGCCGCCGCGCGCCGCGGCGGCCGATGCCCCGGCCGAGATCCCGCCGGACCGTCCGGTCCGGATCGCGATGCTGCTGTTCCGCGGCATGACGGCCCTCGACCTCGTCGGGCCGCAGACGCTGCTGGCCGGTCTGGCGCCGGGCAGCCTGCACCTCGTCGGCGAGGAGGCCGGGCCGGTCGTGAGCGATACCGGTCTCGCCGTGATGGCGACCGACACCTTCGAGACCTGTCCGCAGGAACTCGACGTCCTGTTCGTGCCCGGCGGTGACGGCACGCCGGCGCAGATGCGGAACGGGACGCTCCTCGCCTTCCTGCAAGGGCGCGCCGCGCGCGCGGGCTGGGTGACGAGTGTCTGCACCGGCTCGCTGATCCTCGGGGCCGCCGGCCTGCTGCGGGGGTACCGCGCCACCTCGCACTGGTGCGTGCGGGATTCCGTTCTGCCCCTCCTCGGCGCAGAGCCGCTGGCGGAGCGCGTGGTGTTCGACCGCAACCGCGTCACCGGGGCCGGCATCTCGGCGGGGCTCGACCTCGGACTGGCTCTCGCGGCCCGTCTGCGCGGCGAGGCCTATGCCCGGACCGCCCAACTCGTCGCCGAATACGCGCCCGAGCCGCCCTTCCGGGCCGGAACGCCGGCCGAAGCCGGAACGGCGGCGGTCCGAGCGGCGGACGCGATCCTGGCGCCGCTGGTGGCCGGGGCGACGGAGGCGGCGCGCCGCTGAGGTCGGGGCAGCGATGCAGCGTTGCCACGCGCCGTGCCGACATGCGGTCCCGTCCTTGACGGAGGACCAACCCAGGCCGAACTGTGCGGTACGAGATCCGCCGGAGCCACCATGTCCCTGATCGCACGCCTGCGCGCCTACGCGGCCGAGGCTCTCGGCGTCGGCACTCACGAGGCCGTGGACGACACGCATCTGGCGGCCACCGCGCTCCTCGTCCATGTGGCCAGGGTCGACGGCATCCTCGCCCCGTCCGAGAGCGAGCGCCTGTCCCGCCTCGTGCAGGGCCATTACGCGGAGGGGCCCGACGCGGCGCGCGCGCTCATCGAGCGTGCCGCCGCGATGGATTCCGAGACCCGCGACGTGGCGAGCCTCGTCGAGATGATCCCCCACGAGGCCGACCGGACCGAGCGGCAGGAATTGCTGACCATGGCTTGGTCTGTCGCCGCGGCGGACGGCCGGGTCGACGAATTCGAGGAAGCGCTGGTCGAGCGCCTCGGCCGGCTGCTCGGCTTCGATGATATGGCCATCGCGGCTGCGCGACGGAGCGGCCAGCAGGGCATCGGGGTTGCCTGAGCTGCGGATCGCGCGATGATCGCGAGCTTGGCGCTCATCCTGCTCGCCCAGCTCGTGGGCGAGATCCTCGCCCGCGGTGCCGGCGTGCCGATCCCGGGGCCGGTGATCGGCATGGGACTGATGTTCGCGTTTCTGCTGCTGCGCGACAACGCCCGCCTCGGCCTGCCGCGTTATCTCCCGAAGCCGCTCACCGACGGCACCCTCGAATCGTCGGCGCGGGGGCTCCTGGCGAATCTGTCGCTGATGTTCGTCCCCGCGGGGGTCGGCGTGGTCGGCCGCCTCGACCTGCTGCGGGCGCAGGGCCTCAAGCTCGCGATCGTGCTGGTGGTCTCGACGGCCCTCTCGCTGCTGGTGACTGTCCTCGTCTTCCGCGCCGTGGCGGCCCTGGTGGAGCGGCGTCGGCCGGACGGAGAGCCCTGACGCATGGGCGGCGACTTCTCGCTCTGGGTCTATCTCGCCAAGACGCCGCTGCTGTGGCTCACGGTGACGCTGACGGCCTACGTCCTCGCGGACCGTGTCGCCGCGGCGACCGGCCGGCACCCGATCGCCAATCCGGTTCTCATCACGGTGGCCCTGGTCGGCGGCGTCCTGGCGGCCACCGGCACGCCCTATCCGGCCTATTTCGAGGGCGCGCAATTCGTGCACTTCCTGCTCGGGCCCGCCACCGTGGTGCTGGCTATGCCGCTCTACGAACGGCGGGCCACGGTGATGCGCGCCCTGGTGCCGATGCTCGCCGCCCTCGCGGCCGGCTCCGCCACGACGCTCGCCGTCGTGATCGCGCTGGCGCGGCTGCTCGATATCCCGCAGCCGGTCCTCGTCTCGCTGGCGCCGAAATCGGTGACCTCGGGCGTGGCCATGGGCATCGCCGAGGCGCTCGGCGGGGATCCGACGCTCACCGCCATCCTGGTGATCCTCACCGGCATCATCGGGGCGATCCTGGTGACGCCGATGATGAACGTCCTGCGGATCCGTGACATGCGCGCCCGCGGTTTCGCGGCCGGACTCGCCGCGCACGGGATCGGCACGGCGCGCGCGTTCCAGGTGAGCGAAGTCGCGGGCACTTTCGCGGGCATCGCCATGGGGCTCAACGCCTTCCTGACGGCGATCCTCGCGCCTCTCGCGCTTCACCTCCTGTTCTGAAAATACGGGCGGTTCGGCGGGGCCGGGATCGGGCAGGCCGGCGGCTCAACGGGTGCCTGGAATCCCGATGTCGAGTTGAGCGGAAATCAATAACGCTCTCACGCTGGCATAGTCGCAGGGCAATGCGCCCCGATAAGCCGCAATAAATGGCAGTGCATCGTTCGCGGCGATGTGTCGGACTGACTGAATGTATTTCGGTTGCGGACGGTCTGGCATGGTCGACGTGTTCTTTCCCGCGTTTTTCTGAGCTTCGGTGCGGACGAATGCGGTCGCACAGGCGTGCCCGCGGATTCTCCGATGGGGCGAGGATCTTTTATTAGAATATTCTGGTCCGATGAAAAAGAAATATTCAGTATATTTTGATTTTTGATCAATAAGGCTCTTTTCGCGGCGGGAAAGCAGAATTTCTATTCCCTGCAGTGGCCGCGAAGATCCCGGTCCGCGGTCCGCGACGTTTCTCAAGAGACGATCGGGCGTGTTCTTCGGCCGGCACCGTATGTCTGCCCGGCCTCAAACACTGTGACAGCCCGACATCGATCGCGAACTGCACCTTTTAATAGAAACCAATTCGAAAAATGCGCGTTGGAGTTGTAAGTGCGGTGGGACCGCGCATAATGGCCCGCGCCAGACGGGCAGCCGACGAGACTGACGAACGCCACATCGACCGTAAAGAAAAATCGAGGAGACGACCATGCGGACCGCCTCGCCGAGTGTCGAACTCGCCGCGAAGATCCTGAGCGTGTACGTCACACGCAACAGCGTTCCCGCGGACGTGCTGCCGAACCTGCTCACCGAGGTTCACCGCTCGATCAGCGCACTGGATCACCCGCCGGAACCGCAGGTCCGACGGCCGACCGAGGCCCAGATCCGGGCCTCGATCCGACCGGATTCGCTCGTCAGCTTCGAGGACGGGAAGCCCTACAAGGCGTTGCGGCGCCACCTCACCATCCGTGGCCTGACGCCGGAGGCCTACAGGGCCAAGTGGGGGCTCCCGGTCGATTACCCGCTGGTCTCGGCGGCCTACAGTGCGCGTCGTTCGACCATCTCCCGCCAGATCGGGCTCGGGCAGCGACTGCGCGCGGCCCAGGCGGCGGAATAGCGGCGCGGAGGACGTCCCCGGCTGCGCCGGCACCGGGCGGTCACCGCCGCCCCGAGATCGGTGCCCCAGCGGTCGCCGCCGAGACCTCCTGGATCAGCAGCGCCACGAGCCCGGACCAGCCGGTCTGGTGCGCGGCGCCGACACCGCGGCCCGTATCGCCGTCGTAGTATTCGTAGAACAGGACGAGGTCGCGGAAATGCGGGTCCTCCTGCTCGATCCGGCTCGCGCCGTAGACCGGCCTCTGCCCGTTCGGGCCGCGGGTCGACAGGCCGATCAGGCGCAGGGAGAGATCCCGGGCGACCTCCTGCAGCGAGTAGGTCCGGCCCGAGCCCGTGGGCGCCTCGACCCGGAAATCCGGCCCATAATAGTCGTGAAAGCGATGGAGGCCGGCGATGAGCAGGTAGTTCACGGGCATCCAGATCGGCCCGCGCCAATTCGAGTTGCCGCCGAACAGGCGCGAACGCGATTCCGCCGGCTCGTAGGCGAGACCCAGATCGCTGCCGTTCCAGGCGAAGCAGAACGGCTGTTCCGCATAGGCCCGGGAGACGGCGCGCAGGCCGTGATCGGAGAGGAACTCGGCTGGGTCGAGGGCGCGGCGCAGCAGCGCCTTGAGCCGGTGCCCGCGCAGCAGGGAGAGCAGGGCGGTCTGGCCCTGGCCGGGCTCGTTCCAGCGCGAGACCAGGGTCGCGAGGTCCGGGCGATTCCTCAGGAAGAACTGCATGCGTTCGCCCAACGCGGGCAGCCTCTGGAGGTCGCATTCATCGATCGTCGCCACCGCGAAGATCGGGATCAGGCCGACCATGGTCCGGGCGCGGATCGGGAGGCGCCGGCCGTCGCGGGTCTCGATCACGTCGTAGAAGAAGCCGTCGGCCTCGTCCCACACCCCGACGCCGGTCGCCCCCGCGATGAGTAGAAAGTGCTCGAAGAACTTCTCCGCCATGTCCTCGTAGGTGGGATCCTGCACGGCGAGCTCGATGGCGATGCGCATCAGGTTGAGCGCGTAGGTCGCCATCCAGGCCGTGGCGTCGGACTGGGTGAGGGTCGCTCCGTCGCCGACCGGCTTCGACCGGTCGAAGATGCCGATATTGTCGAGGCCCAGAAAACCGCCCTGGAACAGGTTGCGGTCGTCGGCGTCCTTGCGGTTCACCCACCACGTGAAGTTCAGGGTCAGCTTGTTGAAGATGCGCTTGAGGAAGGCGTGATCCGGCCGCCCGGTGAGCGAGCGATCGAGCTCGAACACCCGCCAGGCGGCCAGCGCGTGGATCGGCGGGTTGGCATCGCCGAAGCCCCATTCGTAGGCCGGCAGCGCCGCGTTCGGATGCGCATAGGCCTCGTCGACGAGGAGCAGGAGCTGGTTCTTGGCGAAATCGGGATCGATCAGAGCGAAGACGATCGCCTGAAGCGCCAGGTCCCAGGAGGCGAACCAGGGATACTCCCAGGCATCCGGCATCGAGATGATGTCGTTGGCGCGCAGATGCGCCCAGTCGCCGTTGCGCCCGTGCCGGCGTTCCGGCGCCGGGGCGGGCTGGGCCGGGTCGCCCGCGAGCCACTCGCGCACATCGTAATGGTAGAGCTGCTTCGACCAGAGCATGCCGGCGAGGGCCTGCCGCTGGACGAGCCTCATTTCCGGGTCGGCAACGGGCGCCTGCAGCGCTCCGTAGAAGGCATCGGTCTCGTCCTCGCGGGCCGCGAAGACGGCGTCGAAATCCGCGAACGGCTCCCCCGGCGCGGTCTCGGCGCGCAGGCGCAAGCGCAGGGTGCGCGCCTCGCCGGGGTCGAGACGCAGATCGCAGCGGGCGGCGCACTTGGTCCCCGACAGCCGGTTGGCCGCATCGCGGTCGCCGCCGACCACGCAGCGGTCGATCCCGTCCTTGTAGAAGCCCTCGGCCGGGCCACTGCCGAAGAGCCGGTGCGTGTTGGTCTCGTTCTCGGTGAAGAGCAGCTCCGACGCGCCGTCCGCGAAGAAGCGCATCGGCGGCATCTCGGGATGGCGTGCCCAGACCGAGCCGTCGGATCCGGCCATCAGCTCCGGCTTCGCGGCCTCCGCCTTCCAGGACCAGACATTCCGCGCCCAGAGCTGCGGCAGCAGGGTCAGGGCGGCGGCCTCGGGACCCCGGTTGATCGCCGTGACCCGCATGAGGATGTCGTCGGGACCGGCCTTGGCGTAGGCGATCTCGACATCGAAGTAGCGCCCCGCGTCGAACAGGCCGGTGTCGAGAAGCTCGTATTCCGGATCGTCGAGGCCGCGCCGGCGGTTCTCCTCGACCAGGCTGCGGTAGGGAAATTCCGCCTGCGGGTACTTGTAGAGCATCCGCATGAAGGCGTGGCTCGGAACACCGTCGAGGTAGTAGTAGAGTTCCTTGACGTCCTCGCCGTGATTGCCCTCCTGGTTGGTGAGGCCGAACAGGCGCTCCTTCAGGATCGGGTCGCGCCCGTTCCAGAGCGCGAGCGCCAGGCACCAGTTCAGGTGGCGGTCGCCGAAGCCGCCGATGCCATCCTCGCCCCACCGGTAGGCTCTGGAGCGGGCATGGTCGTGGGGCAGGTAATCCCAGGCGTCGCCGTTCGGACTGTAATCCTCCCGGACCGTGCCCCATTGCCGGTCGCTGAGATACGGACCCCATTGGCGCCAGGCCGGGTCGGTGCGGGCCTCCACGAGCCGGCGGCCCTCGGCGGTCTCGAAGAGGTTGCGCGGCACGCCGTCGGGCTTGGTCATCGGCTCGCTGCTCCTGGACCCGGCACTCGCATGCCGGATAGTGCCGCGCTGCCCCCGCGCAAAGTCAATGCCGGGTCGGCGATCCGCTCACGGGTGGGTTCCGATGCGGACCCCGTCCCTGGCGATATCGGCGCGGACCCCGCGATAGTCGGGGATCGCGGGGTGGGCGGTGCGCAGTGCCGCGTGATGGGTCGCGGTGACGACCGCGACGGTCGCCCCCGCGGCCTCGGCCGCCCGGATGCCGGCCGGCGCATCCTCGAAGACGAGGCAATCCTCTGCCGAGACCCCGAGCCGGTCGGCCGCCAGAAGGAAGCAGTCCGGCGCAGGTTTGCCGCGCGTGACATCGTCGGCCGATACCATCAGGGCCGGGGCCGGAAGCCCGGCCGCCGCGAGGCGCCGCTCCGCCAGCGCGCGGGGCGCCGAGGTCACGATGGCCCAGCGAGGCCGCGGCAGCGACGCCAGGAACGCCCGGGCACCGGGAATCTCGGTGATGTCGCCGACATCCTCCATCTCGGCCCGGGTGATCGCCGCCGCTTCGGCCTCGGGGTCGAGACCCGGCAGATCGAGGCGCCGGATCGTCTCCACCGAGCGGACGCCGTGGATCGTCGGCAGAAAGGATGCCACGTCGAGGCCCTGCGCCTCGGCCCAGCGCGACCAGATGCGCTCCGCCGAGGCGATGGAGCTGATGATCGTGCCGTCCATGTCGAACAGCAGCGCGGCGAAGGGGCGCGTCGGGAGCAAATTCTCAGACATATCGCCCTGCTACGCAGCCCCAGGCCTCGCGGCAACAGGGCCGCGCGCATGGCCGCTGCACGCCCGGCGGCGGGTCGCGGCATCGGTGCGGCCGGTCGGGTCGCGATCGCCGCCCGCTTCACGGGCCGGCGCCTTTGGTGTAGCGCGGGGGCAATCCCGGGCCGTTGGCGGCCTGGCAACTGCGAACACCGCCTGAACCATGCCGAGCCGCATCGACGCCACCTTCGCCCGTGCCCGCGCGGAGAACCGGGCCGTTCTCGTCACCTACGTGATGTCGGGCGACCCCGATCCCGAGACCTCTCTGGAGGTCCTGAAGGCGCTCCCCGGCGCGGGGGCCGACATCCTGGAATTCGGTCTGCCCTTCACCGACCCGATGGCGGACGGCCCGGCGATCCAGGCGGCGGGCCTGCGGGCGCTGAAAGCCAAGCAGACCGTGGCCGGCACGCTCGACCTCGTGCGCCGCTTCCGCGCGGAGAACGACAGCACGCCGATCGTCCTGATGGGCTACTACAACCCGATCCACACCTACGGCGTCGACCGCTTTCTGGACGATGCCGTGGCGGCCGGGATCGACGGGTTGATCGTGGTCGACCTCCCGCCGGAGGAGGATGCCGAGCTGTGCCTGCCGGCGCTCGGGAAGGGCCTGGCCTTCATCCGGCTCGCCACGCCGACCACCGACGAGCGTCGCCTGCCGGCGGTGCTCGCGAACACCGCCGGGTTCGTCTACTACGTGTCGATCACCGGCGTGACTGGCACGGCGACCCCCGATTTCGGCCAGGTCTCGGAGGCAGTCGCGCGCATCCGGCGGCACACCGATCTTCCCGTGGTTGTCGGCTTCGGCGTGAAGACCGGCGCCCATGCGGCGGCCATCGCCAAAGGCGCGGACGGCGTCGTGGTCGGCTCGGCGCTGGTGGAGGCGCTCGTGCGCTCCCTCGACGGCGATGGGCGGGCGCAGGCCGGGAGCGTGCCGGCGGTGACGGAGCTGGTGCGTGAGTTGGCCGAGGGCGTGCGCGCGGCCGGTGTCGGGCGGGCGGCCTGAGCGGGGATTTCACGCACCCTGGCGGCGCAGCGCGCTCCACCTGATATCAGCGCGGGCTTGAAGCGGACGGACGCAAGGCGATGGTCGAACCGATGAACTGGATCTCGGAGGTGGTGCGCCCCCGGATCAAGACCCTGTTCAAGCGCGAGACACCGGAAAACCTCTGGGTCAAATGTCCGGATACGGGGCAGATGGTCTTCCACAAGGAGGTGGAGGCCAATCACTGGGTCATTCCCGGCTCCGAGCATCACCTGAAGATGGGTGCCCAGGCGCGCCTGAAGATGATGTTCGACGAGGGGACCTGGATCGACGTGGCGCTCCCGGAGGTCGCCCCCGATCCGCTGAAATTCCGCGACGAGAAGCGCTACGTCGACCGCCTCAAGGAGGCCCGCGCCAAGACCGGGCTGCAGGACGCGTTCAAGATCGGCTTCGGCCGGGTCGGCGGCCTGCCGATGGTGCTGGCCGCGCAGGAATTCGGTTTCATGGCGGGCTCGCTCGGCATGGCGGCGGGCGAGGCTTTCGTGCGCGGCGCCGAGACGGCCCTGGAGAAGCGGACGCCCTACGTGCTGTTCGCGGCCTCCGGCGGCGCGCGCATGCAGGAAGGCATCCTGTCGCTCATGCAGATGCCCCGCACGACCGTGGCGGTGCGCCGCCTGAACGCGGCGCGGCTGCCCTACATCGTGGTTCTCACGAACCCGACCACCGGCGGCGTCACCGCCTCCTACGCCATGCTGGGCGACGTGCATCTCGCCGAGCCGGGCGCCCTGATCTGCTTCGCCGGTCCGCGGGTGATCGAGCAGACCATCCGGGAAAAGCTGCCGGACGGCTTCCAGCGGGCGGAGTACCTCCGCGAGCACGGCATGGTCGATCAGGTGATCCACCGCCACCAGCTCAAGGAGACGATCACGCGCCTCTGCAGCCTCCTGACCAACGTCGCCGAGGCCGGTGCACCGGTCTCCGCCTCCGAGGCGGCGTAAGCTTCGCGCCATGGCCTCGTCCGACGCCCTGATGGCGCGCTTTCTGGCGCTGCACCCCCGGACCATCGACCTGTCGCTCGGCCGGATCGAGCGGCTGCTCGACCGGCTCAATCATCCGGAGCGGCGCCTGCCGCCGGTGATCCACGTCGCCGGCACCAACGGCAAGGGCTCGACCATCGCGTTCATGCGGTCGATCCTGGAGGCGGGCGGCCTGGCCGCGCATGTCTACACCTCGCCGCATCTCGTGCGCTTCCACGAGCGGATCCGGATCGGCGGGATCGGCGGTGGCCAGTTCGTCGACGAGGACAGGCTGGCCGACGCCTTCGCGCGCTGCGAGACCGCCAATGCCGGCGAGCCGATCACCATGTTCGAGATCACCACGGCGGCGGCGCTGTTGCTGTTCTCGGAGAGCCCGGCCGACGTGCTGCTGCTGGAGGTCGGTCTCGGCGGGCGGCTGGATGCCACCAATGTGATCGATCGCCCGGCCTGCGCGGTGGTCACGCCCATCGGCCGCGATCACGCCGAGTATCTCGGCGACACGGTCGAGTCGGTGGCGACCGAGAAGGCCGGCATCTTCAAGCGCGGCTGCCCGGCGGTGATCGCCGCACAGGATTACGCGGAGGCCGACGCCGTCCTGTGCCGGCGCGCGGAGGCCGTGGGGGCCGGTCCGATCCTGGTCGGCAACCAGGATTTCTCCGTCCACGAGGAGCGTGGCCGCCTCGTGTACCAGGACGAGACCGACCTGTTCGACCTGCCGCGTCCCCGGCTCGCCGGCCGGCACCAGTTGGTCAATGCCGGAACGGCGATCACGGCCCTTCGCGCGGCCGGGTTCGGCGACATCGGAACTGCGGCCCTGGAGAAGGGGCTCACCGAGGTCGAGTGGCCGGGACGGCTGCAGCGCCTGGGTCGGGGGCGCCTCGCCGCACAGCTGGATCCCGGCACCGAGCTGTGGCTCGACGGGGGCCACAATATCGATGGCGGCCGGATCCTGGCCGCCGCGATGGCGGATCTCGGCGAGCGGAGCGACGTGCCGCTGGTGCTGATCGTCGGCCTCCTCGGCACGAAGGACGCCGACGGCTTCCTGCGCAACTTCGTCGGGCTGGCCCGCGCCCTTGTCGCCGTCCCGATCACCGGGACGATGGCGGCCCGCCCCGCCGAGGAGGTGGCGCAGATCGGCGAGAGCGTCGGGCTCTCGACCTATGCGGCACCGAGCATCGAGGCGGCGCTGGCGCTGGTGAAGGACATCGCCTTCGAGCGGCCGCCGCGAATCCTGATCTGCGGATCGCTCTACTTGGCCGGACTAGTCCTCGCGGCCAACGATACGCCGCCGGTCTGAGACGATTCGATCCGGCATCGGCGGGTTTGGCCCCGGCGGCGCCAGGTATCGGCGCTGGACACCGTCCGAAGTTTGATTTCCGCGCGGTGAATGTCCTTGATTCGCCGCATTCGACGGGTCGGAACCCGTCGTATGGCCACGCTTTCCCTCGGCTGTGGCAGCTAAGCTACATCCTCGGAGGGCCCGATCGCCTAAATTCGTAGCCGATCGGGCTAATGCTGGGGATCACAGTAATGAAGAAGCTTGTTACCTCTCTCGCGGCGTTCACGGCGCTCACGGCCGCCGCTTCCGCCGCCGACCTGCCGCGCCGCGCCGCGCCGCCGCCGGTGTTCACCCCCGTTCCTGTCTTCACCTGGACCGGCTTCTACTTCGGTTTCAACGCCGGCTACGGCTTCGACGCCAGCTCGCAGCGGGCCAACGGCTTCGTCCAGACGGCCGGCAGCCCGGTGGCGATCACGCCCGCGGGCGCTTTCGTTCCGGGCGTCCTGGCTCCCGGCTCCTCGCTGGTCTACGGCCGCAACAACAACGAAGGCTTCACCGGCGGTGGCCAGATCGGCTACAACTGGCAGCTGACCCCGGGCTCCGGCGTGGTGGTCGGCTTCGAGGCTGACGCCCAGTACGTCGACTTCGGCAACCGTCGGCAGAGCTACCTCGTGAACGGCGCCGTCGGGCCGGCCTTCGGCGCCTTCGTGCCCACCAACGGCCTGCTGAGCACGCTCGACTTCTTCGGCACGGTTCGTGGCCGCCTCGGCTACGCCTTCGACCGCACGCTGGTCTACGCCACGGGCGGCTTCGCCTACGCCACGGGCAGCCAGGGCGCGCGCGTCGCGTTCCAGAACTTCGCCGGCAACCGCAGCGACTTCGTGACCGGTTGGACGGTCGGCGGCGGCATCGAGTACGCCCTGCCCACCGACAGCTGGCTCAACTTCTTCC
>CAXDNE010000187.1:0-14885 GCA_963990595.1 uncultured Methylobacterium sp.
ACCGGTCTCTCATCCTGATTGTCGCTCGGCTCTCATCCAGATCGTCGCGCTACAGTGAAGCCCTAGGCAGACCGCCAGCCAGGAAGCTTAGCTATCGCCTTTAAGGCGACGGCGTTCGGTCCGTTGGGGCGATAGCGCACCAGGCCCGCTCCCCGCATCCGTCCTGGGGGCGAGCCTTCTTTGTGCCGGGACCTGAGAGGGCCCGCGTCGAGATCAGCCGATTACGCAGCAGCAGCCTTCGGCCTGCGCGCCCTGGTCGGCTTCGCAGGAGCTTCAGCGGCCTTCTTCCGGCCGCGAGCCTTCAGCGCCTCAGTGATGGTCTCGGCGACCTCAGCCGCCTTCGGAGCCGCATTCCGCCGCTGCTGGCCAAGCCCGGCGCTCTTTGCGAGGGCGGAGCGCTGCTCGGAATAGCTGGCCGCGGTCGTGGGGTAATCCCGCGGCAGGCCGTAGCGCTCGCGGTACTGCTGGATCGTCAGGCCGTGCCCGGTCAGGTGGCGCTTGAGCGCCTTGTAGGGCTTGCCATCGATAAAGCTGATCAGCGCGTCCGGCCTGATCGACTTCCGGATCTGCGCAGGGGTCGGCTTGTCGGTCTCAGGCTCTGACGCTTTGCGGTTGTCACCGAGGCCGGTGATTGCCGCATGAACGCTGGCAATCAACGTGCGCAAGTCGGCGGGCTGAACGTGGTTGTTCGCCAGATAAGCGGACACGACATCTGCCGCGAGTGTGATGTGGTTACCGGTCGGCACAGAAGTGTTTTCGTCCATTACGCTTCTCCGGTTTTGATGCGCAGCACATGGATATTTTCGAACGATCCGCAAGCCGTTGAGGTGTCAGCGGTGCAGATTTCTGTTGTTAAGCTGAAATTTGTTTAAGTGCCGCCAGCTTTGAGCTGGGGAAAGTGGCCGCTCTTCACAGACAGGACAGCCGAAACCGGCTGCTTCATTGCCTCGACGGTCAGCCCCTCGGAGGCGAGGTGCTCGACCAAGACGGCTCGTGAGGTCGTGGTATGATACCTGGCCTGCACGCTCCCCTACCGACGCTTCGCCGACGGCCTCACGGACGCCCACGCACGGCTCGGGGCCGATGCGGCTCGCTACGCCTTCATCGTGACGGACTTCCACCATCTGTTCATTGCCGGTCTCCCGGCGCTCTGGGTAATTACAGCGTAAGGGCCGCCGCCAAGCGCTGCGGCATTAGCCCCACGACGGTGCAGAAGTGGCGCTCACGCCAGACCAGCACGGATGCGCGGATGGGGCCGAAGGAGCCCCGCTCCAGTGTGCTGAGCGTGGAGGACGAGGCGGTCATCGTCGCCGTCCGGCGGCATACCCTGCTGCCGCTCGACGACTGCCTGTACACGCTTCAGCCCACGATCCCGCATCTGACCCGCTCGTCGCGACACCGCTGCCTGCAGCGTCACGGCATCAGTCGCCTGCCGGATGTCGACGGCGACAAGCCCAAACGCTCGCGCTTCAAGGCTTACCCGATCGGCTACTTCCACATCGACATCGCACGGGTCAGCACCGAACAGGGCAAGCTGCACCTGTTCGTGGCCATCGACCGCTGAAGCCAAGTTCGCCTTCGTTCAACTCTATGAGAAGGCGACGCAGCGGATCGCGGCAGCCTTTCTCCACGATCTGGTCGCCGCCGTGCCGTACACGATCCGCACGGTGCTGACCGACTTGAGCCTCCAGTTTACCGACAACCACCCGGTGGACGAGGAGGCCGAGGCCAAGGCGGCTGCCTATTGGGCAGAGCGCGACGAGCCGCGTATCGACCGCTGGCACGCGTTCGATTGGGCCTGCGAGCAGACCAAGATCGAGCATCGCCTGACCAAGCCGCGCGGCCCGTGGACGAACGCTCAAGTCGAGCGGATGAACCGCACCATCAAGGACGCCACGGTCAAGCGCTACCATTACGTCAGCCATGACCAGCTGCGACAGCACCTGCAGCTGTTCGTGGACGCCTACAACTACGGCCGCCGGCTCAAGACCCTGCGCGGCCTCACGCCCTACGAGTTCATCTGCCAGACCTCGACGAAAGAACCCGAGTGCTTCAGGCTCGATCCGTCACACCACATGCCGGGACCAAACATCTAAACAAAATCTCGACTAATCCGCGTCGCAAGCGGCCTCAGCGCGTAATACGATTTCCGCCCTTGTGACCGCGAACGGCAAAATATTCCGGAAATAAAAACGTGCCACTGCTATTTTGTTCCGGTAAAATGACGTACTTACACCATCCCTCTCGATGCAACGCGAGGCGGCCACGGCCGACTCGAGAAGTAACCACCCGACCACCACTTCAGCTATAACGTCCAATATACGCGTCGCAAAAGCCTCGATTAACTCTAACGATCGCGACTTCGCCCACTGTTCGAGTCTTTTATGGCAGCTTTCAACTGCAGCTACACCAGATCTCAGCGCGATAACTTCTGAGCCATAATCGTCACTGCCGCTCAACGCCTCGACCGAAGCTCTAACTTGATAGAGTAACCGAGCTAAAAGACGAGAATCCCTGCCTAATGCAAGTTTATCAACAACAAGATCAATTGCTTGAATGTAATTTGTACCCTCCCAGATGGAAAGTACCTTCGAATCCCGAGCACATTGCTCAACGCGAAAGGATCGAAGATAGCCGGCGCCGCCATGTACCTGGATCGAAATATCGCTAATACGCCATGCTTGTTCAGAAGCGTAGGCCTTCAAAAGAGGAGTAAGTAGCTGTACCATTTCATGGTGCATTGGGTCGGCAGGCCGGCGTTCGCTTTCGGAATTACATTGGTTCAACTCCATAGTTCGGCACCAAGCCAACCTGTACATAAGCGCTCTGCAACCTTCGAGGCGCGATCTCATTTCCATTAACATCCGTCGCACATCGGCATGTCGAGCTATTATTTCAGGACGTTCTCTGCGGAGAGGTGATTTTCCGAGCGCAACTCCTTGCCTCCGCTCTCGCGCGTACGCCAGTGCCCTGCCGTGAGCAGCCGATGCTATGCCAACCGCGAACACTCCTGTCGCGATCCGCGCGTCGGCCATCATGCTACGCAGTTGAACCAAACCGCGTCCTTCATGTGAGCCCAGTAAGTGGCCAAAGCAGTCATCGGCAGCGCCAAACTCAAGTTCAACGGTCGGACATCCACGAAATCCCATCGTCTCGTCCACACGACGACAGCTAATACCGTTGGGTACGGCATTACCCTCTCGATTAATTCGAAAGCGCGGAACAATGATACAGGAAAGCCCCAGGCTATCCGGCGGCATACCGCTCGTCCTCGCAAGAACCACATAGATAATGTTCCGTGGAAGGTCGTGCATTCCGGCGGATATAAAACACTTTCTGCCCCTAACCCGATAGCTGCCGCTAGATGTTACTTCAGCCCGCGTCCCGACATTAGCAAGATCACTTCCCGCCTCTCCCTCTGTGAGGCAGAGACACGCCGTAACTTCTCCAGACGCCAATTGCGGTGCCCAGGCTAGAAGTTTCTCGTCCCCAAACCTATCGAGCAACATCAGAGCTGGAATGCAAAATCCGGAATAAACCATGAAGGCGGGATCCCCGGAGACGAGTATCTCATTGACAGCTTGACAGAGGACATACGGAACACCTAATCCGCC
Organism: uncultured Methylobacterium sp.; assembly: GCA_963990595.1. Lineage (GTDB taxonomy): Bacteria > Pseudomonadota > Alphaproteobacteria > Rhizobiales > Beijerinckiaceae > Methylobacterium. Next base: position 3,615 of record CAXDNE010000187.1, read on the forward strand.
GTGTGTCTTCGGAGCTCCGAGGCGAGTGAAACCCATCCGGCAATAATCCCGCCAAACTTCATCATATGATGGGGGGATTTGAACACGCTGATTTGCATCTAGAGCGCATCCGACTCGATCAGCCTGACTACTGCCGCTCGACAATTTTTCCAATGAGAATTTTTTTGCCGCATCTATGATTGACAACGCCGCTTCGCGGTCGAGATCTCCGGAAACCACCCCTGACGGTGAGTTCCCATAGCATTTAAGCACCTCAGAAAGTAAGAAATCTATATCGGAAACTTGCTCATCATACACAACCGCCTCCATCATGAAGCAATAAACGGCATAGCGCCAGACAAAAAAAGCCCACAAGCCTACTCACCAAAGGTAAAAAACGCCCCTAAAGCGCAATAGAGCAATATCCATAGTGGTCTCTCTCCCCAGATCTTCCATACTTAAAATAAAACATCCGTGAAAGAAGCATCCTTCCGACCTCATCATTAATCTTACCCTCGGAAAGCAGCTCGATAAGTTGAGGAGCCCATGACATTACCGAATCATAATCTAATTTAGATGCCGCTAGGAACTTCGACTCGGCTGGCCACAGAGACTTCGAAGCAGCTCCCACCCTAAGACACCCGACTCTCCCGCCTCCCCCAAGCGAGAGAACTGTCAGAACCCCAGAAATGCGAGCCGAATAGCGTACGATTTCAACTAACGGTTTGATCGTCAAACGATGGTTTCCGTCTACTTCTGAGCTCTCCAGCCATGTGTGCGGACCTGTCCTTCCTTCTAGCGCGCGAGCGAGTAGCGCGAGAAGCCTTCTAGAAAACCCGATTGGCAGCTCAAAAGAAACAATCGCATCTTCTTCGTTCTGGACTTCACCGAGATAGCATTTGATCTGTTGAGCAAGATCTACCAAGCTTGACAAACCCGGCTTCCGAGAAAAAATTTGGCACCCTCCAATCACCGCGCCGCGCTCTTCAATTTCGTCCGGGCAATTCCTCTCGATGGCCAAAATGCCAATCCCGCCAACTGCGCGAAGCCCCTCAAAACCGACACCCAAGGCGTCTAAGCCACACTGCTGCAATCCGCTCGGGATTTCCCATAGCAAAATCAGCGCAGTTTTTAATTTAAGCCGATCAAATTCATGAATGCAAGCATGAAGTCCGAGGCAGCCAAGCGCAACAACTGTAATTCGTGTGCTCGGAAACGCTTCACGCAGCATCTGGAGCATTTGTCTTCCCAAACTGGATGCGAGTACCAGCATTTCAGATGAACTGGAAACCATGATGACTGCTGGTCGGAAATCGATGAGTGACGCACGTGCTAACGTTGCAGTGAGCGCCTCACCCGTGAACTCAGTCTCGTTAATGAACGAGGCCCAACGGAGCTGGACGACCGACCTATGGTCGCGCTTCATCATAACAACCAACTGACAATTCGCCTGCGATGCCCACGGTCCTGAGACGGCCGGCATACTGTAAGAGTCCGTCCGCGGCGGCGGTGGTACTTAGAAGTACTATTTCAACCGAGTTATCCCCACACTCGAACACGTGCCGGAGAAGCTTATCACGCACGAGTAACACCGAGGTGCCCAGCTCAGCTACTGTCACAGCCAACTCCTCCCCTCCGCGGCAGAGAAAAACGTCGTCCGCGAGCAGAGCTTCTGAGAGAGCACATCCGCCAGGCATCGGAACTTCAAAGATGAAAAGTTCGACGTTGCGCAAACACGAACGCGCCGTATCCGCCATCCATGTCAACAATCTATAGTACTCCGCGAAACCGAGCAACACAGGTACACCGGCGGAGCGAGGCAAACTCGCCATGATGCCAAAATCAGCCGGGCAAGCCAGCGGTCGTGACCCGATCGTAGCTGGAAAAATTCGATTCACGAAAGGTGGTCGAAGCAGCTGACCGGAGAACACGGCTCGGTACATCTTGATATCCCGGCGATCCTGCTAGAGGCCCAAAGGATAGATTATCTGCGAAGATCTAAACATCAGAACACGGCGAAGCTGCGGCTGGGCGCTTTTTCCAGCGCCGACACTCGATCCGATTGCCCAAGCTCCCTACTGGCTAGACTGACGGCCGCCGACATTTATTCATCACAACGCAGTCATGTGACAAATTTATTCTATAAATCGCGAAATACCCCCTCAATGCCAATGAACAAGCAAGGTAAATTTTTGCAGACAAGGGGGATTGATCATTGTCATAAGCGATTCCCATCCAAGGATCGCTACCAAAGCAATGCCCGTGAAGATAATATAAATCCTCTGTCAGCTTGGAACGCTTTAAGGCCCGTGCGAACATGCTTCTCGTCCGCGGGGGGCAAAATGGAATGGCAACTCTGGCCTCTTCGGCCTGACCTGCCGCTCTCCGAACATGCATCGCAAACTCGGCCATGCCGCCAGCACAGAATCCCGTCTGACATTGCGACTCTCTTACCTCCCCAAGTTCTAGCGCTAGCTGGGTAGATACAAATCCAGAAACTCCCCAGTCGGAGCTCGATTTCCAATAAGCCAGGTCCAGTAAGTTGCCGTCAACGATAGAGAGGAGTACGCGCTGAGCCCCTAATACGCCGCGCGCGAACCTAATCGCATAGCCCCACGACGCGCATTCGTATGCGTCAACGAACACACCGAAATCGCCATCAAAGCGTTTGAAGCCAGCTATGCTCTGAAGGGAATTCCATGACAACCCCGTCCAGGACAGTGTCTCACCGAGGGTCGTGGAGCAGACGATGTGCGGCGTGGAAGTCTGCCATTTAGCGGCATCACATTCTCCAAGCAGTTCGCGGCGTTGAAGAGCGATTGACCGCAATATGTTCTCGAATCTCGCAGCAGGCGTCGGCCCCTCCAATGTGGTCACACTCACGTGTATGGCGCGGACCGTAATCATGTAAGGGCTTTGCTAGTTAGGCCCAACAGCGAGATAATTTCGCTGAAGCATCGGTAAGTACTTCCCTCCATTTTAGTGAAGCCAAGCAAATCTCTAGAGTCGTCCGGCGAGAGATCACAATCTGACAAAACTAAATCGAGTATAAGTTCGTTGCCGGCGAACTTGACAGCCATCGCTTCGGCGGCAAAGTATCGGTCGACTAGTGCTTTTGTTGCTGCGAACTCAGCAATCCGCCTTAGACTGTTTTTAGCTCGCTCTAAGTTTCTCGGCACGCGGATGCGCTTTCGAGACGCCAGCCATTCAACGTGCGATAGGAAGGCTAGTACGACGTTTGGGCGGCAAATGCTGAGGAACTCTCTGATCGTTGCCGCCCGTGTTCCGCTGAGCTCCCACTCCGGTCCCAGCTCGATGTCACCCTCCATGTTCTGCACTTGAACGGAATCATCAAGCCACGGCCGCCCTGCAGGAGTTCTTTTCAGCTGCGAGAACGCTGAGGGTGGAACAAGGTAAAGAGCTGGAAAAAGGCCGGAGGATTTGCACGTGAGCAGAGCGAACCCAACATTCGACGGAGCTAAAGCATACACCTTGTCGACGGTAGCACGCTGAGCTTGCTCACTTTGGTAAACTTGCGTACGCCATGAATTCAGGTCAGGACCACCGCGGTCAGTCATCAGGAAGCAGCCCGCCTGCTGGCCGGCCATCGACCAATTAAACACTGCTCCGCGCTGACTCGCGTCTGCGGCAAGCTCCAGCAGCACTGCGCCAAAGCACATCATAATAGAATGAAGATTCGTGCCCAGCCCTTCATTGCTGGTTTCCCGAATCAACTCCCTCGCCGCATCCATTGCCCCGAATTGCGTACGGCACCGCTGCTGAATTCCGCGCTCGGCTAATCGCGAAACTATACCATCAGAGCAAGAATCTTCAACGATGGCACGCGTGTCAACGACTCGAAGATAACCGCGCCGTATTACCTCGTTGAGCTCGGGCGTGACTTCACCGTTTTTTTGTAGGAGCGTTTTCACAGCAACCAGTCCCGCCGCGCGCATCGCAGACTTCTCCTTTGCTCAGCCCGTTGCAAGCACGAACTGTCGTGCCGGAGCAGAAGAAAGAAAAGTGGGCATAGAATAAGCGAAGTTGTATGCGCCACAGTTCGGCAGAACACATACATCGCCTGAGATCGGCTGAGACGTTCCTGCAGGCAGAAAGCCAATAACGTCTCTTGGCGAGCAAGTCGGCCCGACGAGTGTGGCCTGCGCGGTGAGCGGGAGGCGTTCCTGTGCGCCTAACGGCATAAAATGAGCCTTGCTCAATCGTCGTACAAAGGCCTCGGTCCCAGCGAGAAGAAAGTTCTGCGGTAACCCGCCGTCACAAACGATGTAAAGCCGGTCATTCAGGACTTTCGTGTTGACTACACTAACCGCGAAATAGCCGGCGGAGGAGAACAGCGCTCTACCACTCTCATGGATGACTTGGCCACCGGAAAAGTAGTCGCGAGCTGCCGCGCGATAGGGCCGGAAAACACCATCCAACACACTCCAGTCGTCCGGGAAGCCTCCGCCTAGATTAATAGTTTCGAACCTCGCTCCTCGCGAACGCTCAAGTTCTTGAACAACGGCGCTAGTCGCTTTGGCAGCTTCGACCGCATTACCTCCGAAACTGTATGATCCTCTGTAGACGTGAATACCCCGCACCTCTATACCGCAGCACGCAGCACTCCTCAGGACCGAGAGAGCGCCGTCGAAGTCGAAGCCGAAATGATCGGCCGGTTTTCCCTGTCGGAGCGGCTTACTGGCTTGATTTATCGCCGATGTGTTAAGCCTTATCATCACGGGCTTTGTCTCGTACGATGTTCGGAGATCTGCCAGCATCCGGAACTGGCTAATGTTATCTAGCACAATCGTTACTCTCGCGGAGAGAGCTGCTTCCATCAGGTTACGATCGATCGCGGGTGTGTTCAGAAAGATCTCGCCCGGGAGGCCGACGGCACGGCTCAACTCTCCGATTGAGCATACCTCGACGCCGTCGCGAAATATATGTGCGGCTCGGGCCTGTAGCTCTATACAAGGGCACGCTTTAAGCGACATAACCAGGGGCGTTTGCAGTGCATTTTTGAGGCCTCGGTAATTAGCCACTACAGCTGACGGGGAGTAAATGTAGCATGGCGTAGGTAGATCAGGCCGCGCTTCCGAGAGCCAAGACTCGATTGAGGCGAGAGCTGATACTTTTTGAGCTGTTTGCGCCTCTTCCACTCGGCTCGTCCTTTCAGAGCGGTTTCGAGTTCACGCCGAAGGTTTGACTATTCCTAACTGGCAACAAAAATAACCTAGTACGGTCGTATTTCCCATTGAGGGTAAGTGGCAGATCGGGCACGAAGGTGATTTTGCTCGGCCTGTACCTGCCATCCAGCCGTTTCGAAATTTTTGCGAAGACTCGACTCTTAACGGAGACATCGTCTCCGCGCAATTTTATGTAAGCGTGGGCAACTTCCACCTGATCTTTATCACGGTCGGGAAATACACACACAGCTTCTATGGCCTCATCCAACGCCGTGATTTCTGATTCTAGGTGAGCAGAACCGATATTAAATCCGTTCTGCTTGATCAAATCCTTGATTCGACCAACAAAATAAAAGTATCCTTCAAAGTCGCGGTAGAAAAGATCGCCGGTTGCCAACCAGATGTCGTCGCGGTATGCTAACCCAGTGTTTATGAACGGCTGCGTCTCGCTGCCGATATATCCCTGCATGACATTCGGACCACGCACGCACAACTCACCGACTTCTTCGGGCGCCGCCTCGGTTCGGTCGGCTTGATTAGGTGCAGTGGTAGCTCCGGTATCGACTTTAAGCGAAAACACGCGAGCGTCGACGCCCGGTATCGGAATACCAACCGAGTTAGGCTTCCGCTCGATATCTTCTGGGGGAAGATATAAAGCGCGCTTACATTCTGTGAGCCCGTACATTGCGAAGATTTTCGTGTCTCGAAACGTGGATCGCAGTCGACGGATAATTTCGTAGGGCAAATGTCCGCCCGTGTTCGTAATAGTTCTCAATCTTTCCGGTTTTAGGTCTGGTCTGTCGCGTAGGACGCGTATGAGACCCGCTGCCATTGATGGAACAAGTGGCAGTACTGTGGCTTCGGTCGTGCGGGCGGCGGCAAGTACGTGGTAAGGCGTTCTCGAGCCGGTATGCAATATTGCTGTGCAGTTTATGATGGTGGCAAAAAGAAGCTGGTACAGACCATAGTCAAAAGTTAGCGGGAGAGAAACAAGAATACGATCAGTACTTCGGAGGTTGAGGTATTTCGATATTGCGTAAACCGAAAATACGACGTTTAAATGCGTTAGCATCACACACTTCGAGTTGCCTGTGCTACCGGAAGTCGGAATAATCAGAGCGAGATCGCTGCCGGCAACGCGAGCAGGTGGTTTGCTCTGGAGATTTTCTTCCGGGACCGAAGTACGAAGAGAGAGTGGCTTATCGCTTTTTGGAACCAGAATATAGGATGCTGCGGTCAACTCCGCGATTCGGCCTACCTGTTCGTCGGAGGCATTCGGTTCCAAAGGTATCGCGACTGCGCCGTAGTGCCATATAGCTATAAGGGATAAAAAGGCGTCAACGGACTGATCGGTTTTAATGAGAACTCTTCTTCCCTGGCTTAGGGCGGAAAACTGCGAGATTTTGGACGCAATTTCATTTCTCAGCGTCTCGCGGTGGCCGTTTTCTGAGGTGCGCAATCCTCCGAGTGGCAGCGTGGTTGGGAACTCAAGCAAGCTGCCCCGCCAGTCTCCCGACGCTATGTAAGTCGCCAACTCAGCCAGCGTGAGTATCATGGCTTGCTGGTGCCCTTTCTGCTGCCGCCCTCGGACAGCCGTCGGATCGCGGATTCAGAACTCGTTGTTATCTTCTAGGCAGCGAGAGCTACGTTGTCGAACGCAGCACCTGTATTTTCGCCTGCTTACTCTGCTGAGCGCTATATATCTGTGTGTGCAAGGCTTTTAGGCTTGTGAACTCATCTATATGGAGAAGTTCGGGTTGTATCGGCTCGCGGTATATCTCTTCGCATACTATCATTAGATCTACGACAGTCACCGAGTCGATCCCCAGCTCTCCGAGAGTTGACTCCGGCCGGACTTGATCCGAATTGACGATCGCGCGCACCTCGTTAATAAGTCTAGAGATTAGCGTGTCGTTCTCTGAATTTTGTATTTCCTTGTTAGTCACGCCCGCTTCCTTCCTGCAACGGCTTTGCGAGGCTTATCCTGTTTTCGCGCCTTGCGCGGCTCAATGGGCAGTTCTGCGGCGAAGAACCACAAAATCGGTGCCATATTCGTGCGGCCGTGAAGTTGAAATTCCGCTTGTTGTTAAAACCGCGCGACTCATTTTACGGAGCTTTCAGCTAATGAGCGCGCGCTTTTAATTATTGCATGTTTATCTTACCGTCAGTCTTGAAGCACATGCTCCAGTTTCGATTTGCCTCGCCGGGCCGGTCCAAAGCTGTTGTGTTTTGGTATGAGAAACTAGTTTGCTGTGCTGTCGGCGCACCCACTTGGCTAAATCTTCCCGTGCCTGAACCGTTTCCCATTTTCCGGCAGGATCTTTTGCAGAGATTGAAAATTTCCCAAGAAAATAGTCACCGGCGTCCGGGGACGTCCACGTGCAATAGCCGCTCACATCTGGTGGTGCGGGCGGAACGGTATGTTGAACACCTACGCATTCAAGCGTGAAGCCGTCGAGCGCTTTTGTTTTTGCCGGATCGTTGGCCCAAGCTTTTCCGCGCAGATCAAAATTCGACACAACTTTCTGCGGGCTTAGTACCAATATATGATTGCCCGCGTTCGACTCGAGGCAATACGTGACATCGTAGGGCTGTTCGGCCGCCAAGGCCGAATGGCTCAGAATCCCGCAACCGCAGATAATACTTGCCCTGAAGGCTGAAGACATCTTTGTCATTGAGGTACCCTCCAGTAGACACATCTGTATTTGATCGCAGCGTTGGTGTCAATTGGAAGATAAGCTTGGCGGTTGTTCAGTGCGTTTCTGAATATCGGTAGTCTGTCATCTATGTTGTAGTTAGCTGTATTTCTGTGGTAGAGTTGAGGTGAAGGTCTATCTTTGGCGCTCGTTGGACTGTTGAAAATATCTGGGCGGCGGTCGATTTGTGTGGGGTACTTGCCGAAAACTATGTTATTCCCCGTCCTAGCTCCCCGCGATCGTAAGAGCCGTCCGGTGAGACGATGAAGTCGAATCGGAGCGCAACTTCAAATCTATGGCGAACTTGATAGCCTACTTGCGCTGCAGAAGGTACGCTTGTCTGTGATGGGGACGTGGAGGTGCCGGCAATGCCGACGCTGATGCCGTGGAGACTTGCACTGGTGAGGCGCGCGGCGTCGAGGGTGCTTGGGTGGGCGACCTCGCGCGGGGCGGCCCATATGGCGCGATAGTCGTTGATCATCTTCCACTAAACGAAGGCTGGACGTAGCAGCCGCTCGAAGCGCTTGTTTTTCAGCTGGGCCGTGCCCTGATAGGCGACGGAGGCCACGAGATGCTCGCGGGCTGGGCCAATTTTGGCCTCCAGGTGGCGGGTCGGGGCGCATCGGCTCGGCGTGGCTAGGATGGCGTCTTGACCAGCCCAGGCTCCGGCGCTTCGGCCGACGGGCAAAGCAGGCCAAATTTGGGACGTACTCTGTCCTGGCGAGCACGGTCGGCAGCAAGAGCTGTAGGCACCAAGGTACAGAATCGTCGGTGGTCTCAACGAGTTCGGCTATTTCGTCGGCCGGATGTGCAACGCAGGTCTCCTGGTCGACCGATTGCTGGCCGCCTTTTTTCGCAGTGCGGGATCGGCCCAGACCTTTAGCAGGCTGCTGCAAAAGTCGGTGGCGGCTTTGGCTGCGGGGATGATTCACTCTGCCGTGGGAGTCGGCGGGGTTCGAGCGATGCGCGGGCGTGAGGCTGGGTCGGACAACCTGTTCAGTTACGTGCGTCTTGAGGAACGTGTGCCGGCCGCCCACCCGCTGCGGCCGATCCGGGCTCTGACCGACGACGTGCTGGCCGGATTGAACGGCCGCTTCGAAGGCCTGTACTCGGGCCTGGGCCGGCCCTCGATCCCGCCTGAGATGCTGCTGCGTGCCACGCTGCTGCAGGCGTTCTTCTCGGTGCGCTCCGAGCGCATGCTGATGGAGCAGATCGATTACAACCTGCTGTTCCGCTGGTTTGTCGGCCTGGAGATCGACGCCGCCGTCTGGCACCCGACGGTGTTCACGCACAACCGCGACCGCCTGCTGGAGACCGAGGTGGCGCGCGCCTTCCTGGCGGGGCTGCTCTCGCTCAAGCCGGTCAAGCGACTGTTGTCGAGCGACCACTTCTCGGTCGACGGCACGCTGATCGAGGCCTGGGTCTCGATGAAGAGCTTCCGGCCCAAAGACGGCTCGGGCGAGCCCCCGGGCCCAGGGCGCAACGGCCAACGGAACTTCCACAAGGAGAAGCGCTCGAACGACACCCATGCCTCGACCACCGATCCGGACGCGCGGCTCTACCGCAAGGCGGACGGGCAGGAGAGCCGGCTGTGCTACCTCGGCCATACGCTGATGGAGAACCGCAATGGCCTGGTGGTGGATGCCTGCCGACCCACGCGACCGGCACGGCCGAGCGGGAGGCCGCCCTGCTCATGCTGGACCGCCGCCCACGCCGGCACCGGATCACGCTGGGTGCGGACAAGCTGCTCGACGTCCAGGCCTTCGTAGGCGCGCTGCGGGCGCGGCGGGTCAGCTCGCACATCGCGCTCAACGGGGCGGTGTCGAAGACCGGCACGGTGCGCAAGACCGCCATCGATGGGCGTTGCGGTACCGGCCGCCCTTGCCCTGTTCGACCCGGATCAGCATGCGCGCACTGTCGATGTCCGTGACCTTCAGCGCCGCGACCTCGGCCACACGCAGGCCGGCGCCGTAGGCCACGGCCAGGGCCGCCCGGTGCTTGAGGCAGGTCGTGGCGGCGAGCAGGCGGGCGACCTCGTCGCGGCTGAGGACGACGGGCAGCGTGCGCGGATAGGCCAGACGGACGAGCCGGCGCGCCAGATCCGGGCGGTCGAGGGCGTGGGTGAAGAAGAAGCGCAGGGCCGAGACGATGCCGTTGAGGGTCGGCACCGGCACCCCGGCCTCGCGCTGTTCGACCTGGAAGCGGCGCAGGTCCTGCGCGGTGGCCGTGTCGGGCCGGCGTCCGAGGAAGGTGGCCAGACGGCCGACATCGCGCAGGTCGTTGCGCCGGCTCTCGTGCGAGAGCCGGCGCAGGCTCATCTCCTCGATCAGGCGTTGGCGCAGCGGGCTGATCGCGGGGCCGGGAAGCAGATCGTGCATCGTGGGGCTCCTCGGATGAAGGAGCCGCGATGCTCGGCCCGCCGCCGACAGGCCTCAAACGACGCGTGACGGTCCGGACGCGACCGCGACCTCACCACCCTCGCCCTCCCGCGCAGCGGGTTCGTTCTTCGGCCACAAGCAGTCGACGGCCGTCATGCCAAAGTGGCGGCCGCAGGCCCTCATCGCGTTTGTCGAGCCCGCAGGCTCCCGTACACCTCAGAGGTCATCAGAAGCGCCGGTCGGCGCCCATGTCAGGGTGCCATCGTCCGCCTTGGCGACCCCTCGGCGCTCAATTGCTCGGGACAGAGCGAAGCGAGCTTGGCAGCATCGGCGAGCATGGCGGCACAGGCGGCGACTTCCTGCACCATCTCGTTCGTAAGACAGCGCTCGCGACGGACTCGACCGCTCAGTTTCTTCAGGTCGTAGGCCGCATTCATTACCAACGCCATCGCACCGGTATACGGCGAGTCGCTACGCGGGATGAGATCGTATCGCTCAGCGATCTCCCAAGCCCAGTCGGGTATGTCATCGGTGTCGAGGAGGGTCTTGTCGTTCATAGGCGTGGCTCCGTAGCGCACGACGCCCATCGTCGTGCCTGAACCTTTACGCGGCTGAGGGGGGAGAGCCGGGCAGAGCGCTCGCCCGGCCCCGGTTCACTGCACCAGAGTGGTAGACTGACCTTCCCCGGAGGCATCGCGAGCGGCGGCGCACAAGCTGTCCGCCGCTCGCTGCACCGAGCCGCGGCTCGGCTCAGCCGGCGGCGCGCAGCTCGTCGGAGGACCACTCGATTCGGGGATCGTAGGGCACGCGAGTTGTGCCGGTGGTGCCGCGCCGCCCAGAGCTGCTGAGCGTGACGTCAAGTGGCTGAACGAGGCCGGCGCTCGCGAGCCCGTGCGTTCGCCCAAGCGCGAGGCGGACCAGTGCTGGGCGATCCGCAGCCTCGGTTACGAGCCCGCGCCAAATTTGGACGAGGGCGGCGAGGGGAAAGGGGCGGGCGTCGGGGCAGCCAGGAGCGTCGCCGCTGTTGTCGCG
>CAXDNE010000188.1:0-14875 GCA_963990595.1 uncultured Methylobacterium sp.
AAGCCGTGGGGATCCGGCCGCTGCACCTACCGCCGGCGCCAACCGGCCCGGGCGTCCGGATCCGAAGGCGGATCCGGACGCCCTCCCACCCCGAATGGAATCGCCGATGTTCTTCTGGTCCCTCCCACCCCGAATGGAATCGCCGATGTTCTTCTGGTCCCTCACAGCCGAAACGGCCGGCGCAGTCCTCGACGCGCAGCAGGTTATCTGCCTGCGTCTCGCCGCCATGGCCCGCGGCGACGCCGCTGCCGCTCTCGAGGCCAGGACCATGGTCGTCGAGAAGATGCAGGCGGCCTTCGACGCCGGCCTGCTGGTCGCGTCCGGCGGCTCCCCCGAGGACGTCGTGAAGCTCTACCGCGCCACCGTCGGAGCCAACCTACGTCGGCTCTCCGTGCCCGATCGGACGGCCTCGACCGCCGAAGTCCGCGGTCCGAAGGCGATCGGAAGCCCCGCGCTCTGACTCCATGAAGCCGCTCTTCGTCGTCCTCATCGTCTTCGACCCGATCGGGCACACGGACCTAATGCCGACGTGTCGGCGCAAGCCGGAGCAGATCGTCGCCGGATAGGCCTCCAGGTTGCGAAATCCGGCCCCAGACGGCCCCGAGCGGTTTTTCTCGATCTAGGTAGCTCCCAAGAGAACCGGCCGTCCTGGATCCATCTGCGAAGGGCCGCGCCCAGACCGTGATCGGTCGTTTGAACAACGATGCCACTCCTTCGTTGTGGCTCGGCCTGCTACAAGGGCGCGTCACACACCCGGAGACGGCGATGAAACGGACGAAGCCGGCCACGAGGAAACTCGCGGTCGAGAAGGCGCCGACGCGCTACGTGCCCGATCCGCACAGGCGGCATCGGGTCGTCGACAGCAAGAAGTTCTACACCCGGAAGGCCCGACCCCAAGTCGGGCCTTCCGACTTTTCACCGCTTATTTGATCGACGACGTAAGCGTTCGACCATCGACTCCCTTGCGACAAAGAATGAAGGTACCCGCGTTGGTTCTCGCCTGAGATCAAAACAGGGTTGCCTTATTCATAGCCAAATGGTTTCTTCTAACGGTCTTAGTCAAAGGAACCAATTATGCAACCTCCGCGCCCCGATGCTTGGCTTGGCATCTTCGCAGGGCACATGCCACTCTGTACGTTGTATGTGCTTTCGGATGAGGAAGAGCCATACCCCATCCGAAAGGCATTGCTGACCGACACTGGCAAGACCCTGTATGTCCTGTATCCATCAGTAGGCGAGAAATCCGGAACTCTCGTACCATTTGCAAATAGCTCTGATGAATATGATAAGGCAATGTCAGAGCTCCGAGCAGTGATTGAGAACCGCGGAAGCAAAAATTTGTTCGAGCCGCTTGTAGAAATTCTAAGAGACAACTGATATAGGGCAAAGTGTGCCTAACAGTCGCGCGGCGATGTGCCGGGAGATCTCGATCCATCCGTTGGCTATTCAGATTTTGGCATGGAAAGCATGCGCGGTTCCATACCGGTCTCTGGACTGTCCCGCCTCACCTGAGACCGCCTGAGCGGCCGGGCGACGATCCCCGGCCGACGGCGCAGATCCAGGCGACGCACCGCGTACCCTGCCCGCCTCGCGGCCAGCAGGGGCCCGGGACCCGGAGCAAGCTCCGGATGCGGGCGGCGGACGCCAAGGGCCGCCGCTTTGATCCCCCGGTGGACCTCCGCCCATCCGCACGCACGCTGCGGCAATGCCGCTGTAGGCCAGCCCCGATCCTTCCATAGGCCGGAGACGACCTCGTGCGTGCAGGACGGCAGGACGTCCTTGATCCCACGCGCGACGGTCACACCCCGCCGCGCGATCTCGGCCGCCGACGCGCACGCGTCGGGAGCCGCAAAAGCCATGTTGCCGATGGTGGTCGAGTACCCGCCCCAGACCTCCCGAACTGACATGCCGGCTAGCCCCGCGCGACGCGAGAGCATGCCGCCGAACACGCGCCGCGCCCAGTGGTTCAGCAGACGGTTGAGCCGCCTGTTGCGGCCGGCAGAGCGGAGTTTGCCCAACCCCTTTTCCAGCACCGCCTCGCCGCAGCCCCAGGCGCGTGCAAAGGCCAGCGCTTGGCCGACGGCAGATGCAAGGATCTCCCGCACCTGCTCGGCGCCGGAATCCGGCGGCATGGCCAGCCGGATCAGCCGATGGTCGAGCAGCCGTGCAGCTCGCAGATCGCTCGCATCGGCCCCCTGGGCGACCTCGACGACGGATAGACCGATCCAATCCGGATTGAGGTCGATGCCGAGCGCGCGGCCGGCCACCGCCGGCACTGACGTGAGCCGTTCGGGATGGCCGGGCAGGTCGGCCGGATCAAAGGTGACGTGCAAGCGGTCCGCGTCCAGACGGAAGGTCAGATTGATCGCCTTGGCGGCCGCCAGCGCCGCGACCTGCCGCAGGATCTCGCCGGCCTTGCCGCGCATCGCGGCCAGCCGCAGCACCACCGGCCGTCCGTAGACGGAGAGCACGCAGGCCGCCGCATCCGCCGAGAGCCGGAAATGACGATTTCCCTTGTAGATCTTATCACCGCGCGAACAGAGTGGCCGCAGGCGCGCCTCGCGCCACGACTCGCGCGAGATTAGTCCCTTCCTGCGCCGCTCCAGCTGCGGCCGGCCGCCAAACACAAGGCTCCCATCCGGCCGCAGCCGCCTCAGGTCCATGCCTTCCAAGGTCGCGCAGTGCAGGAGCCACGCGTCGGCGATCTTCAGGTCGGCGAAGCGCGCCTTAACGCGGTCGCGCAACTCCTTCTGTCGGAGCACCGATCCATCTGCTCGCTTAGCGTTGGCGTAGGCGGTGCGCACGGCAGCCGAGTACACGCGGCGAAGCGCGTCCAGGCTGGGCCGCTCCTTGGCCGTGCAGCTGTATGTGACGGAGATCGTCTGCATGCGCGAGCGAGGTTGTTCCCGATCCGTTCCCGTGTCAACACTGGCACAGTGCTTCAATCCGCAGAAAGATGTCTCTGCGCTGAAATCCGAATAGCCGATCATAGCGGACGCGGGCCACGCCCATCTCGAAGCCGATCAGGCCCTCGGAGGCGAGCCGCTCCAGCGTCGCCAGGACCTCGGCAGCCGCGGACAACTCCATGAGCGGGAGCCTGCCGATGTCGATCCTGCCCCTGAAGTATCGAAACGCCACGCTTCCGCTCACGCTTGAGTACGCGCGAGTGTTTCGCGGCAGGTGTCGCTCGTCAACGAGCTAAGTACATGGAATCTATCATGTATTCTGAGATTTCCATGCTCTGGATGCACGGCTCGGACGTCGCCGTCGCAAAATTTCCCGACGGCCAAGCTGCGCGTTCGGGCGCGTTTTCACTATATGTGTATGCCAGTAGCGTCGCTGGCTCCGAAACCCCGAGCGACCCCGATGCGTACCCCCGAATTCCTCCCTCCCTTCGACTACACCCTGGCCGCCTTCTTCGCGCCCTGGCCGAACCATCCCGCCGGCGCTTCGGCCATCGCGCTGATGACCCGCCTCGACAACGTCGCCCTGGCCCGGCAGGCGTCGGACGAAGGACGGGCCGCTCTCGATCCGCTGCAGGAACAGATCCGCGATGCCCTGCCACCGGCGGTGCTCGCCGATCCGCAGTTCCTGCGCTTCCTGGGGCATTTCATGCTGCGCGTGATGGAGCAGGTCGGCTACGACCTCCTTCAGGATCAGGTCCCACTGCCGCCGCACCGGCAGATCGTTCTGAAGTCGGCCGCCGTCTATCGGCGTGCGATCGCGCAGGCGGCCTGAACAGAGGCCCCGGCCATGTCCGATACCGAGGCACGCCGCTTCCAGGGCGGCGTTGATACGGACGGTCTGGACTGGCGACCGCTGCGCGCGGCCGACATGGCAAGCGTCCAGGCAATCTCGGACCTGATCCATCCGGCCCTCCCGGAGCGCCTGGACGTGCTCGACGAGAAGCGCAGGCTCTCGCCCGGGACCTGCCTCGGCTACGGCGAAGGAGAGATCCAGGGTTACGGCATCGCCCATCCCTGGCTCTTCGGGCGGATACCGGCTCTGGACGGCTACCTGGACGGGCTTCCACTGAAGCCCGACTGCATGTTCGTGCACGACGTCGCGCTCCTTCCGCACGCACGCGGCAGGGGAGCTGCCGCCGGGTACATCCGGCGGGTGGGCGGCTTCGCGCACGCTGCAGGGCTCCACGGGCTTGCCTGCGTGGCCGTCTACGGTGCGGAGCGAATGTGGTCGCAGCTCGGCTTCGAAGCCGTGGGCGCCGAGTCCATCCGATCGGAACTGCATCACTACGGCGATGCGGTGTACATTGTCGCGCAGTTCTGACTTCGCCTTTCACGGCCTCTTAGTCACGACCGAAGGGGCGGCCCCCTTCGTCATTGCATTTGATTCCATCCGTAGCGACTTTGCTCGCCCGATGGGGTGATGCCGCGATGATTCGAAGATCCTACCGGCATGCGATTGATCCGGCCGAAATGGCGGATCCCGCACTTCGAAAGAACGTGTTCCGTGAGATGGCTCGGGACTTCACCTCCGCGATGAAGGAGGGGGCCGTGACCGACCGACCGGGCACGATCGCCAGGATGATGGAGGCCGCCTACAAGGTCGGTCTCGAGGCCGCTTCCGACAAGGCCTCGGACACCTCATTCGGGCTGGCTCGTCGTCCGGCCAGGTTCACCGACATGGATGTTCCGTCCCTTCCGAGACAGCAGCTGTCCTATATTCGCCTCTATCTGTTCGGGTCGTATGAGATCGGGCCGCATGTCGACCGAAATCGCGTACCCGGAAAGGAGCAGTTCGCCCTGCTGATGCGCCCCGCCATTCCGGGCATGCCGTCGTCCGTCTCACGGGACGAATGGATGCTGGCGTCCTTCGGCGAGCGCAAGACCTTCTCGAACAAAGCCATTCTGCCGCTGGTGAAGCTCGGCCTGTATAAGGCGACCGAATCCGACGCCAACGGCTGGCGCTTCGCGGTTCTGACGGAATGGGGCTTCGAGCTTCTTGCGACCGGACAGACGGCAATGCCGGACGAGCGCACACCGGGTTCCTCGTCCACGTTCGATCGTTATCTGGACTGCTTGGACGACCGAGAGGTCATCAAGGCTGCAGCCATCGCTCTCAGGCTATACACGCCCGAGGACGGACCGAGTCCGAACCCGCGTCCGCGCTGAGCGGCACGCCGGTCTCAGGTTCCGGATCGTTCAAATCAGGCCGCCCGTTGAAGGAGGATCCGCCGACGTCCGTCGAGATCCGCAACCTCGCGGATCATGCCGTCGTCGTCGAGCCGCAGCTTCACGAAGGCGCCGGTCCCCTCCTCCACGCTTTCGACCCCGGCGGTGTCGGCGATTGCCTGGATGACGAGCCCGTCCAGGCGGTAATGCACGCGATCGATCGTCAGGAACTCGCCATCGTCGAGCCGGAAACGGGCGAACGCTCCGGGATTCGGCCGCGCATCGAGTGCGACGAGCTCGGCGGGTGTCCACGGCTTCGGCCTGGGCATTCCGATCTCCTCAGGCTGCAGCCGCCACCGGCGGGAGACTGAGCGCCCGACGCACGGCCGCGGCGACCGCACGCCCCATGGCGAGGGGAACGCCGTTGCCGATCGCCTGGATCTTAGCCGAGGCCGTGAACGGCGGAAGATCGAAGTCCTCCGGCAGGCCCTGGAGGCGCGCATGGTCCGCAAGGCCGAGGCGCCGTGGCTCGGCTCCGTTGAGGCTACGTTTGGGACGCCGGCTGCCGCCCAGAGCGACGGGCGTGGTGCGGCCGCCGCCGCGGGCCATGGCGGCGCGCTCGGGGTCGGGACGGTGCAGGGCGAGGGTCTCGACCTGGAGGCGCAGGCCGGCCTCCGTTCCGAAGCTGAAGCGGCGCAGGCGGCTGGTCTCGCCGCCGACCCAGTGGTCGCTGAGTACCGCGTCCCGGACGTGATAGCCCGGCACGACCGGAAGCGGAGCCTCGGGCACGTTCTCCATAAGGAACCACGCCGGCGCGGCCTCGGCGACCACCCGCTCGAATTCCGGGATCAGGTTCGGGGACGTCTCGAAGCCGTTGGCGGCCACGATGTGGCGCATGCGGCTGAAGGCTTGGCAGGGCGGTCCGCCGACGATGCCGTCGAAGCGGCCGCGGGGCGGATGGAAGCGGCGGACGTCGCCGCCCCAAAGCTGATCCGGGCCCCGCACCATGCAGAAGCCGGCCTCCTCGAACGCTTGGTCGAGGAGGCCGATGCCGGGGAAGAGGCTGAGGACGAGAGGCGTCGATGCGTTCTCAGCCTCGATCGAGGTAGCGGTCATCGCGCCCTGCCCGTCTACGGCTTCAGCCCGAACTCGAGCATGGCGTCGACGGTCCGGATGTCGCCGCCGCCCGGCAGAGGCAGCATGACGTTGCCGTTGGTCAGGACCCACGAGTTGGAGTCCGTGATGCTGGCGATGCCGTCGCGTCCACGGAACTGCTCGATGGCGGAAGACGGCAGCCTGACGACGGCCGACGACTTGCGACCGGCCTCCCGGCGCTCGCCGGGGGTCAAATCCACGCCCGCCTCGCGAAGCGCCTTCGCGATCTCGTGCGGGATCTGGCGGAGCAGCTCGGGCGAGATCTCGCCGTTGTCGGCCAGGCTGGTCTTGATGTCGTCGAGCGTCTTGACCGCCTTCTGCGCCTCGATCGGATTCATGCGGGCGATCGCCGCCGTGATCGACTCCGCGCCGGAAGCCGGGGTTTCGCCCGCCCGGGGCTTGGTGTCGGCGCTCCTTCCGTCGGACGCCTTCGCTTCGGCCTTCGCCGGCACCGGCGTTTCGCCTCCGACCGCCGCAGGGGCCTGGGCTGCGGGTGCCGCTATCGGCGACCCGGCGGCCGCCGGAGCCTGCGCGGAGTTCGGTTCGGTCCCCGCGGCCTGCGGCGCCGGAGCGGTGGCGATCACGGAAGCGGGAGCTGCGGAACCCTTCGCGGACGATGCCGGCTGCAGGGCCGCCTCGTCGAGGGAGGGCAGCTTCTCCGGCAGGGGAACCGATTTCAAGGCGGCGCCCGCCTTGGTAGCCGAGGCTTCCCCCAGGGCGGCGGCGGCTTCCGGCCCGCGGGCTCCCTGCGAGAGGTTGATCACGCGCTGGAGGACCGCGGGATCGAAGGTCGGCCCCTGCGGCTTGGGGACCTGCAGGAAACCCACCTGCACCAGCACCAGGGTCGTGGCCGTGGCCACAATCCCGATCTTGATCAGGCGGCGGCTGTCGGCGCGCCGGCGCGGTGCCGCCTCCGCCCGCAGCTTGGCGAACATGTCGATGATCTGACCGGTGGGGCCTTCGGCCACGACGACGTCGCCGCCCTGCCCGGTCGAAATCAGACGGCCGGAGGAGCCGTCGGCCTCGAACCGGATGCGGGCTGCGCCATTGGTCCCGATCACGGAGACCGATGATCCGTCGCTGAGGATGGCGAGCCGGCTTCCGACGTCCGGCAGCGAAACGCTCGGCTCACCGCGCATGGTTCTGACCCCGCTGCTGCGCAACCACGTCAGTCGTCCTTGTTCTGATTGTCATACCACTCCTCCAGATCCGAGATCGCTTGTTCGGTCAGGTACTTGTCGAGCGCGTCGACGGCGGGCGCCACGTACGGCTCGGTGATCGCGGTCTTGCAGGCGCGCTCCGCCATCCAGTGCGCGATGCTGCCGGAGGCCTCAGTGAAGTGCGCCTTCCGCCCGAGGCTATCGACGGCGTACCAAGCGTGCCGGTCGACCTTGCGCAGCCAGATGATCTCGCAGGGGGCGAAGATGCCGCCCTTCATCCGGGCGCGGTCCAGGTTCGCGATCAGTACGGTGTTGACGAAGCCGTGCTTCTTCGAGCGCTTGTCGACCTCGGCGGCCAGCTTCGCGTCCGCGAGGTGCGGCTCCATGACCTTGCGCACCGCCGGGCCGTCCGGCGCGAACCCGTCCTCGGTGTAGGCGCAGGACAGCGCCTCCTTGAGCTGGGTCACCTTGCCGTTCAGCGAGGAGGTCTTGGCCTGCATGATGCAGACCGTGAGGATCGCCTGGGCGTAGAGCGGCGCCTTCAGAAACCCCTGCCAGTTGTCGCCGCACTGGGCGGCGAAGGCCTTCTCGGCCGCCGCACGGGAGTTCTCGTCGAAGCCGGTCTCCTTCCTGAGCGGCACCTCGTGGTACTTCATCCAGACGAGCGGATTGCGCGAGGGTGCCGGCGCGTCCGGGGCGTCCGGATCCCAGTCGACGCTCGGCTGGACGACCTTCCAGTGCTCCGCTTGGTACTTGATGAAGCTCGGGCCCGCGGTCGGGACCTTCACGCCTCCGAGGAACACCGGCAGCATCTGGCGTAGCATGCTCGCCTTGACCTGCTGCGAGGCCGGCACGCCCACGAACGAGAAGGTGCGGGCGAAGCCGCCGCCCTGCATGTTCCTCGCCACGTAGGCCGCGATGCCGATGATCGCCAGGAAGAAGCCGATGCGGGTCTGGAAGCCGATCTCGTTCGAGAGCTTCACCATGTCGGTGAAGGCGACGTCGTTGGGATCCCAGACGCCGCTGAAGATGCCGGTGACGTAGTCCCGCAGCTCGCGGCCCCGCGGGCCGAGCCCGCCGCCGAACGGCATGCGAAGCAGCGCGACCGCCTGGATCTGGAGCCAGTCGAGCCCGTACTTGAAGTACACGATGGGCTTGCGGAACAGGTACCACGTCATGATCAGCGTGACCGTGGTCACGATGATCGCCGCGACGAGCATCCCGTCGTCGGCACCTTTCCCCTTCGGACCCTGGTCGGCCATCTCTACGTCCTCACATCAGGTCGCCGAGCGCGTCGGACTTGCCGAGGCTTTCGGGTTCGGCGGGCGGCGGCGCGCTCCGCGGCGCGGCCACGGGCCGGGGGAGCTGCGGCGCCAGCACCGGGGCGTATCCGTCCTGCGGCATCGCCGAGAGGCGCGGATCCATGCCCGCCGGCAGCACGAAGACCGGATTGGACGCGGGCGCCCGGCGCCGGCGCGGCCGACCGAGGATCCGGTCCTCTCCGACCGCGTCGACGATGGCGTCCTCGAGCTCGCCGGACTCGCACATCTGGCGGAAGCCGAGGGTCAGGGCGCGCCGGAACACCTCCTGGGATTTGCCCCGCGACTTCCCCGTCGCCTCCCAGAGCTCGAGCAGGAGACGCTCGGCCGGGATGGCGGGATGGGCGTAGATCTGCAGGCGCACGGCGGTCTCCGCCGCGGCGCCACCCTTCGCCCTGCCCTTCGCTTCCTTCTCGGCCGCGTCGCCCACGCTCAGCCCCGGCGACGCGAGGCGAAGTACTTGTAGAGGCCGCGCGCGTTCGCGAACTCCGGATCGTCGGACATGGCGCCGTTCTGGTAGGCGTTGGCGATGTCCTTGAAGAGGGCTGACCCGCCGCCGACGAAGACGATCGCGTGGAGGGTCGCGGCCCGGCCGAGCCGCCGCTGGATCTCCCGCAGGGCCCGCTCCTGCACCTGCCCGACCACGTCGGCCACGATGTCGGCCACGTCGTTGGGGCGGCCGAACAGCTGCATGGAGCCGCTGCGGACGGCCTCGTTCATGAGCGAGAGCGGCAGCGCGTCGTCGTCGAGCTCGAAGCGCGAGCGCACGCGGTCGAGGACGCCCTTGTAGACGTCGAGGACGCCCACGTCGGCCGTGCCGGACCGCTCGTGGTCGATCGACTTCCCGCCGACCACGACGGCGACGTCCGTGGTGCGGCCGCCGATGTCGACGATGGCGATCGTCTTGCTCGTGTCGTTGCGGGTCTTCAGCTCGTCGTCGAGGGCCCAGTCGACGTAGGCGGCGATGGCCTGGCACCCTACCTGGATGTCGCACAGCACCGGGGCCTCGACGCCGTTCGACTTCGGGAAGGCGCCGCGCGAGAGGTTGTCGCGCTTGCGCTGGATGCGCTCCTCGTCCTTGCGCTGCTCCTTGAAGAACTCCTTCACGGGCAGGCCGGTCACGATGTCGACGCGGGTCCCGCCGAAGCCGGCCAGTGACAGGGCGTGGTTCACCAGGACCCGGTTGATCGGGGACAGGTGGAAGTCCGTGAAGCGCGGATCCTCGGCCTCGATCTCGTCGGAGACCGTGTACTTGTTGCCTTCCTCGGTCTGCCAGAGGCCCACGGCGCCGTCGCCCGCGAACGAGCCGAGCCCGTGGCTGCCGATGCGCACCGAGGAGCGCAGGACGCGCCGGACGATCTGGCCGTCGGTTCCTTCGCCGTAGAGCTTGGTCTGGGCGTAGCCGTCGTCGATCGCGACGAGCGGAGCGGAGCCGTTCTCGGCGTCGCGCCCCTTCTTCGTTGCCGTGTCGGTCATGGTTCGAACTCCTCTGGATGGATCCGGCCGCGGCGGCGCGCCGGAAGGTCTCGCGGGCCCCGGAGCCTTCAGGGCATCGGGCGCCGGTCGTAGTCGATGCGGCCGCGCAGCATCCGCGGCGGCCGCGCCGGTCGGAGATCGCCGACGAGCCACGTGCGGAGCGCACGCATGGAAGCCATGGCGCTCAGGCCCAGGCGCTCGAGCCACCAGAACAGGAGCATCACCGCGAAGGCGCTGCAGATGGTCCAGATCCGGACGTGCAGGGCGCAGGACAGGAGGACGACGCCGGCGTAGGCATCGACGAAGAAGAAGCGGGGCGGCTTGTAGGTGTCGCGCCAGTGGGCCATCGATCCCTCCTCAGACGTAGGCTTCGCGGGCGGTGACGAACTCGTAGGTCTCCTGGGAGATCTCGCCCGCCTCCAGCCGCTCGAGGCCGTGGCGCCCCATGGTCCGCGAGACGGCGAGCCGGTCGCGCATGAAGGTGCGGGCGATGCCCGGCCATTCGTCGGGATCGCGGCGCAGGAAGGCGGCGCGCGTCTCGGCGTCGAAGATCATGTACTCCCGGAGCGACACCTTCCCGCCCTCGACGCGGGGGACCAGGATCTGCGTCACGACCATGCGGAGCACGTTCATGATGTCGATGGCGCGCGCCTTCCGCTCCCCGTGCGGGAATTCGGACAGCATGCGGGCGATGGTCTCGGGCACGCCGATGGTGTGGATCGTCGTGTAGACGAGGTGGCCCGTCAGCGCGGCGGTGACCGTCGCCTCGATCGTGGCCTTGTCGCGCGCCTCGCCCACCATGATGATGGTCGGATGCCGGCGCAGGGCGCCGCGGACCGCGTGCGCGAAGATCGAGTGCTCGTCGGCATCGCCCTGACGCGGCCGCAGGTGGGTCCGCATCTCCGTCTGGAAGACGAAGGACGAAGGCATGACCACGTCGTCGTAGACGTACTCGATCGGCGCCGCGAACTCGTACACCCGCTCGTTGGCGTCGGGCTTCTCGACGATGTCGCGGATGATGGACGACTGCAGGGTCGACTTGCCCGAGCCTGTCGGACCGGTGACCAGGATCAGGCCGTTGCCCGGCCGGTAGTTGTCGATGATGTCCTTCTCGATGTGCAGCTGGGCCAGCGGCAGCGGGGTGCCCGGCAGCGTGCGCATCGTGATGTGGACGCCGGAGTCGCCGGGTATGCGCCCGGACGTCATGTTCACGCGGAAGCGCACGAGCCCGCGCATCGGGACCCGGATCTCGTAGGACGGATCGAGGTCGTAGCCGCGTTTGAGCTCGGCCGTGCCGGAGTCGTTGTAGACGATCCGCACGAGGTCGAGCGCCTCGGGGTTTGTGAGGGTGCGGTTGGTCAGCTTGACGTTCCGACCGGCGACCTCGGCCCAGACCGGCTCGCCGGAGATGAACATCAGATCCGAGGCCTTCAGCTCGACGCCCTGGATCAGGACCTCGTGGAACTGCCGCTCGTCGAAACGGCCGTCGATCCTGCGGACCTCACCCTGGAAGCCGGTGGCGAAGAGCGAGGTCGAGGCCGGGGCCGGAACGTTGACGTTCATGGCCGCCTCAGAAC
This sequence comes from uncultured Methylobacterium sp., assembly GCA_963990595.1. GTDB lineage: Bacteria > Pseudomonadota > Alphaproteobacteria > Rhizobiales > Beijerinckiaceae > Methylobacterium. The sequence continues at coordinate 11,820 of CAXDNE010000188.1, forward strand.
CGCGGCTCCGCGACCGCCCGGCGCTCGCGGCGGGACGGTGCGGCGGCCCGGCGGGGAATGGCGGCCGGGACGGCTTGGCGCTGGATGGGGGCGACCGCGGCCTCGGGACCGCCGGGAAGGGGCGAGGCCTCGAACCGACGCTCCGCGGCGCCGCCGACCTGCAGGGTGGGATCGCGCGTGATCCGGAGGGCGCGGTCGTTCACGCGCATGTCCTGGCCGGTGCCGGTGTTGCCCAGGTTGCCCTCGGCGACGACGGGCGCGGAGACCTTCTTCTCCTCCAGGAGCCCCTTGTACTTGAGCATGCCGGTGAAATCGCGCTCGAGCCGGCGCAGGTCGGCCTCGAAGATCTCCTGGGCCTGGGTCACGCCCATGTGCCAACCTTCGGCGACCCAGCGCTTCCAGGCGTCGCGCTCGGCGCCGTCGCGGGGAAGCAGCAGATCCGGGGGCGGCTCCGGCGTGACGTAGGAACGGATGAGATAGGTGTGCCAGAGCGGCGCCGTCGGCGTGAACCGGGCCTGCTCGACGATGAGGTAGGACACGTCCGCCACCCGCAGGGTGCGGCCGGCGTCGGACGTCTCGTAGGTGTCCTTCGCCTCGGAGATCACCGGCGGCATGATCGTGACGCCGCTCGCGGTCCGGATCAGGATCCGGTTGAAGTCGTAGATCCGCGTCAGATCCTCCGCCTTCCGCTTCAGGGAGGCGTTGATGCCGCGCGAGGTGTAGGCGAGGCCGGCCCGGGCTCCGTAGGCCAGCGCGCTGTCGCGCATGGCCGGCGCGCGCAGGCGGTCCTCCGGCTTCTCGTCGCCGGGTTTCCTAGAAGGAACCCGGTTCATGACGTCCTCGAGCGTCGGCACGGGATCGTCCTGCAGCTCGATGTCGCCGATCCGGTAGCCCGCGTTGATGGACGGGATCGGCGGCTCGGCGCGCGGCACGTACGAATTGCAGCCCGCCAGGACGAGCGCGATCACGGAGACCGACGCGAGGAGCTTTGGGATTCGGAGGCGCACCGACGTCGTCCTCACTTGGTGATGCGCCGCAGCGGCGGGGCCGCGCCCCGGATGCCCGGGCCGAGCAGCGGGTTCTGGGCGATGTAGCGGTACTCGACCCGACGCACGTTCGGATCGACCACGACCTGGGCCGAGCCCTGCACCTGCAGGCCGATGTCCTCGAGGACCTTCGCGGCCGGGACGGCCTCGGCGCCGACCTGGACCGGCGGGCTCACGGCCGGGGAATTGCCGACGACCCGGAACTCGTACCCGAGAAGGTTGGCGACGCGGCGGGCGGCCTCCTCGCCGGGGCCGGACCAGTTCAGCGTGATCGGCCGACGCAGGTCGCCCGGCAGAGCGCGCTCGTCCACGGACGGCGGAGAAGGCTCGGTCCGGGCTCGCTGGATCAGGGCCAGGGTTTCGGTGGCGCGCGCGACACGGCCGGCGCTGTCGGCGATCTTCTCGGTGACGAGCAGCTGGGCGGACGCGTCGATCTGGGCGGAACGGTCGACGCGATCGGCGCAGGCGCCGAGTGCGAGGACGACCGGTAGGGCGGCAAGGAGCGACCGAGGGGCCATTCTGAACTCCGTTCGTTCGTCGGGACCGATGCTGCCGGGCAAAGTCCGCAACGACCGTCCATTCCTTCATTGCCCGGATTTGGCACCTTGCCAAGGCCCATTCCTTCGCGGCAACCCGCGATGACCCCATGGCAACTCGCCACGACGTCGTGGTGGGGTCATGGCGAGTTGCGACGACGTCATGGCAACTCGCCGGCATCCATTAGGGGTCGGCCGACGGACGTTAGGGATTTCGAACCATTCGTTAGGCATTCGACGACGACCGTTAGGGGTTCGCCTCCAGGCGTTAGGAGTGACTCCACGAACGTTAGGATTTTCGAACCTTCCGTTAGGCAAAATCGAAAAAACCATTACATACAGAGGCTTGCGGCCCGATCGAAAACCCTGGTTTCGAATGAACTTCGAGCACCGCGTCGGCGGCCGGACCCCAGTTCGGATCTCTCGACGGCCGGGTTGCGGGAACCCGCAAACATGCCGTTTTCGATCGGATGCTTCGAAAGCCGAAGAAACGGCCGGTTCGGGAACGGGCGCGGCGGGCGACGGGACGATGCCTCAATGGTGCGGGATCCGCGCGGATCGACGTCGTCCGGGGTCGTTTCGCCACCCTGGAATATACGGTGGACGGCAGGACCAGGCGTTCCCGGACGGCCTGCGCTCCGAAGATCGAAGGAATGGCGCGATGTACGAGGCCGATGGCCGATGGTGTTCGTGCGCATCCGAGCTCCCGAAGCCTCCTCCAGATCGCGGATCGTTCGGATTTCGTCGTTCCGCAGCTCGAACTCGTTCGAAGATCGAAGAGCGGAGGCTCTCTCCGGAGCCGCAGATCGCCGTCGGCCCGCTGTCGGGCGCACGGGAGACCGGACGCGCTGGACAACCGCCTCCGCCCAGGGGAAGATCGGATATCCCTAACGGAAGGAACGGAACGCCTAACGGAAGTATGCAATCGGTCGGACGCCTGCGATCGGCGCGGGAAGGAACCGACAGCTTGCTCACTAGCGTTAGGAACTCTGCACCCTTATGTTAGGAGTGTGTAGTACTAACGGGGGGCCGAAAAACTTCGTCTCGAACCCGGTGGTCCGCATAGCCTTCGAACAAAGCCTCGAGCGATCGGTCCTTCGAACTTCGAAATCGATCTCCCGATCCACGACTTCGTCCGTAGGTCCTCGATCCCGATCGAAGGATCGACGATCTCGACCCGATCCGCGATCCCTCGAAAGGTGGGTCATGACCCAGGACCTCCAGGCGAACCGGCCCTTGCGTCCGGACCTGCCCAGGCAGGTGTCGTCCCTCCCGTCCTCGTCCCCTCAGATCCGGAGGCCGAATTCGGCCGCCCCGATCCAGGTGCCGGACCATGGGCCGGGCCCCGTCCGGCCCACCGCCGTCCGACCGGTCGCGGGCTCGGCGATCCCCCGCTTCGCTCCCCAGGGCTGGCGCCCCGGAGACGCCCTGTCTCTTATACACATCTGACGCTGCCGACGAAGAGGATAGTGTA
>CAXDNE010000189.1:0-14712 GCA_963990595.1 uncultured Methylobacterium sp.
CGTCCGGTGATCATGGGTGACCGTGGACTTGGAGAACGCCGAGCCGGAGTTCGCCGCCGACACTCGTTGTGGAACGGTCAGGCCGAGGATCGGAGGAGTCCGCAGCCGGATCGGCGGCTGAAGGCTCGGGGAACGGCGAGAGCGCTGAAAGGGCAACACGGTAAGCGGAGTTCGAGAAGTTCGAGTAGGCGGGAGACGCCTTCCCGAGCAGCCATCTGCCAGGAGATGAAGGAGGGCTGGCGCGAAGTTCACGGCGGACCGAGGGATACCTCAAGGCAAACCGGCTATGCCTTTTGGAGGCGGGCGCACATCTCATCGAAATGGCCATCATCTCTCTCGATCAGAACGAAGCCACGCCCCAGACGCGAGGCCACCAAGCCCGTGGTGCCTGAACCACCGAAGGGATCCAGTACGACCTGTCCAGGGCGCGTACACGCTTTGATTACCCGCTCGATCAACCCCTCCGGGGTCTGACAGGGATGCAGAGGCGTATCGGACGCGGAACCCTGACCGCCGATCACGCGATCGAAGTACCAGTAGTCGGTGGGGTTCTTCCCGCGCGGGTTGTTGCGCGGGTCTTCCGTCCTGTTCTCTCCCGGCTCGCGCACGGCGTCGAGATAGAAATTGTAGTTCTTGTCCAGGGTCCACCACTGTAGACGCTCCGTCCGGTGGGCGAAGCGGCGCCTGTAGGCCATGCCGCCCTCGTAGTGCCAGACGATCTCCTGGACGAGCCGAAACCCGTGAGCCCGCATGATGGGGAAGAACAGGTATGGCAAGGGAACGGCCTGACCATCGTCATGAGTATAGCCAAGGTTCAACCAGACGCTCGCCCGCGGGCTGAGGAGGCGCTGAAGTTCGCCCGTCCACTGCCTTGTGAAGCCCAGATATTCGGTGAGATCTAGCGTATTCTCATAGGGCTTGCCTGCGTTGTAGGGCGGGCTAGTAAAGACGAGATCTATGGATCCGGCCTCCAACTCAGGCATAACCTCACGGCAGTCCCCGTGGTGAAGATCGCGGACGTGCGATCGGAGGCGCAGCGGTGGAACTTTGGGCTCGGCCGTCGCGGGGATGAGACTAGGGGAGAGCCCGAGGGCGTGCATCACGGAGACCAGCGTGTTGACCTGCCCTCGATCCGATAGGACCTGCTCCAAGCTCGGCCGGGAGATGCCGCTCATCTCCGCAAGACGCGTCTTCGTGATCTTCCTCCGGCGCCGCCCCTCCACAAGCTCGCGCAACTTGCGGCGGCGCTCTTCCAGGTGCTCACCCAGCGATAGATGTGGATTGTACTGCACTTCAAACCAGTGCTTGAGCGCGGCGAGGGCGACGGTCAGGGACGCGACGGTCCCTCTGTCGCGCTCCAGGCCCGCTATCGTCTCAGTATGAAGTCCGCATTGCGCGGCCAGATCAAACTGCGAGAGCTTCCAGGCACGTCGCACTCGGCGAAGTTCGCCACCCAAAGTCACTTGATCCACTGAGTTACCCCTTTTCGGATATCACACTGTAAAGAGCGAAGATGTGTATGTCGGTCCGGCCATTCTCCAAGTTGCGGCCGTTCTGTATCCCGACCCGCAGATCTTAACGCCGCGACGTGCCGAACGAGCGGCGTCAACAAGATGTTCGCGTGCGCGCGTCAGACGTATTCAAGTGCCCCAGACCTCGTAGTGCTGCTTTCACGCCAAGCCTCTGCAACAGAAAGTGCGAGCAACGATCAATATAATTCGCATTGCTGGCCCGTTGTTCAGAATTAAGTCACATCGTTCCGATTAATATACGTCGAATTTTTCCGGTTGCAAGCCCGCAACGGATAATATTGGTAAAATTTTTTCTAATACATGATCTTCTGAGATCCTTGGTGAAGGGGCTTTTCGCAGGTCATTAATACCATTATTACTTGCAAACGAATACTCGACTTTGGCTGTTTTCCAAGTAACGCGCGTTCTGGTTTTGTCCGTGCGAGCGACGGAGCGTTCGCGAACGCAAAGAAAGACTACCAAGATGTTGATATTGCAGGCTTTTTGCGAGTGGGCGGATTACTTGCGCGGGTGCGATTGCGAGCCGCGGACACTTGAGGGAATACTTCGCAGCAAGTGTCCGCGAATACGCGGCGTCTGCTGGACCGGAGGCGCAGCCACTTCCTCTACGTCGCAAGAAGAAACTCGTCGCGGAGATCCAGCATCGGACCATCGGCGAGATCTTGGTGAGCCGCCCGCGATCACCCTGGTCGTCACGGCCCAGTCTCCAGTTTCGAAGGCCCCGCTCGTCCTCCGGCAACGCCCGTGCACGCAAGGACGAGCACGTACAGCGGCGGGCGCGGCGCGCGCTATCACACCGGGTCGCAACGATGCCGGGGATCAATCCCGAGTCGGCGCAGGCTGCGCCGCATCAGGATCTCTCACCGCATCGCCCATCACGGCCGAGTCTACGCCTTGCCTGCTCTGCGCTGGCGGCTTGGCCTGACGGCGAGATCTCCATGACTTGTGGCGCTACCTAATCACCTCGTTCCCGCTCGCCCATCACGCCTTCGCTTACCTCGATCCCACCCCTCATTTCACGCGCCGCAGGCGCGTTCAGGCACGCATCGGACTTATTTGTCGTCCGCGGGATCTCAGATCGCCCGATGAACTCCGGCTTCGTGACGAGAAGTTCAGCCGGACGCTCAGCCCAGTCGGCCCATGACGCGATCCTCGGCGCCTTTCTGACCGAAAGATTAATTTCGACTTCCACGAGCAGCTTCTGGCATCAAGAGAAAGCCAGCCCAGTTGGTGGGCCCGGCAATTGGCAGAAAGTCATTGCACCATGGATTTTAAGATTTGGAAGCGCGCTCGCAATGTCGAGTGCGGAGTTATGCTTATGCCGAATGGACTGGAAATTCCTTTCGCGCACGACCGCGACCTTCGCTCGCATTTCGATGTGCCTGTGATGTGGAGGGGCAAGCAAGCTGTGATGCACTTCAATGGCTATCGCGTTTTCGATTACAATTTCATCGCGACGAGGATGCTTAACCATCCGCATCTTACTATCTACGGTCCCGTTCACCTCCTGTCTCACATCGAGAAGCGTTTTAAGATGAGGGTTTGGAACACGAGGGAGGATGCTGCGGACGCCATCAAGCATTTGCAGTTTGATGTTCCTCCGATCGTTGCGCGCCCTAACTATGCCATCTACCAAGACATCTACGCTGACAGCGCGGACGATCTTGTCGCCTGTCAGGATGTGCCTCTGATCGCCGCATCAAAGCGAAAAGGTCGCCCTAACAGGACTGGACTTTCACGTGAACGTCTTTGCTCGATCTCACGACGAAGCTGCCCGCCTGACTTCGGTACAGGCGCGCAGCTTCTTCAACGTGGGCCTCGCGTGGTTGGAGTCGCTCGTGGTCTGACGAAGATCAGGCGGTAGCCGGTCCGGCTTCAGCAAGGTAGCTCCAAGCCGCAGCCTCCTCAGACAGATCGAACGTCTTCGTCTCGACCGGCATGACCGTTCCTGACAACTTGATCATCGCGCGAGCAAACGTCGGTGCGCCGACCACAACGTACTTGCGGATATGGGCGACCGACCGGACCTTCACTTCGTTCGCGTAGCCGTCAAACTTCGCGCCTAGATCTGAGCCTTCATAATTCGACATGATCAGCAGCATGTCGATTTTCCCGTGCGCCTGCATCGCCTCGTCGGTGATCGAGGACATCCATTCGATGTCCGGCTTCGTGATCTTGTCCTTGATCTCAAAGGCGATGAGATCAGCCCGCGGCGCATCGCGCTGGATGACAGAACCGTCTGGTGCAGCGTTCATGAAGGTCTCCAGGGCCACCATTTCGGTTGTCGTCGGAAACAGCACGGCGGGCGGTGCGGATCCTCGGATGCTCAGGGTGCGACTATCAATCACGACCAGAGGCCGTGACCACGGCCATCGCTACCGGATCAACGATGCGGTCATACTCCTCTCCCGTGATCAGCCCCAGAGCGATGGCCGCCGCGCGCGGGGTTGTTCCCTCGCTCATCGCTTTCCGGGTGATCTCGGCGACGCGGTCGTAGCCGAGCACGGGGTTGAGCGCGGTCGCGAGCAGCAGCGCGTTCGAGACGTTTCCGGCGAGGCGATCGTGATCGACGCCAATATCGCGGACGAGCTTCTCGGCGAACACGCGCGCGCCGTCAGCCAGCAGCCGGATCGATTGCAGCAGGTTGTAAATCAGGACCGGCTTGGCGACGTTCAGTTCGAAGGTGCCGGACGCCCCGGCCGCCGAGATCGTGGCATGGTTGCCTACGACCTGGAAGGCCACCTGCGTGAGTGCCTCGGCGATCGTCGGGTTGCGCTTGCCCGGCATGATCGATGAGGAAAGGCCGTCATCCGGGATCACGAGTTCGCCGAACCCGCAGCGCGGGCCAGAGCCGAGCAGCCGGATGTCGTTGGCAATCTTGATCAGCGAGACCGCGATGACGTTGAGGGCTCCCGACACCTCGACCAGGGAGTCGTGCGCACCCATGCTCTCGAACTTGCTCGGGTTCGGGGCGACGGGCAGCCCGGACAGCGCTTTGGCCTCTTCACAGAAGGCTGCATCGAACCCCTCGGGTGCGTTGAGACCCGTGCCGATTGCCGTGCCGCCCTGCGCGAGCAGGTAAAGGCGTGGGGTCGTTGCCTCGATCCGGTCGATGCCCAATCCGATCTGCCTCGCGAAAGCGTCGAACGCCTGCCCGACCGTCATCGGCAGCGCGTCCATGAGGTGGGTCCGGCCGATCTTCACGACACTGCCGAACTCGGCTGCCTTGGCGGCGAGTGTGTCGCGCAGCCTCTGGAGTTCCGGCAGCAGTCGGTCGCGCAACTCCAAGGCCGTGCAGAGGTGCATCACGGTGGGGAAGCTGTCGTTGGAAGACTGCGAGCGGTTGACGTGGTCGTTGGGGTGGATCGGCTGACGCGTGCCGCGGGGCTGCCCCAGGCCCTCGTTAGCCCGGTTAGCGATCACCTCGTTGGCGTTCATGTTGGTCTGGGTGCCTGAGCCGGTCTGCCAGATACTCAACGGGAAATGATCATCGAACCGCCCCTCCCACATCTCTCGTGCGGCGGCCTCGACGGCGTCGGCGAGATGCGGGACCAGCGTCTTGAGCCGCCGGTTGGCGCGGGCAGCGGCGAGCTTCTGCAATCCGAAGGTCCGGACGAAACAGGCCGGGAAGCGTTCCTCGCCGATCGCGAAGATGCCGAGCGCCCGTTGGGTCTGGGCGCCCCAATAGCGGTCGGCCCGTATTTCGACGGGACCGAAGGCGTCGTGCTCGATCCGAACAGCAGGCTGCGCGTCCATGTTACCGAACCTCGGCATGCTTCGGGTCCCTGCGCATTGCGGGCCGAAGAGGATACGGCCTCCACTGGCCAAGTCACAGGTAGATCGAGGCATGCGGTCTTTCATGACGCTACCGCACGCTCCGCCCGAAGGCGGGCCATCGCCTCCCGCGCCATTGCCGGGTCGAACTCACCCGCGAGCTTGGCGGTCACAACCGTGGCGACGCTGTTGCCGATGACGTTGGTGGTGGCGATGGCGATCGACATGAAGCGGTAGACCCCGAACAGGATCGGCAGGCCCTCCAGCGGCAGCACGCCGGTCGCCGCTACCGTCGCCGCGAACACCACGAAGCTGCCGCCCGACACCGTGGCCGCGCCCTTCGAGGTCAGCAGCATAACCGCGAGGATGCCGAGTTGCTGCCCGAGGCCGAGCGGCACGTGGTAGGCGTTGGCCAGGAAGATCACCCCCATCGACATGTAGATCGAGGTGCCGTCCAGGTTGAACGCGTAGCCGGTGGGCAAGACGAGACCGACCGACTGGCGCGAGCAGCCGTAGGTCGGCAGCTTCTCAAGGAGGCGCGGCAGCACGCTCTCCGACGAGGCCGTGCCGAGCACGATGTAGATCTCCTCGCGGATGAAGTTCAGGAACTGGAACAGGTTCACCTGGAACAGCGCCGAGATCGCCCCGAGCACCACGAGGATGAACACGACCACCACCGCGTAGAAGCTCAGGATCAGGTATATCAGCGACAGCAGCACGTTGGTGCCGCTCGATCCCACGGCGAAGGCCACTGCTCCGAAGGTGCCGATCGGCGCCGTGAGCATGATCAGGTGGATGAACTCGAAGAACACGTCAGAGATCTTGTTCAGCCCGGCCTCGATCGGCGCGCGCTTCTCGGCCGGGAGGTGCAGCAGCGCCGCGCCGAAGATGAGTGCGATCACCAGCACCTGGAGCAACTCGCCTCGGGCGAAGGCGCCGACGAAGTTGTCCGGGAAGATGTTGAGGATGAAGTCGAGCGTCGAGTGCGGCGCGCCCGTACCCGTAGGCGCCTTGCCCTGAGCGAGCGTGGCCTTCGTCGCGTCCGCCATGCCCTTGCCGACGCCGAGCAGGTTGCCCGCGAGCAGGCCGACCGCCAGCGCGATCGAGGACACGATCTCGAAGTAGAGCATCGCGATCAGCCCGACCTTGCCGACCCGCTTGAAGTCGCCCGCGGAGGTCACGCCGACCACGACGCAGAGGAAGACCAGGGGCGCCACCGCCGTCTTGATCAGGCGCAGGAAGATGTCGCCGAGGATCTTCAGCGGGACGGCGACTTCGGGGACCAGGAAGCCCGTGGCGGCGCCCAGCACCATCGCCACCACGATCTGGAACCCGAGGTTGGTCCAGACCGACTTCTTCTTCGGCGTCGTAGGAGCAGTCGGTGTTGTCGTGCTCGGCACCGCAGTCGGGCCGGTCGTGGCTGAGGGCATGGCTTCCTCCAAAAGACGGTGAGAAGACGTGCACTCTCGTTGCCGCTGGGCGAGCGCCCGGCGGTTCGGTGCGTTCGGTGATTGATACGGGCTGGTGCGGAGATCTCAGGCGCTGCGGCGCGCGGAGGCTAGGACGCGATCGACCATCTCGGGCGCGGCGCCGAGATAGTTCGCCGGGTCGGTCAGCCGGTCGATCGCGGCGCGGTCGAAGTGAGCCGTGACCTCCGGCACCGCGGCCAGGGCCTCGGCCAGGGTCCCGCCCTTCTCGTTCACGACACGGCAGGCGGCGTAGACGAGATCGTGCGCCTCCTGGCGGCCCGTGTATGGCGCCAGCGCCATCATCGCAGCTTCAGCGACGATCAGCCCGCGGCTGATTCCGAGGTTCTCGCGCATCCGCGCCTCGTCCACGATCAGGCCGCCAAGCGCGAACTTCGCCTGATGGAGCGCGCCCGCCGTCAGCACGAAGCTCTCCGGGATGGCCAGCCACTCGGCGTGCCAGGGGCCGGTCGCCCGCTCGAAATCCTGGATCATCGCGTCGAGCATCAGCCCGGCCTGCTGGCGCACGCCCTTCGAGGCCGCGAGCATGAGTTCGGACGAGATCGGATTGCGCTTCTGCGGCATGGTCGAGGAGGCGCCGCGGCCGGTCACGAAGGGCTCATAGACCTCAGCGAACTCGGTGGACGCCATGATCATGATGTCCAGCGCGATCTTGCCGAGCGAGCCGGTGATCAGCGCCAGCAGGTTCACCACTTCAGCGAAGCCGTCGCGGGCCACGTGCCATGTGGAGACCGGGACGCCGAGGTCGAGTTCCCGGCAGAACGCCTCCTGCACCCGCAGGCCGTCCTTGCCGAGGGAGGCGAGCGTGCCTGCCGCGCCCGCGAACTCACCGACCAGCACGCGGGGCTTTAACTGCTCCAGGCGCTGGGCGTGGCGGTCGAGCATGGCGAGCCAGATCGCGGTCTTGTAGCCGAAGGTGACCGGCAGCGCCTGCTGGAGGTGGGTGCGGCCCGCCATCGGCGTATCGCGGTAGCGCTTCGACAGGTCGGCCAGGATCTTCCTCAGTTCCGCGATGTCGGCCGCGACGATCTCCAGACCCGCACGGACCTGGAGGACGTTGGCGGTGTCCATGATGTCCTGGGTGGTCGCGCCCCAGTGGACGAAGCGCCCAGCATCGCCGCACTGGCGCACAAGCTGGTGCACGAGCGGCAGGATCGGATAGCCAACGTTGTCGGTCTCCCGGCGCAGCAGGTCGAAGTCGAGGGCATCAAAATCGCAGCGCGCGGCGATCTGCTCGGCAGCCTCGGTTGGAATGACACCACAGGTGGCCTCAGCCTTCGCCAGGGCGATCTCGACCTCGATGTAGCGCTGGATCAGAGCATGGTCGGAGAAGACGGCCCGCATGGCCGGGGTGCCGAAGGCGTCGCGGAACAGGAGGGAGTCGATGGCAGTGGTGGCTGTGGGGGGCAGCGATCGGCTCACGATTTCCTCCTGGCGGTGCCTGCCCGACTCGTTTATGTTCGGACATTAACCGTGCTAATTCATGTCCGGACATTATGTCAACGGGCGGCGTGCACGAGGTTGCAGACGTGCGGGTAGGTGGGATGGGCGAGACGCTGTGGGCGCAGGTGGCGCGGGATCTGACGGCCGGGATCACCTCGGGTCGCTACCCTCTGGGATCGTTGCTGCCGACCGAACTCGACCTCTGCGAGCACTACGGGGCGAGCCGCCACACGGTGCGCACGGCGATCCGGCAGTTGCAGGACCAGGGGCTGATCTCGCGGAACAAGAAGGCCGGGACGCGGGTCGAGGCGGTCGCGCCGACGAGCGGCTACCGGCAGTCGCTCGCCTCGCTGGAGGATCTGATCCAGTTCGGCGAGACCCACGTGCGTGAGGTGCAGGCGACTGGCAAAGTGACTGCTGATGCCGACCTCGCCGCGGAACTCGGCTGCGAGACGGGGACGCGCTGGTTCCGGATTTCTAGCCTGCGCCTGGACAAACAGCCCGGTGGCGCCCCGGTCGGCTGGACGGACGTGTATCTCGATCCCGCCTACTCTGACCTCGGCGAGATCGTTCGCGCGTCGCCGGACGTACTGATCAGCACGCTGATCGAGCAGCGACACGGCCGCACGAGCGCCGAGATCCGCCAGGAAGTAGACGCGGTGGCCCTACCAGCCTCACACGCTGATGCACTCGGTGCGCAACCCGGTACGCCCGCGTTGCGGATCGTGCGGCACTACCTCGATGCCGAGGGGAAGGTCTTCGAGATCTCCTCGACCGTCCACCCGGCCGGACGGTTCACGGTCTCGCAGCGCATGCGGCGCATGAATGAAGCGGCCTGAGTGTTGTCGAAGAGATCGGCCGGGCGCTTGCTGCGATCGAGCGGGACGAGCACATCGCGGCGACTATGGCGGCTTGGGGTCGGTTGAAGTTCCTGCCAAGCCGACACTTCCGGTCCCGCGACCCCTATCCCTTTAACGTCACGGTTACCCTGACCCACCACGGTCGCGCCCCTCGTCACAAGGATCAGCGCATGACCAAGAAGACCGAGATCACCGATACCGTCGCCGTCGCAGGCGAGCGCATCTGCTCGATCATCGAGCGCATTGAGCGGCTGGAGGAGGAGATCAAGGACCTTATGGAGGCGAAGAAGGAAATCTTCGCCGAGGCCAAGGGTGAAGGTCTGGACGTGAAGGTACTCAAGGAAATCCTCAGGATCCGGAAGCAGGACAAAGATGAGCGGGATGAGCAGGAGACGCTGCTCGACGTGTATCTGCGCGCCATGGACGCCCCGTCGCCTGCACCCCTTGCTGAGGCCGCCTGAGCGACGGCTTAAGGCGGGGACGGTGCATTAGGCGCCGTCCCGCCTGTCTGAGGCTCGACCTATTTCCCGGCAGGTCTTCGCACCTTCAGACGCTTGCCTGAAGACCCGTGCAACCGAGCAGGACGATACCGCATGCGCATCCCAGCCACTCTCGCGCTCTTGACCATGTTCGGCCTCACGGTGGCTGTCCATGCGCAAGGATTGGAGCGAGGCGCCCAGGATGGAGCATCCCGCGGCGAGGAGATGGCCGGTCCTCTCGGCGCGATCGTCGGTGGGGCGATCGGGGCGGCCGTGGGCACCGCCAACGGGATCCTGGGTGTTGATCGGCGAGAGCGTTTTCGCATCTACGCGCTAGGCGAACACCGCCCATCCGTCGCACTCGCTGGCCCGGTGCGGGTCGGGACCGTGCTGCCCGAGGACGGCTTGGTCTACTACGACGTGCCGCGGGAGTTCGCGCTGCCAGAGTACAGCTACACGGTCATCAACGGGCATCCCGTGCTGGTCGAGCCGCGCACTCGCCGTGTCGTGGAAGTGATTGATGACGGGCGGCCCTGACGCGAAAGAGGATCGCCAGGGGCGAGACCGCCGTAATAACCTATGTGCGTTTTGATGTAGGTCAACGCGCGATCGAGAAAACCAGTTTCGCTGTTCAAATGTACTGTTCGCTTCTCTACGTCAGCCGGAGACTCGCGACCAATGCCGAAGTTAAAGACATCGTGAAGGTGTCTCAGGCCAGGAACGAGGCGCTAAATGTTACTGGCGCGCTTATCGCGTCGCAAAATAACTTCGCACAGATACTCGAAGGCCCATGGGCCGGGATAGATGAGTTAATGATCAGCATACGTCGTGATCCACGGCATGAAGCTGTCGATGTATTCTTATATGACGCGATCGAGACGCGGCGCTTTCCGGATTGGGCGCTGGCCTATTCCGGTGCTTCTAAATTCATCGACGGGTTGATCAGGGCTGTGGCGAACCGAAAGACCCCTCAGCCGGACCCACACCATCTTCGGCGCCTTGTCTGCGCCATGGAGGAATTTACGCGCGCCGTACCCTGAGCCTGCATGCGGATCGGCTGGCGCTGAGCGCGACTTGGGACGATTTCCCGGTCGAGGTCCCGGACGACGTGCGGTCGATCCGGGGCGGTCTCACCATCATCGTCTAGGGTATCGCCGCTCTCCGAATACATGCTGTTAACACACGCGGCCGTGAGCGCGGGCACCCGAACAACCATGGGCGGATCGCCTGCCCCCCTGCATAGGGCAAGTGCCGCGGCACTGTTACTGCTGGCGACCTGAGAGCGGAAGACCGGACGCGCCCTGCCGCAACATTGCTGACAATTAGACTCCAGACGGCTTATGCTGGTGGTGAAGCTCGCTATGCGGTCCTGTTCCCCTCCATCAGGCATATGCCACCGGCAGTTCGTTGACCCGAGTCGTGTAGCGTGGCGTGCGCATTTCGAACTTGGTGTTCCAGTCGCGCTTCTCGACCAGCCCCGCGCGTGCGGGCACGACAGCCCCGCGGCCCCATCGGGCGTTGCAGGCGTCCATCGCCGCCATCAGCGGACCGGACCGCTCCCGATCGAGCGCGCCGATTAGCGCTCGCGGGCTGTGGGAGAGCGGCACGAGATCGTTCGTCACGATCCCTGCCTTGCTGTACTGCCACGGCCGTTCACCCGGCTCGCGCCACGTCTTGGCTACCCCGAGACGGGCTGCCTTGATCAGCGCGAGCGAGTCCGAGGTGTGCTCCGGCAGGGTGACGGTGGTCGAGACCGAGCGCTGCGGGTCGTCCCGATCGTGCTCGCTGGTGTGGTAGAAGACGCTCACGTGATTGGTGCCCAGCCCTTCGCGCCGGAGCTTCTCGCCCAGCCGGGTCGCGTGAGCGGCCACTGCCTCCTCTAGGGTGGCCCGATCGGTGATGCGCGACGAGAACGACCGCGTGACCGCGCAGCCCTTGCGACGGGCGGGTACGAGATCGAGCGGCAAACACGCGGTCCCACGCAGTTCGTGGATGATCCGCTCACCCACCACTGTCAGGCTCTTCCTGACCGGCCGCGGGTCGAGATCGCGCAGGTCCGCCACGCTCTCGACGCCCATGGCCTCCAACTTAGCCAGCGACGCCCGGCCGATACCCCAGACCTCCGACACGGCCACGCGGCAGAGCCAGTGATCGTAGGCGGCCGGGTCGGTCAGGTCGCACACGCCATTCAGGTCCGGCACACTTTTGGCGATGTGGTTGGCGAGCTTCGCGAGCGTCTTCGTCGGGCCGATGCCGACGCAGGTCGGAATGCCTGTCCAGGTCCGAACGGTCGCCCGCAGATCAAGACCGAGTTCGACCCGGAGGCTGGGCGCCACGTCGGATAGGTCTAGGAAGCTCTCATCGATCGAGTAGATCTCAACCCGCGGGGAGAAGCCCCGGTAGACCGCGTTGGCCCTGGCCGAGATGTCGCCGTACAGGGTGTAGTTCGAGGAGAACACCCGCACGCCCTGGCGGCGGCACATGTCCCGGATCTTGAAGTACGGATCGCCCATCTTGATCCCGAGCGCCTTAGCCTCGGCCGTGCGGGCAATAGCGCACCCGTCGTTGTTCGAGAGCACGATCACCGGCACGGCGGCGAGCTTCAAGTCGAACACCCGCTCGCACGAGCAGTAGAAGCTGTTGCCGTCAATGAGCGCGTAAGCGCGGCCCACGCTGATCCGATCGCGGGATCGGGCTGCGGGGCGGCTCACGACAACCTTCCACGCGCCACGTGCCAGCGGATCGAGAAGCGCACCACGCCCCAGATTGCACCTTCACCGAGTTCCTCGACGGCGAAGGCGGGCAGGTCCGGGTTGCAGAACACCAGCCGGGCGACGTTGCCGGTGACCTCCAGGCGCTTGACGCTCATCTGGCCATCGATCGCCGCAACCACGACGCTGCCGTGGCCTGCGGTCAGGCTGCGGTCCACGCAGGCGAGGTCCCGGTCGAAGATGCCCGCGGCCTCCATCGAGGACCCAGAGATCCGCCACAGGAACGTCGCGGGCGGGTTCGGCACCAGCCAGCGGGGGAGTTCGAGCGCCCCATCCAGGAAGTCGTCAGCGGGCGACGGGAAGCCCGCGCACAGTGCCTGTCCAATTAGGGGCACGCGAACGGCATCGGGGCTGCCAACGAGTAGCTCATCAATGCGGTGGCCGGACACGGGGATCAGCACCCTGCGGTAGCAGCGCGGACGTAACCGCAGGAGATCTGCCGGGCCTGCGCTTCGATGCGCCACTCGGCCGTGTCGAGATCGGCAAGCGCATCCGTGATCACCGCGAGCAGCGCTGCCCGGTCGTCACCTCGGTGCAGGCGGCGGTAGGCCGCGGCGATGGCCTCGGCCTCAGTCCGGCGCGCGTCCACAGATGTCTGCTGCGGCTGGGGATGCATCGGCGCTGCCTCTAAATAGAACATAATAGGAACAAAGCACCGCCGATGGGCGTGGTTCAACCGTGATCTGCTCGGCGCCTCCGAACGGCGTGGACGGGTGTGGACTAAGGCCGGAAAGGGCTTATGTGGCGCGGCTTTACCGCTTCCACTGCGTCGGCATCGGCGACGCGGAACTCGACCTGGACGGATGTTGGATGCCGAGCAGGGCAGCCATCCGAGCCCACGCGGACAAGGTGGCCCTGGCGCTGATGACTGGCGGCGACCGCCTGGACTGGACGGATTGGTTCGTGGACGTGCGCGACACCAAGGGCCGCCGCGTCTTGTTGCGCGCGTTCACCGAGGTGCGCACGGTGCGCTGATTAGCCTGATGGACAATAGGGGGCCCAGGCGTGGCCATGAGGACGAGCTACATCGTGCAACCGTTCGAGGTGCACCGGAAGCGCATCCGACCGGCCCGGCAGGAACCAGCGCAGACGGAAAGCGGGGCGCTGAAGAAGGCCGAGAACCTCGCCAAGCGGATGCCCGGTGCGGCGGCGCTGAAGGTCGTGGCCGACGACGAGACCGGCGAACTGGAAGGCGTCACGATCCTTGGCCAATGGGGCGAGGTTCCGGACGACTTCGCCGAGAGCTTGCAGGGGTAAGTCGTAGCCAACAGCCCGCGATGGAGCCCTCGCGGGCCAGGGACCTTTTACATGAGCCAACGCTTACTAGGAGATGACCCAGCCGAACGCATCCTCAGTACCGTATGCCCTCGTCGTTGATGATGACGGCTTGATCCGTATGGCTGCGATGGACATCCTGGAGGATGCGGGCTTTCGAACCTTCGAGGCGAGCGACGGCGACAAAGCCATGGTGTTGCTGGCTGAGCAGCACGCCCTAATCGTCCTGCTGTTCACCGACGTGCATATGCCCGGCTCCCGTAATGGCTTCGCCGTCGCCCGCGAGACCGCCCGCCAGTGGCCGCATATCTCGATCGTGGTGGCCTCCGGACAGGCTCACCCCGGTCTAGGCGATCTGCCGGAGGGCGCGTGCTTCCTTGGCAAGCCATTCTCGGCCGAGATGGTTCACGACCACCTCAAGGAGATCCTGCCGGACGGCCAGAAGCCGGAACCGCTGCGCAACTGAGTTCCAACTGGGCGCTGATCGCAGTCCGACGCTGAGAGAGGCGCCTCAACCCGCTAAAGCTCGCATCGCGGGCGCGTCTTCACGCAGCACGTAGCCGCGACCCCAGACAGTCTCGATGTAGTTCCTGCCAGCCGACGCGTTCGCGAGCTTCTTGCGCAGCTTGCAGATGAACACGTCGATGATCTTCAGGTCGGGCTCGTCCATTCCGCCGTAGAGATGGTTGAGGAACATTTCCTTGGTGAGCGTCGAGCCTTTCCGGAGCGCGAGGAGTTCCAGCATCTGGTACTCCTTGCCGGTGAGCGCTACGCGCTTGCCGCCGACAGCAGCCATTTTCTCATCGAGGTCGATCTCCAGGTCGCCCATGGTGATGATCGACTGAGCGTGGCCCTTCGAGCGGCGCACGATGGCCTGAATACGAGCTATAAGCTCGTCCTTGTGGAAAGGCTTGGTGAGGTAGTCGTCGGCGCCGAAGCCCAAGCCTTTAACCTTGTCCTCGATGCTGCTCATGCCGGACAGGACGAGGATCGGCGTCTTCACCTTCGCCATGCGCAGAGAGCGCAGCACCTCGTAGCCCGACATGTCGGGCAGGTTCAGGTCGAGGAGGATGATGTCGTAATCGTACAGC
>CAXDNE010000190.1:0-14697 GCA_963990595.1 uncultured Methylobacterium sp.
AGCACACCCCGCACGCGCAGGCGACCTACTATCTCTGCGGTCCCAAGCCGTTCCTGCGGGACCTCGTGAACGGGCTGCTGCGTCAGGGCGTGCCGGCCGAGCGGGTCAAGTTCGAGTTCTTCGGCCCCGCCGACGATCTGTTCGAGGAAGCCCGGCAGGCCGCCTGAGCGGCGCTCAGTCCGGCAGACCCGGGGGGCGTTCCGGTCCCAGCACCCGCGCCACGGTGGCGCGGAGGGCCTGGGCGCTCCGGTAGCCCACCGCGGCCGCCACCGCCCGCGGCGGCCGGCCGTCGGCCGCTAGGGCGAGGGCGCGGATCACCCGCGCCCGCGCCCGCCAGTCGCCGAAGCTCAGGCCGGTCTCGGCGCGGAAACCCCGGGTCAGTGTCCGTCGGCTCGCCCCGGCGCGGTCGGCCCAGGCGTCGAGATCGTCTTCCGAGGCCGGGTCCTCGATCAGCCCGAGGCAGACCCGGCGCAGGCGCGGGTCACGCGGGAGCGGCAGGGCGAGCGGCGTCGCGGGGGCGCGGCCGATCTCGTCGAGCACCAGCGCGGCGAGATGGCCGCCGCGGCCGGCTTCTTCGTAGAGAACCGGCTCTTCCGCCAGCGCGGCCAGCGCCGTGGCGAGGAGCGGCGAGACCGCGATCACCCGGCAGCTTCGCGGGGCGGACGCAACCGCGGCCGGATCGAGATAGGCCGAACACATCGCCACCGCGCCGTGGGTCGCCACGGCATGCGGGAGGCGCGGCGGGATCCACAGCGCATGGCCCTCGGGCACGACCCAGGTCCCGTCCTCCGCGAACGCCATCATCAGGCCGGCGGTCGCGTAGAGGAGCTGCGCCCGCGGGTGGAAATGCCGGTCCAGGACCATCCCGGCCGCGTAGGTCTTCGGCATCACCGCGACGGGCCGGGGCACGTCCTGATAGTCGGCGGCATTGGTCGAGCGCCCGGCATGGGCGCCGCCCGCCGGCGAGATTGGCCCGTTCCCATACATATCCGGCCCGACACCTCCATCGGGTCACGCTATCAGCGTCGGATCCCGGAGGATACGCCGCGATGGATTCGGATACGCTGTCCCGCCGCACCCTGCGCTTCGTCAACGTCGCGCACGCCCTCGACCATTTCGTGCTGCTGATCTACCCGACCGCGGTCATCGCCATCGCGGCCCAGACGGGGCTCGGCTACGGCGAGCTGATCGGGCTCGCCACCGGCGCCTTCGTGGCCTTCGGCCTGTGCTCCCTGCCGATGGGCTGGCTCGCGGACCGGTTCGGACGCCGCAACATGCTGGCGATCTTCTTCCTCGGCTACGGGCTGTCCTGCCTCGGCGTGGCGAGCGCCTCGACGCCGCTGAGCTTCGCCCTCTGGCTCTGCGTGCTCGGCCTCGCCTCGGCGATCTACCACCCGGTCGGCTCGACCATGCTGGTCACCCATGCCCGCCGGCTCGGGCGCGACCTCGGCATCAACGGCGTCTGGGGCAATTTCGGCGCGGCCTCGGCCTCCGGCGTCACCGCGCTGCTCGCCGCCACCATCGGCTGGCGCGCCGCCTTCGTGGTGCCGGGCCTCGTCTGTCTCGCCTGCGGGGCCGCCTTCTTGGCGCTGGTGCCGGGCGACGGCGAGGCCGCGGGCAAGAAGGCCGGGGGCGCGGCGGTGATCCCGGTGACCCGGCCCTGGGCGCTGATGGCGATGTTCGCGCTCTCGATCTTTGCCGGCGGCCTGACCTTCAACCTGACGACGATCAGCCTGCCCAAGGTGATCGACGAGGGCGTCGGCCAAGCGCTGCCGCTGGCGCTCACCGGCTCGCTCGCGACGCTGGTGTTCCTGTTCGGCGCCCTGATGCAGCTCGCGATGGGCCGCCTCATCGACCGCTACAGCCTGCCGTCCCTGTTCGTGGCGCTCTCGGTGCTGCAGCCCGTGGGGCTCGGGATCGCGTCCGTCACCTCAGGCCTGCCGCTGCTCGTCGGGCTCGTGCTGGCCATGACGGCGATCTACGGGCAGGTCGTGATCAACGACGCGATGATCGCCCGCTACGTGCCGCCCGCCTACCGGGCGCGAGCCTACAGCGTGCGCTACTTCGTGGGCTTCACCGCCAGCGGCTTCGTGGTGCCGGCCATCGCGCTCCTGCATGACCGGGGCGGCTTCGGGCTGGTGCTCGGCGCCGCCTCCGCCTGCGGGGCGGTGATCTGGCTCTCGGCGCTCGGCTTCCTGAAGCTGACGCAGGGCGGCGGGCGGTCCGCGCTGGCGGCGGCGGAGTAGCAGGGCCGTTTGCGGGTCCGGGCCGACGCTGCTACGCGGCGACCGTCTGTTCCGCGAGCACCCCGTGACCGAATTGTCCCTCGTCATCCGGCCCGAGCGGCCGGAGGATGGCCCCGCCATCGAGCGCCTCCAGGCCCGGGCCTTCGGTCCCGGCCGCTTCGCCCGTACCGCCTACCGCCTGCGCGAGGGCGCGGCCGAGCGGATGGATCTCGGCGTCACCGCCTCGGTGGGCAGCTTCCTGGTCGGCTCGGTGCGGATGGGCCCGGTGCGGACCGGGCCGACGCCCTTCGTGATGCTCGGTCCGCTGGCGGTGGATCCGAGCTTCGAGGGCCGCGGGATCGGCAGTTCCCTGACGCGCGCGGCGATCGAGGCCGCCCGTCAGGCGGGCGAGGGTCTGGTGATCCTGGTGGGCGACGCACCCTATTATGCCCGTTTCGGGTTCGTCCCGGTCTTGCCCGGACGCCTAATCCTGCCGGGGCCGGTCGACCCGGCGCGCCTCCTGTGGCTGGAACTGGAAGCGGGATTCCGGGACCGCGTGGCGGGCCTCGTCGAGGCCGTGCGTGCGGGAAGTCCGGACCGCGCGACGTAGAGGGCCGCCCTGCCGGATCGGCCGATCCGGCAGGGCGAACCGGGGCGCGCTTAGCGGCGGGTGCCGGATCCGCTGGTCGCGGACGTGCCGGAGGCCCCGGACGTGCCGGACATGCCGGTTCCCGAGCCGCCCGTCCGCGACGTCGAGCCGGTCGTATTCGAGGTGCCGGACTTCATCTCGTGGCCCGGGGCATAGCCGGACGCGCCGGGGCTGCCCGCCTTGCTCCCATGCTCCTGCATCTCGTGACCCGGTGTCCGGGACGACGCCCCCTGCTCGGCCGCGAAGGCGGTCCCGCCGAGGGCCAGCGTGGCGAGGACGATGATCGGCAAGCGCTGCATGGCATGTCTCCTCTGGGTTAGGGCCCCTCAATGCCCGACCCGCCGGGACCGTTCCGAAATCGCGCTTCCGCGGCGCGGCCGCCGGAGGCCGAGCCTCACGCCCGGCGGAGCGCCAGCGCGGCGATCAGGCCGGCCGACAGCAGCGCCAGCGCCACCGGCGTGGCCGACGTCGCCGGCCAGGCGGAAACCGCGGCCGTGAACAGCGCCCCGAAGGTCATCTGCGTGAAGCCGTAGAGGCTGGAGGCCGAGCCCGCCGCGTGCGGATCGACATTCATCAGACCGGCGACCGCGTTCGGGCTGAGCAGGCCGACGCCCACCGCGTAGGCGAAGAGCGGGGCGATCAGGCTGACGACGCCGAGCATCCCGGTGCGGTCGATCACCAGCAGCGACAGCGCCGCCGCGATGCAGAGGAGATTGCCGCGCCGCGCCGCCTTGCGGATCGGCACCCGCGCGGCGAGCCGGCTCGCGAGAACCGCCCCGCCCACCATGCCGAACACCACGATCAGGCAGTCGAACCCGACCTCCTGCGACGAGCGTCCGAGCCGGTCGACGAGCAGGAACGGCGCCACCGCCAGGAACGCGTAGAGGCTGGTGCCGCCGCAGGCCCCCGCCACCAGATAGGCGCGGAAGACCGGGATCCTGACGAGCCGCAGGTAACCCGCCAGCACCGCGACGAAGCCCGGCAGCGCCACCTTGTGCCGGTTGGTCTCGGGCAGGGTGAACACCACCAAGCCGCCCAGCACGGCGACGAGGCCGGCGAGCACCACGAACACGGCCCGCCAGCCGAAGGCCTCGTTCACCACCCCGCCGATGGCGGGGGCCAGAGCCGGGGTGAGTGTCATCGCGGTGGTGAGGATCGCGAGCTTCCGGGCCGCGTCCTCGCGGGTCGAGACGTCGCGCACCATGGCGCGGCCGATCACCAGCGAGCCGCAGGCCCCGAGCGATTGCAGGATGCGCGCGACGAGCAGGACGCCGATATTCGGCGCGGGGATCGCGAGCAGCAGTCCGGCGAGATAGAGGCCGAGCCCGCCGATCAGGATCGGCCGCCGCCCGTAGCGGTCCGAGAGCGGCCCGTAGAGGAGCTGACCGCCCGCGAGCCCGATCAGGTAGACGGTGATGGTGAGTTGTGCCCCGGCCGCGTTGGTGCCGAGATCGGCGGCGGCGGCGGCGAGCGCCGGCACGAAGATGTGCAGCGCCACCGTTCCCGTCATGGTCACGGCGACGAGCAGCGGCAGGGGCGCCCGGCGCTCCCCCGCATCGGGGCTTCGCACTGGCAAGGGAGATCCTTCGCGGTTCTGCGGCCCGGACGGACGTCGGGTCGCGGCCGCTTTAAGGCAAAGGCCGGGCCCCGAGCCATGCCGCCGGGGCGCGCCTGACGCGCAGGATGTCAGGCGTCCCGGTTTCCGTCGCGCCGAGGCCTGACCGGCCCCTACTCCTTCGGGGTCGGCAGGGGCGCGTTCAGGTCCTTGGTCGGGCCGTCGACCTCGAGATCCTTCGCGCGGTCAACCGCCTGGGGATTGGCCTGGGCCGGCGGCTCCTTGGCGGCCGGGGACGCGGGCGCGGTTGGCTCCGCGGGGATCAGGCTCGACGGCGTGCCCTGCTGATCGCCGTCATGGGCGCTGGCCGGCGGCGACGGCGCATTGCGGTCGCTCGATTCACCGGTCGCGCGGGGGCTGCCGGGCGACTTCGCCTCGGCCGGCTTGGCGGTCTCGGTGTCGGCCGGCTTGGCCGGGCTCTCCTTGCCGTCGGACGGCTTGGAGGCGGCGGGCTTCGACGCGGACGGCTTGTCGGCGGCCTTATCGGCGGGCTTGTCCGCGGGCTTGGCCGCGGCCGGAGCGGCCGCGTCGCTCTTCTCGGCGGCGGGCAGCGGCTTGGGATCGTCCGCGTTGGTGCGCAGGTAGGCGATCACGTTGGCACGCTCCTGCGGCGAGGCGATGCCGGCGAAGGCCATCTTGGTGCCCTTCACGTAACCCTTCGGGTTGGTGAGGAACGCGTCGAGATCATCGTAGGTCCACGCGCCGCCCTTCTCCTTCATGGCCGCCGAGTACTCGAAGCCGGGATGCGAGCCCTTCGGCCGCTCCACGACACCGTACAGGTCGGGACCGACCTTGTTCGGCCCGCCCTTCTCGAAGTTGTGGCAGGCGTGGCAGGCCTTGGTGCCGGCCTCACCCTTCTCGACATTGGCGCTGGCCAGGCGCACCGCGATCGGCTCGACCTTGGCCTCGGGGGCCGCGGCGGCGGCCTCCGGCTGCGGCTCGGGCAGGTCGTAGCCGGCTTTGCCGGCCGGCCTCGGATGATAGATCAATTCGGCGACGAAACCCGATCCAGCCGCGAACAGCAGGGCGCCAAGCACGGCGCCCAGGACTTTGTTCACTTCGAACGAGTTCATGCTCTTCTCGCGACTCGGCCCGGACCGATCGCACGCCTGGTTCGGGCGAGCAGGCTCGGGCACCGGACATTGGAAGATTTCGAGGTTGCCTTAGCCGTTCCAGGCGGTTCCTGACAATGCCGGCGGGGGCCTCCGCGGCGCTGCGGCGCAGAATTGTTCCACCGAATTGTCCAGCTTGTCACCAAGCGGCATCTTTTCTCCAGCCCGGCCGCCGGCCAGAGGCAGGGGACGACAACCGGGAGCGGGCCTGATAAGCAGCCGCCCGCCTCCTTCCGTGGCCGCCGCGTGCGCGTGCCCCGGTTCGCGTGCCCGGTCCGAAACTCCATGTCCGATCCCCTGGTCCTGATCCCGGCCCGCCTCGCGGCGACCCGCCTGCCGAACAAGCCGCTCGCCGACATCGCCGGCGAGGCCATGATCGTCCACGTCTGGCGCCGGGCCATGGAGGCCGGCATCGGCCCCGTGGTGGTGGCCACCGACACGGCGGAGATCGCCCGGACCGTGGAGGCGGCCGGCGGCCTCGCGGTGATGACCCGGGTCGACCACCCGTCCGGGTCCGACCGGCTCGCCGAGGCGCTGGAGATCGTCGACCCGGAGGGGCGCCACGACGTGGTCGTCAACGTGCAGGGCGACCTGCCGACCATCGACCCGGCGATCATCGGCGCCTCCGTCGTGCCGCTCGCCGACCGGACGGTGGACATCGTCACGCTCTGCGCGCCCATCACCGACCCGCACGAGGCCGACAACCCCAACGTGGTCAAGCTGGTGGGCCACACCGTCGGCCCCGGGCGGCTGCGGGCCCTCTACTTCACCCGCGCCCGTGCCCCCTGGGGCGACGGGCCGCTCTGGCACCATATCGGCCTCTACGCCTACCGGCGCACGGCGCTGAGCCGCTTCGTGGCCCTGCCCCCGGGGGAATTGGAAGTCCGGGAGAAGCTGGAGCAGCTGCGGGCGCTGGAAGCCGGCATGCGCATCGACGCCGCCATCGTCGACGACCTGCCGCTCGGCGTCGACACCCCCGCCGACCTGGAGCGCGCCCGGGCGCTGCTCCAGGGCCGGCGCCTGAACTGAACGCACGAATCCTGGCCGCCATGACAGACCGCACCATCGCCTATCAGGGGGAGCCCGGGGCCAACTCGCACATCATCTGCGCGGAGGCCTATCCGGACTGGACGCCGCTGCCCTGCAACACCTTCGAGGACGCCTTCGCGGCCGTCACCGAGGGCCGGGCCCAGCGGGCGATGATCCCGATCGAGAACTCGATCGCCGGCCGCGTCGCCGACATCCACCACCTGATCCCGCTCTCGCCGCTGCACATCGTGGCCGAGCACTTCCTGCCGATCCACTTCCAGTTGATGGTGCTGCCCGGGACGCCGATCGAGGCGCTGCGCAGCGTCCACAGCCACGTCCACGCGCTCGGCCAGTGCCGGCGGATCATCCGCCGCCTGGGGCTGAAGGCGGTGGTGGCCGGCGACACCGCCGGGGCGGCGCGCGAGATTGCCGAGATCGGCGACCCGAGCCGGGCGGCGCTGGCGCCGGCGCTCGCCGCCGACGTCTACGGCCTCGACATCCTGGAGCGCGACGTCGAGGACGAGGCGCACAACACCACCCGCTTCGTGGTGTTCTCCCCCGAGCCCGAGCCGGTCTCGCCCGGGACGGAGCCCTGCGTGACGAGCTTCGTGTTCCGCGTCCGCAACATCCCGGCCGCGCTCTACAAGGCGCTCGGCGGCTTCGCGACGAACGGCGTCAACATGTCGAAGCTCGAGAGCTACATGATGGACGGCGAGTTCACCGCCACGCAGTTCTACGCCGAGGTGGACGGCCATCCGGAGGATCCCGGCCTCAGCCGGGCGCTCGACGAGCTGAGCTTCTTCTCCCGCGAGCTGCGGGTGATCGGCACCTACCCGGCCCACCCGTTCCGCGAGGCGGCGCGGCCGGCGGCGGAGTAGCGCCCGCCTATTCCCGCCGCAGCACCCGGTCCGCCGCCAGATCCGACCAGAAGCCCGGCCGGAAGTCGCGCTTGAGCGCCTCCGGGTCGTAGACGGTCTCGACCCAGGTCAGGAAGTCGAGCCCCCTGGCCTCGCCCTCGACGAGGTACCGGGCGAAGAACGCGTCGAGGATACCGGTCTTGGCGAAGCGGAGATGGCCGTAGCGGGCCGAGAGCTGCCGGGCGGCCTCGGCCACCGGGCGGCCCTCGTGCAGGATCAGGTAGAGGGCCGAGGCGAGGCCGGCCCGGTCGGCGCCCGACTTGCAGTGCATCACGGCCGGATAATCGACGCTCGCGAAGAAGTCCTTGGCGCCCAGAATGGTGTCCCGGTCCGGCGCCTCCCGAGACCGCAGCACGAATTCCCGCAGGATGAGGCCGTGGCGCTCGCAGGCCTCCCGCTGCAGCGGCCAGGACCCGTGCTCGCGCCCGCCGCGCAGGGAGATGATCGTCCGCACACCCTCGGCGCGGAACCGCGCGAGCTGGTGCGGGCCGGGCTGGGCCGAGCGCCAGAGCGCCCCCGAACCCACCCGGTGGCGGTTGAGATAGGCGAGGCGGAACACGCCGTGATCCATCAGCAGCATGTTGGCCCAGGCCCTCAGCCGGTCGCCGGGGCCCGCGATCGGCCGCTCGAAGCGGGCGATCCGCGCCATGCGCCGCGCGTAGCGCGTCTCGGGCTTGAGGAAGCGGTTGAACAAGGCCATGCTGCCGCGGGAATGAGCGCGGGCTCTACCAGCCGCCCGGAAGCCCGGCAAATCGTTGCGTCCCGCACCGGCCGGCCTCCTCCCGGGAAACGGCGCCGATCTTGCCTTCACTCCGCCCGGATCGGCATCGAACCTGAGCGGACCGCGCGGGTTATCCGCCGGTCGGACCACGGGAGGCCGGAAGCCCATGAGCACGCGCACCACGAGCATCCGCCGGGCCCGCGAGTCCGATCTCGGCGGCTTGTCCAAGGTGTTCGATGCGTCGTGGCGCGAGGCCTATCGCGGGATCATCCCGGGCGTGGCCCTGGAGCGCCTGATCGCCGGGCGCGACCGCGCGTGGTGGCGCGGCACCCTGCGCCGCGGGCGGCCCATCGCGGTGGTGGAGACGGGCGACCTCGTGGTCGGCTACGCGGCCTACGGGCGCACGCGCAGCCGCGCGCTCGGCTCGGAGGCCGAGATCGACGAACTCTACCTCCTCCCGGAATATCAGGGCCTCGGCCTGGGCCGGCGCCTCTTCCGGGCGGTGCGCAACGATCTCGCGGATCACGGCCTGACCCGGCTCGGGGTCTGGAGCCTGGAGGACAACGCCCGCGCCGGCGCCTTCTACGAAGGGCTCGGCGGGCGGGCCGGCCCGCGGGTGTTGGACCGGGTGGCGGGCATCCCGCTGCCCAAGGTCGGGTACTTGTTCGGCTGACGTTTTCCAGCCCGCGTTGCCGGCTTGCGCCCAATTCAGATTTGCATCGCCGGGTCTAGTCTCTAAGACGGCGGGGAAGCGGAGCAGCCCGCGTTCCGGAACCGACAGACCATGAAGATCGACGCCATCCCGCTCGGCAAGAAGCCGCCGCACGACGTCAACGTGATTGTCGAGGTGCCGCTCGGCGGCGAGCCGATCAAGTACGAGATGGACAAGGAATCCGGCGCGCTGGTCGTCGACCGCTTCCTCTACACGCCGATGTTCTACCCGGGGAATTACGGCTTCATCCCCCACACCCTGTCGGGCGACGGCGACCCCTGCGACGTGCTGGTGGCCAACACCCGCGCCGTGGTGCCGGGCGCGATCATCAGCGCCCGCCCCGTGGGCGTGATGGTGATGCAGGACGAGGGCGGCGAGGACGAGAAGATCATCGCGGTCCCCTCCCGCCACCTGACCAAGCGCTACGACCGGGTCGAGAACTACACCGACCTGCCCGAGATCACGATCCACCAGATCCAGCACTTCTTCGAGCACTACAAGGATCTGGAGCCCGGCAAGTGGGTCAAGTTCGTCCGCTGGGGCGACAAGGAGGAGGCCCACCGGCTGATCGAAGAGGCGATCGAGCGCGGCAAGGCCAAGAAGTAAGCGGATCCGGCCGCCGCCTCCGTCGGGGGCGGCCGCTCTCGCTCAGCCGTCGATGCGGCGCAGCCCGGCCCGGTAGCGCCGGGCATTCTCCACGTAGCGCAGGGCAGCCTGCCGCAATCCTTCGATGGCCGCCTCGTCGAGGGTCCGTACGGCCTTGGCCGGCGCCCCGACGATCAGGCTGTGATCCGGGAAGGTCTTGCCCTCGGTGACCAGGGCGTTGGCGCCGACGAGGCAGCCGCGGCCGATCACGGCCCCGTTGAGCACCGTCGCGCCCATGCCGATGAGGCTGCCGTCGCCGATCGTGCAGCCGTGGACGATCGCCCCGTGGCCCACCGTCACCTCTTCCCCGATGCTGAGCGGAAAGCCGGGGTCGACATGCATGATCACCCCCTCCTGGACGTTGGTGCGGTCGCCGATGCGGATCGGCTCGTTGTCGCCGCGCAGGGCCGCGCCGAACCAGATCCCGACATCGAGGCCGAGATGGACGCGGCCGATCACCTGCGCGTCCGGCGCGATCCAGACCCGGTCGGGATCGGCGACAACCGGGACGTGATCGTCGAGGGCGTAGAGCGGCATGGCGGGCTCTCGTCGGGGCGGGGGCGGACCGCGCCGACAGCCGGCGCGGCCTGGGATCGAAGCCGGCGATGATCATCGCCTGTCGCGGGAATGGCACGGCGCGTCCGCGCTGCCAATGCTAGGCTGCCCGACACGCGGGCGAGATGCGGATTCGGGACAGAGATGGTGCGGCTCTCGGTATCGATCGGCCTGATGGGGCTTCTGCTGATCCAGAGTGCGTCGGCGGCGGATCTGCGCGAGGCGCCGCCGCTGAGCAGGTTCCGGGCGACCTGCGAGGATCTCGGGACGTTCTGTTTCGCCGATTCCTGCGGCCGCGATCAGATCGAGGCGGCCCAGAACTGCCGGGCGCGCTGCCCGAGCGCCGCAATCATCAGCGTTGTTCCGGCTTCCTGCCCCGCCCGCGACCGGCGGCCTGCGGTCGTCCTTCGGAGCCGCGGCTGAGTTCACGTCCCGGCCGGGCTCGACCCCGCAGGCAGATCAGCAGTTCTCAACAAGAAAGATTCCGACGGCCCGCGGCAACCGAACCCGGCGCGGAGCATTGGACCTTCTCGAACAACCGAGTTGCTGACACGGGGACGCGGACGAATGCTTGCGAACGCGCGCGATGCCCGCAGGCGCACCATGCTGAAGAGTGATCTTCACCCGCCCCGGGCGGGACCCAGCGCCGATCCCGTCCTGTACGGTGTCGCCGCAGGCCTCGCGACGCTGTTCCCGCCGGTGACGCGCAACGGCCGCAGCCCGGCCGAAACCGGCGGCGCCTGCGGGACCGGCGCGGCCCCGGAGCGCCGGGGCTCCGAGTGACGGGACTTTAGAGCCGCGCGCCCCTCCGCGATCGGGACACGGTCAGGAAGCGAGGCGGGCGACCAGAAGGAGGGTCGCCAGGACCGGCGCGAGGGTGGCGAGCCACAAGGCGCCAGGATGGAATCCCGCAGGCCCCGAGAAGCGCAAGGTCCGCGCTCTGTGGGGGCGCGGGGGTTCCCCGCGCCCGATACCGATCCCGACTGGCATCCCTGGCCTCTCCGCTCCCGAAGGAGTTAGGCCCGGTGCCCCTCAAGACCTTCTGAATCACCGGCCGCCTTCGCGCGGCGTGGTGAACCGCGCCTTAAAGGGCGCGGTCGAACTTCAGCTCGCCGTTGGGGCTCTTCAGGACCAGCTGCGAGCCGACCAGGTCCCACACGGCCGAGGTGCGCAGGGCGACGAAGAAGGCCTGCTCGGAAGCCGCCAAACCCTTGTCGCAGCTCTTCTTGGTCAGGGCGAGCGGCCCCACCGCGATGTGCTGCTCCTTGAGCGGGAAGGCGGTGGC
Source organism: uncultured Methylobacterium sp. (assembly GCA_963990595.1). Classification (GTDB taxonomy): domain Bacteria; phylum Pseudomonadota; class Alphaproteobacteria; order Rhizobiales; family Beijerinckiaceae; genus Methylobacterium. The sequence goes on from CAXDNE010000190.1 coordinate 11,466, forward strand.
CGCGAAGGTGTTGCAGCCGCCGTAACCGCGCGCACGGTACTGCTTGTCGATGATGAAGCTCGGACGGTCGGCGCCGGGGAACGGCTTGCCGTTGAGGCTCACCGCCGTCCAAGTCGAGTCCAGCGGGAACATCTTCTCGCTGGCCTTGGCCCCCGGCACGTACTGGGGCTTCTTCTCGTCCTCGCCGCCGGGACGGCGGTTGCCCCGGCCGAAGCCCGTCGGGGATCCGCCCATCTGGGCCTGCGCCTGCGTCGCCGCGGATAGGTCCATAGCCAGCACGGCACAGGCCAAGGTCGCGATCAGCACCCCTCTCATCGTCCAGTCCCCATCTCGCGCGCTCCGCGCTCAGGTCATCCCAGATCCGGAAGGCGCGGCGCCTGCCGCGCGGGCCGGCCTCGCGGGAGGCCGTTCCGAATCCATGCGCCCTGGCGGATGCGACAGGATTTCAGCACAATTATGGTCATGCTTCTCGACACCCGTCGGAAACGATCCGTGACGGCCGCCGTTGTTGATCATCGCGGATGAGGAGAGCGACCTTGGCAGGATCGGACGAGGGTGCGCAGAGCGGGACGAGCGCGTGCGCGATGAGCCCGGCGCAATCGCGTGCGGCCCGCGGCCTTCTCGGATGGTCGGAAGCCGATCTCGCCGCCAAGGTCGGCATCGACGAGCGGGTCGTGCGCGACTTCGAGCGCGGCTACGGCGACCCGCCGAGCGGGCAGATCGAGGCCCTGCGAAGCGCGCTCTGCACGGCCGGGGCGGTCTTCAGCGACGCGCCGACGCCCGGCGTCCATCTCGCGGCCCGGCCCGGCGCCGACGAGGGCACGCGCCCCGACGCGCTCACCACCGAGAACGACCGGTAGCCCCTCGCGCCGATCCCGGGCGCGCCGCTCATGGCGCGTTCAGGCGCTCGGGTCGATAGCGGGGCCGTTCGACCCGCCCGCCGTCCCTGGAGCGATCCGTGACCGATTCCCTCCCTCGTGAGATCCGGAACGCGCGGCGTTCCGCGCCCGTCCCCGCCGGGAAGGCGGCCCGCTGATGCGCGCCGATGCCTTTCTCGCGGCCGCCGACGCGCTCCCCCTGTCGAGTCTCGACGACCTGGTCGGGCCCGGCGGCCTCGTGGTCGTCGCGCCCCATCCCGACGACGAGAGCCTGGGCTGCGGCGGGCTGATCGCGGCGGCGCGCGCGGCCGGGCGGCGCGTGCGCCTCGTCGTGGTCAGCGACGGCTGCGGCTCGCACACGCATTCCCGCCTCTACCCGCCCGAGGCCCTGCGCGCCCTGCGGGAGGCCGAGACCCTGCGGGCGGTCGGGATCCTCGGCCTCGCGGCGGAGGACGTGACGTTCCTGCGCCTGCCCGACGCGCATGTGCCGAGCGACGGGCCGGCCGCCGAGTCCGCGGCGGAGGCGGTGGCCCGGGTCGCCGCGGCCTGCGAGGCCGGCGCGGTCTTCGTCACGTGGCGCCACGATCCCCATTGCGATCACAAGGCGGCGGCCGCGATCGTCGCCCTGGCCCGCGCGCGGATGCCGGGCGTGCGGGTCTACGAGTACCCGGTCTGGGGGTGGACCCTGCCGCCCGAGACCGAGGTCGGCCCCGCGCCGACGGGCCTGCGCCTCGACGTCTCGGCGCAGCGCGAGACCAAGGCGCGCGCCGTGGCGGCCCACGAATCGCAGACCACCGACCTGATCTCGGACGATCCCGAGGGCTTCCGGCTGGAGCCCGCCATGATCGACCGGCTCTGCGGTCCCTACGAGCGCTTCGTCGCGGTGCCGGCGTGACCCGGCGGACGCAGACCCTGCCGGAGGATTACTTCCTCGGCATCTACGCCAGCGACCCGGACCCCTGGCGCTTCACCACCTCGTCCTACGAGCGCGACAAGTACGCGGCGACCCTGGCGGCACTGCCGCGGGCGCGCTACCGGGCCGCCTTCGAGCCGGCCTGCTCGATCGGCGTCTTCACCCGCGCCCTCTCCGAGCGCTGCGACCGGCTCCTCGCCACCGATCTGGTCCCGGCCGCCGTGGAGGCCGCCCGGGCCCGCTGCGCGGACCGCCCCCAGGTCGAGATCCGGCAGGGGGCGATGCCGGCGGACTGGCCGGCGGAGCGGTTCGACCTGATCGTCCTGGCCGAGTTCCTGTACTTCCTGGCGCCGGCGGATTTTGCCGACCTCGTGCGGCGCGCCGGCGAGACGATCGAGCCCGACGGCGACCTCGTGCTCGTGCACTGGCTCGGCGAGACCGATTATCCGCTCTCCGGCGACGCCGCCGCCGAGGGCTTCATCCGGCTCGCCGCACCCTTCGCCCACGTGCTGCACCAGGCGCAGACGCCCGATTACCGGATCGACATCCTGCGCGCCGGAGGCCCCGCGTGAGCGTCGCGGTCATCACCCTCAACAAGGGCCGGCGGGCGCATCTCACCCGCCTGCTCGAAGGTCTCGGCCGGGGTGCGCCGCCCGATTCCTGCATCGTCGTCGAGATCGGCGGCGACACGGCGCCGTTCCCGGCTTTGCCCTTCCCGGTGGAGCGCGTCCCGTTCCCGCATGCCGGCCTGCCGCTGGCCGCGGCGCGCAATGCCGGGCGCCGGGCGGCCCGGGCCGATACGCTGGTCTTCCTCGACGTGGATTGCATCCCCTCGGCCAGGCTGGTGAGCGGCCTCGCGCGGGCGGTGGCGGAGCATGACGGCCTGATCTGCTGCGAGATCGGGTACCTGCCGGCCGGAGCGGTCACGGATGGGTGGCGCGAACAGGATCTGGAGCGGCTCGGCCGGCCGCACCCGGTGCGGGTCTTCCCGCCCGCCGGCACGGTGGCGCGGGCACCGCAGCCCGGCCTGTTCTGGTCGCTGGCCTTCGCGGTGCGCGCGGCGACCTATGACCGCCTCGGCGGGTTCGACGAGACCTTCTCGGGCTACGGCGCGGAGGACACCGATCTCGCGTTCCGGGCGGAGGGGGCCGGGGTGCCGATCCTGTTCCTCGGGGGGCCCCGGGCCTATCACCAGCATCACCCGGGCTACGACCCGCCGCTGCAGCATTTCCGCGACATCGTCGCCAACGCCGCGCGCTTCCAGGCCCGGCACGGCCTCTGGCCGATGGATGGCTGGCTCGACGGGTTCGCCCGCCTCGGGCTGATCGCGGCGGACCGCTCGGACGGGATCGTCATCCACCGCGACCCGACGCCCGACGAGATGGCCGCGGCACGGCTGCCGGACGACCGGCCGTTCTGACGACGCCGCCGCGAGCGGCCG